>JAFSTA010000239.1 GCA_017450695.1 Kiritimatiellia bacterium | reverse complement strand
GTTGAACCGGCCGCCCTGGCAGTCGATGTCGGCCGCGAGGCGGATCGTGTCGCCCGCGTAGTCGTTGTCTTGCGTGGACGCGATGAACTCGCGCAGCTCGGCGAGCGTGGAGATCGTGTAGTCCGCCGCGAGGGCGGTGGTCGTGGCCGCGAGCATTGCGGCGATTTGGGACAGCATCTTTTTCATAGTGTTGGTCCTTTCAAAGGGTTTCAGGTGGGAGGGCTGCTGTGAAATGCCCATCCTTGCTCCAGATGTCAACGGAAACCGCACTTGGCAGTGAAAGCCTGGTCTTTGCGATTTCAAGATCGCGCAAAATCGACACGTCTCCAAGTCCCATTTTGCGCATTGCCGCTTCGGGGAAGCGGCTCGTCCATGCTTCCAGATCGTCTTTGTTCCAAAACGGCGGCTTCAGAAAAGGGGACTCATCCTTCAGGGATTGGCGGACAAATCTGGCAAGGGCGTTCCCTTTTTCCCTGCGGATGTTGCCGTCTCCGTTTTGCGCGATATGGTTTCCCGTTTCAATCACGGCGGCAATGGGCAGGATGAAACGCACACCGCTCTTCGCCAATCGCGCAAACTCCGCACGGATTTTCCTGGCATCGTCGGGAGAGGATTTCGCAGGGACCTCAAGAAGTTCGCACAGAATCGAGGTGTCCATCAACTTGACCGATTTCACGGCTCGCCTCCTTTTCCGGCCATGAAATCCTCAAGCCAGGCGGCCCGTTGCCTTTGCAAGTCCCTCTCCGTGCGGCTGTCCGTCACAAGGCGCTCAAGCTCCCTGTCGGTGGCGGCATCGCCCAGTGACCCCATCGCGAGATCCAGATACTGAGGTAGGTCGCCCAGGCGGCGGATGCCGCTGACATTCGATTCCAAGTCGCGATACGAACACAGGACATTCGGAAGCTCTTCCATCGGGACGGCATCCATGAGCGCTGGATTATGGGTTGTCATGACAACCTGGATGTCCCGCGATGCGGCGATGTCGTAAATTTGCCTGACAAGGTTTTCCGCACGGCTTGGATGGACGCCGTTGTCAACCTCTTCGATGACGACCGTCGATCCGGGAGGCGAGCTGAACAGAACGGCCCCGATCGACAAGACCCGAAGCGTGCCATCCGACAGAAGCGACGCCGGGGTCGGACGGGCGGCCCCGAACCCTTCCTTGAGCGCAACCATGACGTCATTGGCCGATGTCTTGACAAAATGTATGCCCTGTATGTTCTGCTCCGGCAAGGATTTGATGAATTTCAAAAGACACCTTCGGGATGTCTCGTCCTTGCAGACATTGAATACCACGGAGGAGAGATTCCCGCCGTCTTCATCAAGGCGGCCTCCTTCCCGAATCTGGACATAGCCGCGCATTTTCGCAGTCTCGGGGGCGACAAAGAAGATGTTGTCGAGGATTTCCGATATGGCGCGCGCCGCGCTTGCGACCGGGGACGTCCCCTGCTTCATCCCAAACCTGTCGTCATCCTTCATCTGCTGGAAAATCGCCCGACGGTTGGAACAGGTCACGATTGGCCTTTTGCCTTGCCTGTAATTGTCCCATGCGACGGAAATGCCATCAGAGTCCAAGGGGACTTCCGCGGTCTTCACACGGAAAAGGGGCGGCTTCCGTCCGGAAATCCCCAACTGCTCCCCGGAAACCACAAGGCGCCTGACATGATCCCTGAACTCGACATTCCTGATTGTCTGCTGGAACCTGTAGACCTTGTCGCCGTACTCCACATCGATGTCGATCGTGAATTCCTGCCTTGCCGGGGGAACCTCGACAAGAACACCGTCCCCATCCTTCGCCAAGGCGGTTTTCGGTGCGGCCCGAAACAAATCCCTCACCCCTCCTCGAATCGAATCGGGCCTGCCGAGTTTCCGCTCGATGTCATCCAAGCGGTCTCCGTGCCCCATCCATCCCGCAAACCTCAGGACTTCGAGGGCGTTGCTTTTCCCCGACGCATTCGCGCCAATCAAGACGGTCACGCGGGACAACGGCAATCTGGCGTCCTCGAAACTCTTGAAGTTCCTTATCCTTATTTCCCTAATCATCTGTCAGATCCCCAACTGCATTCTCGATGACCGGCAAGTCGATGTTCCTTTCCCTCGGGTTGAAGTTGACGCCCACGAGCGTGACGGGGCGCTCGCCGTCGATGATCGTCGAGGCCGCGCCGTTCACGGAGCGCACCTGGAGCGCGAAGTCGCGCGAGAGGGCGACACGCGAATACACGCCGTTCGTCACGAGGATGTCGTGGAGCGTGCCGTCGGCGGCATACGCGGCGTCGGCGGCGTCGACGGCGGCCTGGATGCCGGCGAAGGCGTTCGCCCAGGACGAGCCGTCCTGGCTGCCGGCGCCGGCGGGCGTCACGTAGAGCGTATCCGCGAAGGTTGCGGTGCCGCAGAGCGCGAGGAGTGCGATGAGTGTCTTCTTCATGGTGTTGTTCCTTTCAAAGTGTTTGCAGGGGCAAGATTCACAGGAGAACCGCCACCCACTGCGTCGAGGCCTGCAAGTTGCGACCCTAGCCGGTCGCGTATCTTGATCAGCAGGTACACATGGCCGGGCATGATGGTGAAACGCTTGATCGGCTCACTGGCGGAGCAACCGAGGTGGAAGGTGCGGATACAGTTCCTCATCGCCCGTGTGGCTAGGGGCATCGCGCATTTGCCCGGAGACACGATAACCGGGAGCGCTTGCTTTCCGGGCAGGCACTTCAAGGTACGCATGTAGAACAATGGCTCAGAATCATCAAACCCCGTCAACCGCATTCCGTCGCTACTCCTCCACTTTTGTGACACAAGTTAGAAAAAGTGCAAAACACCCCTGCGTACGCGGGAACGGCATAAAAGGCAGCACAAGAAGGGTACAAGGTACGATTCAATATGTCCTTACCCTTCTCACGAAAGGGAGAAACACTTTCTCTTTCCGCACATCACTATATCAAACTTTTCTCCCTCACCGCAAGGAATACTTGCCCAAACAAGGACCGTCGTTTCTCCCCTGCCAACCCATCGGCACAGTTGAAATGCGGCTACACCAGATTGAGGATGTCGGAGAAGCCTGTGATGTCCAGGACCTCCCTGACGGTGGGTTGGACGTTTGCGATCTGAAATTCGCCGCCTTTTCCGATCATGGTCTTGTGGGCACTGAGCAGGAGCCGTAGCCCTGCCGAACTCATGTACGGAACGTTTTCGAGGTCTAGCACGACACACGTTGCCTCACCGAACTTGAGCGCTGCCTCGAGTTCGGGAGCTGTCACGGTGTCAACACGTCCGCTGACGGCGATGGTCAGCCTTGCCCCTTCTGATTTGGTCTTAATCTCCATAGTTTTTCCCCATTGTGAGTACGTTCATACCGTTCCGTCGCCTGTAGGTGACGGGTGACATAGTCTTCTTGACGATCAGGATGCCAAGCCCTCCGACCCCCCGGTCTTCCGCGCAGAGCGTCGTATCGGGGTCGCGGTGGGAGAGCGGATCAAACGCCTTGCCGTCGTCGGTGATAATCAGGCGCACGCAATCGGGATAGTGCGTTCTCTCTACGGTCAAAGACCATTTCGTCGCACCGGAATGGCGCACGACGTTGGCGAATATCTCATCGGCGGCAACTAACATCTGATTCCGGATCTTCTCCGGCACGGGTTCAAGGGCGGCGCAGAGATCCGATGTTGCCTTCGCGAGGTCTTCCATCGTCGGCGCGTATTCATAGAATACGACATCCGGTTCTCCGCGATAGCGGATCATAAGCTGCGTGCAATCGTCAGCCTGCTCCACGTCCGCCGCATACCGGCGCATGTCCGCGAGTACGGCGCCGAGTACGGCATCCCGTTGGTCGGTGCTTGCTGCGAACGTATTCAGCAAACGCTCCTCCCCGTAGAGTTCCCCGGACGCATTCGGCTGCTCGGTAATGCCGTCCGTGTAGAGGTAGATCGTGTCGCCCGGTTCCAATTGCAGCTCGCCTACGCGATAGTGGACACCGGACATGGCGCCCAAGACGAGCGAAGGTCGGGACTTCAGATATTCGACTGTGCCGCCGTGCCGTACGACCGGGGGATTGTGTCCCGCGTTCACGTAGGTGACGCGTCCAGTGCGCGTATTGATCTCACCGGCCCACACGGTGACGAACATGTTGGACGAATTCCCCTCGCAGAGCGCATCGTTCGCCTCCTCAAACACCTGCACCAGTGGCTTGCCCGTCTGCGCGATGCTCTTGATTAACGTCTTCGCCCTCATCATGAACATCGCGGCGGGGACTCCCTTACCGCTGACATCGGCAACGAGGAACAGGACGCGGTCCTGCCCCGTGAAGTAGAAGTCGTAGAAGTCCCCGCCCACCTCCTTGGCTGTCTCCATCGACGCCCAGATGTCAAAACGTGTCTCATCGGGGAACGGAGGAAAGACGTTCGGCAGCGCCGCGAGCTGGATATCTTTCGCCATCTTCAGTTCCTTCGCGGCCTGTGCGCGAATCTGCTGGCGGACGAAGGAGGAGATCACGATCCCCACGAGCAGTGCGACGAACACGAGCGCTGCGCCGTTCAGGGTCGCCGTGGCACCGACAAGGACATCGCGCTGTACCGCCGCAGAGGCCTTGGGAATCATCACATAGGTGGGAAAGCTCTCGATGTCCATCCGTTTCCAGTAGAACGAATTGTCCGGCTCTCTCCACTGCGTGCCTTCCCGGTTGGGGTCGGTGTAGTCGGAGAGGACAAGGCCGGACCCCGTGGTGACCACGATACCGCCCGTGCCGCCAACACGCCAGTTGCGGAAAAGGTCAACAATGGATGCGCGGGCGAGTCCGCGTAGCGCCTCTCCGTCGCAGCCGATCTCGACAAAACCGCCGGATGGACGCCAGACCCCGACAAACTTACGCCAGGCATTGTTCACGTCGCTGCTACGGTACGGCTGGCAGTATTCGGTCTCCTGTCCATCTATCAGGCCCATCATCTGGGCGGCCTTGCCGCCGGCTGCGGCGAAATTGAAGGCAGGCTTACCGGGACTGGCCAGATATTCGGGCACCGAAGAACGGACTATGTCTCCTTTCGAATCTGCCAAGCTGATCTCGGTAACGCGCAGTTCGCGCGCCAAGTCCTGCAACGCCGCCGTATCGTCGGGATGACCTTCATCAAGCCGCTCGCGTGCCGCCATACACTGGCGCACGAGCCGTTCGTTGACGCAATCGGTAATCTCGGATTCCACATTCCTGAACGTGCGGTCGATAAGCGCATAGGCATCCCGTTCGGAGAGAAGATTGTGAAGGAACCACGTGAAGGCCATGGACAACGCAAACGCAGCCAACACACTGAGAATGATTTTCAGGTCGAGGCTATGCCTTGCAGTCATTTCGCGCCTCCTTCCGCAATCACGGCGTTCGCCGCCGCAAGCACATCCGGTCGCCGCTTATCCACGGCGACTCCATAGAATTCCCGTGTCTCCAGAGGCGTGACGGTAAAGCGTCCACCTGATGCCTTAGCCCGTATCTCCAACAGGGGTGCATCGTAGAACACGGCGTCAATCTTGTTGTTCTCCAGCGCGGCAATCGCCTCTTGCAGGTTGATGAATCGCACCGGATCGCATCCGTGGCGGCAGAGATAGAGGTCCTGGATCGTATCGGACTCGACCCCGATATTGAGCGTACCTATCTGCGACATACGAGGTTTTGTTCCATCCTTCCTGTACAGGAAGCACGCACCGCCTTTGGCGTACGGTTCTGAAAAGTCAACGTCGCACCGGCGCGCATCGGTGATTGTGATCGTGGCTATGCCAAAATCGGCAGTACCTCCCTTGAGCCGCGGCAGGATGTCGGTGAAAACGATTTCCTCCACGATGAGTTTCCGGCCCATCTTCGCGGCGATCTGCCGCGCCAGATCGATATCCTTGCCGACGAGCGCACCCGAACTGTCCCGATAGGAAAAAGGCGGTTCCGTCGGATGGGTTACGAAGACGAGTGGACGCGACACATCCGTGACGCGCGGATCAACACCGGTCTGTTTCGTGGTTTGATCCGAGCAGCCTAGAAGAACGACGAGTGACAAAAGAAGATACGGTTTCATAGTTTGAATACGTTTCGGTTGAATCCGGTTGTAGTAAGGTTGCGGCGATTGGGAATCACCGTCATCAGGTTGGAGACGAGATAACTGCGGAGCGAGGAGATCCGCGCGTCCGAGTCCGTGATGTCAAAAATTTCGCCGTCGTCACGAAGGATAAGCGTCAGCCCTTCGTTGAGATCGACGGTCACCTCCGCTTTGATACGTCTGCCGGAATTGCGGTCGTGGACGACCATCAATGCCTCCTCAACGAGAAGCGCGGCCTTTGACGCACGCAGTCTGTCGATTCCCCGCTGCCTGAGATACGACTCGACGTTCGCCGAGGTATCGCAAACGGCGTCTGGCTCAAGTTCAAGGTCGAATACGTGGATGAACGCCTCGCGATCTCCCGGCAGAAGATAGGGGAAGCGTCGGCGCCCCCTGTACACCAGCAGATAAAGAGCGAAAAATCCGAACGACACGCCGGGAGCTATGCCACACGCAAGCCAAACGCCGCGCGCGCCCCAGACCGAACCGAAAACGGGAAAGAACACGAGCGGGGCCACGAGGACGGATAATAGCGTCAGAGCCGTGGACAACCCCTCCCGTCCGATGAAGACGTAGTAGGAGTTGAACAGCAGAACAAGCGCCAACCCCGGCAAGGAGAAAGACGCCAGACGGACCGCAAGCGATGCCTCCGGAACCATCGATGGATTTCCGATTCCCGCCAGAAGAAGCATCAACTTCGGGAATGCGAGCAACAGCAGCATGACACTCCCTCCCTCGAGTAGCGATGTCGCCAACGCCACGCGCATGATCCGCTTCGTCAAGACCGTGTTACGTTCGCCGACATAGACGCTCGCGAGCGGCTGGGCAGCATTCGCAACACCGTTGAAGACCTCTGAAATGCCGATCGTCATCACCACGACCGCAAGAATCGGCAACGCATCCGAACCGAAATGCGAGATCACGTAGGCGTTGAGAGCGAACATCAGAATGGCCTTGCCAATGTTCTTGCTGGCGTCTCCAAGCGAGGTGCGAGAGATTCGCACGAGATCGGAAAAACGGAAATGCCGCGAAAAGCCCAGCATGCACCCCCGTCTGCGGAAATGGAACAGCAGGACGATGATCGCGAGAAACAAACCTAGCCCCGAACCTACTGCGCATCCGGCTGCGCCGTAAGCCATCGTCAGCGGTATGGACATCAGACAGTTGCCGCCGAGTTGCGCCATGTAAGAGAAGAACGATAGCCGTGCATCGCCGTCGGTGTAGCACATCGTCCCGAGGAAAAAGGCGACCGGTTCCAGCATTGCGGCCGGAAGGAACCACAACCAATAGGAAGAGGCCAGGGCCGAAACCTCCGGCGAAGCCCCGAAAGAGACGATGACCGGCGTACGCGCGACGGCAAGCAACACGACGACCAGCAAGCCGAAGATCACGGATGCCAGGAGACCAAGCGTAAAGAAACCACGCGCCCGACGGACGTGCAAAGCACCCAGTTCCGTCGCGAACAGAACACTCGTTCCGACCGCAGCCATCATCCCGACGAACGTTACGACCTCGAACACCCCCTGCATCAGGTTGACCGCCGAGAGTCCGTTCTCGCCGAGGATGTGTCCGCAGATAACAGAATCCGACAATCCCATGAGGAACTCAGCCGCCATCGCAAACGTGGCGGCGGGAAGAAAGGCCCGGAATTTGGTTGTCGCAAAAGTCATTGTCGTTGCTGTTTGGCAAATGAGTTATTGAGTATAGCATATACCAAACGAACAGACAAGGGTGAGCGAAATGCGATTTTCTCGCCCCTGGGACAACTGGGATGACGAGGGAGCTAGGAAGCAGGCAGTAGTAAGCAGTCAATAGCTTTCGAGCATGGATAGGGTGTACCCAATCGGGGAAGCGGCACTCCTGCCGCTTCATTCTACCATCATGTGAAGCGACAAGCGTGTCGCTTCCCCGAACAACTCGACTAGAACTCAGAAACGCAACCCAAACGGTCGCGACGGGGCGTGACCCTCCCGCTCTGCGTGAGGAAACAATCAACTACGCCCGTGAAGCGACAAGCGTGTCGCTTCCCCGAACAACTCGACTAGAACTCAGAAACGCAACCCAAACGGTCGCGACGGGGCGCGACCCTCCCGCTCTGCGTGAGGAAACAATCAACTATAATCCGCAAGTATCGCTTCCCCGAATATCTCGCGCAGAACTCGGAACGGATCGGCAAGCTACCAGCTATCCTTCGTTACTTGCGGGGCAGAAAGAAGCGGGTGATGACGCCGGATTCGCCTGGTTCCAGCCCGTGCGGATGATGGCCGTATTCAGGACGTTCGCGCACTTCGATCTCTCCGCTGTTCTCCGCTTTGTACTTCGCGGCGAAGCGGCGGCTGTTTTCGTTGGGCTTGATCATCTGGTCCTGTCCGCCGTAAACCAGCAGCACGGGAATCTTCGCCTTCGCAAGCGTGGGGGCGAGATTCACCGGCATTCGCGGATCGTCGCGCCAGTTTCCGTCCTGCGGCGGCATCTTCGCCCACGGTCCGAGACCGACACTCTCCGGAGGCCTGTATCCCGCGAAAGTCAGGAGCGACCCGTCGAGGTAGATACGCGCCACGTTGTCCAGTTTCATTGCGGCGTAACGCGCGGCAAGGAATCCGCCCCAGCTGATGCCGATGAGATTGGCCTTGGGAGCGAGACCGAGCGTACCGGTGAGGAAGGTCTGGAATTCAGCTGCCGCCGTGATACCGGCATCGTCCATGCGCGTATCGAAGAGGTCGATCGTCACGTAGTGGAAACCCGCCTTGACCAGTTCTATCGTCCCCATACGTTCGGGGAAGGCGTCCGGCCACTGGAGACACCAGATCCAGGGCAATCCCTGGAGCGGCGTTATGGATGGTTCCACAATCCATGCGGAGCGCCCCTTGAAATCGAATTTCGTCCGACGATACCCGTGCCACATATCCTCTCCGGTAATCTTGCACGCTTTCGCGATCTTCACGCGAAGCGACTCCCCTTTCCTTTCGGCGTCCATCTGCGCGTTGATGCGCTTGATAATCTCGATCTCCTCCGGATCGTAGGGACGGAGCGACGGGCGGAAAAGGTCATGGAACCACTTGGTCATCTTGAAGTGCTTGCCACCGCCGCGTTCGATCTGCCGCCACATACTCTCCCATGGTTCGTAGGTCTGGTATTTGCCGGCGACAAATCCCCAGCAGGTACAACCGATACGTTCCTGCGCAAAGAACGGGTAGCAATCCTGCACGTTACAGTCGCGGATACGAGCCAGCCATTCCGTATTGATCATCGGACGCCCGAACATCTCCTTGAGTCGTCTTGCAAGGCCGATCTGAGCTGCCAGCGGGCTGTACGAATGGTAACTGATGATGTCACTCCATGCCGCCGCGACACCCTCGGCGGTTTCCAGATTTGACTCCAACCTTCCTGTCCAGACATCGGCAGCGCAGGGATGCTTCACGCCGATCTTCCACGCGAGTTCGAACATCTCCTTGACGAGCGGTGCGGAAACCTTGCCTCGCCCGTTGTTCCCCGGCTCGTTCCAAATGTTCCAGAAGAGGATACGATCATCCTCCTTGTACTTCACCATCACCTCTTCGCACATCTGGAAGAACTTGGGTTTCAGTTCCGGATCATCCGCGCTGATGTACCCGATCGCTCCCGGAAAGCTTCCGTGCTGGCTCTGTTTGCGCGCGCCGTGATAACCCCAGTCGCATGGCTGCACCCCCGGTTTCGGGATTGACCACAGTTGTTTCGGACGTGAGCAATCATTGCCGAGGCAAACGATCGCACGAATCTTGTGTTTCGCGCAAAGCGCGAGGAACTTCTCAAAGTTCTTCAGAAAGTCGTCGTGCTCGTAGTACCAAGCGCCGAAACCGTTCTCCTCCAACAACACGCGCACCGCGTTGAAGCCGATGGATTCTGCGAGAGCGAGTTCGCGATCCATCTCCTCGAAGCGTTCCTTGCTGCCGAATTCCTGCCACATATCCAAGCGGTTCGCCGCGCTGGCAGGCATGTAATTGCAGCCGCGAATCCACGGCTGGGCGTTGTACCATTCCCAAGCCTTTTCCTTCGGCCAGGGACCGTTCCGTTCCGCAAACGCCGCGAACACGGCGAATACCGCCAGGGTGAGAATGAATGAGCGTTTCGTTTTCATGCTTTCATTTCCTTTCTTTTGTTACTTGTCTTCAACACCGGATGCGAGAATGCCCCGCAACGTGCGGTAGCTCGCAGCGAGATCTGCCAGCGAATCGGGGAAGGATGTCGGTTTCGCGACGAACCATTCCACGCCGTCGCGCACCAACGCGGGGATGAGCCGCGACCAGTCGGCACGGTCGCGCGGCGCGGCGACCCCCGCCCCGCCGGGCTTGAGTCCAGCCGTATCCGCAATCGCCGGCATCACGTGTACGGTGGGATTGCGCCGCCTGTGCGAGGCAAGCCACGCCAAGGGATCGCCGCCGCCCAGTACACACCACCCCGGATCGAACTCCTGCAGGACGCGCGGCGAGAACCGTTCATACAACCATTCGCAGACGGCCTTGCCGTCGAAGCGAATGCTGAACTCCTGGTCGTGGTTGTGGTAACCGATGGCGATCCCCTCGCGGGCGCAGACCTCCGCCGCGTGGTTGATGACGTTCACGACAAGCTGCCAGTCATTTTCATTCTCCGCGCTTCCCTTGAACCAGGCGGTGTTGATGCGGCGGCAACCGCTGTCCTGGCAGAATCGGATCGTCTCCTTGAGATTCGGTTCCGTGAGCGTATGCGGATAGAGCTGGAGGGCGACCAGTTCGAGTCCGGCACCGCGCACTGCGGCTCCCAGCCCCTTCGCATCCAGCCCGTAGAACCGTCCGGTCTCCACGCCCTCGTACCCGATTTCCCGGACCGCCTTCAACGTGCCGGGGAAATCACGCGCACACAGGTCGCGGACGGCATAGACCTGAAACGCGAGACGAGGCGCGGAAGGGACGCGGACATTCGCCGCCGTGTCACGCGACACGACCGCGCCAGCCCGCACTCCGCCAAGCGCGGCGGCGGAGGCGGCAATCAGAAACTCTCTACGCAACATTTTCATTTCCTCTGTTACCCTTCCCGAACAACGTGGTTTTGATCTCTCGCAGAGGCGCAGAGACGCGGAGATTTTGTGGGTTTACGACAGTTTTCCGAACGATGTTCGATTCACCTATTGGGTGAAGGATTTCCTCCTTTCTTTCGGATCGCCAACTCTGCTTTTCCATTTGAAAACCTCTGTCTTTGGACTTACCTCTGCGTACTCTGCGCTCTCGGCATCTCTGCGTGAGATTTTCAACCGAGGTTTTGGGGTTCATTTATCGATCTCCTTCAACAGGGCGCGAAGGGAACCGGCCTTTTCGCGCGCCTTGGCCGCACGCTCCATCGCGGAGTTGTCACCGGCGAATTTCGCGTAGGCGTTGATCACTTCCGGAACGGGCATCTCCAGTTCTTGGATCGCCTGTTTCAACTCGGCGATCAGCGGAGCGCATTCCGCCTCTCGTCCAAGTTCGCGAAGGGCCTTCACGCGCCAGTAGTCCATCTCGCCTGCGTGAATCCATCCCTTGAGCGAATTCTCCAGTTCCGCCTTGTAGCCGGCCTCGTCGCCGAGTGCCTTCTTACACTGCGCCATGAAATAGCGGCTCACCGGTTCCGTACCGGCATCGCCCGGACGTCCTGCCTGAAGGTTTTCGGGATAGGTCGTTGATTCCTCGAAATACTTCAGCGCGGTTGCGAAGTCCTTCTTCGCCATCGCCTCCTTGCCCAACCCGATGCAGGATGCGACGAACGGGGCGAGCAACCCATCCGCACCCTCCCACACGTGGAACCGCCGCGAAGTGAGGATTTCGTGCGCCTGACGGTAGCGCCCGACCGCATTGCAGGTATAGGCGAGTCGCAGCATGCACGGGTCGTATTTCGCCGCCGTTTTCGCGTACTTCTCCAGAAGGGCAAGCCGTTCCTCCGGCGGGAGGTTCAGTTTTTCCGCAAGCTTGCCGGCCTCATCGAGTGTCCGGAAATTACCAGAATCCGCCGCCAGAGATTTCAGGTAGTAGTCATACGCCTCGCGGCTTGGAATGCCGGACGGCACACCGGTGTTGGTGAAGTAGCTGCCGGGATGCGAAAGCCCGAATCCGATGCAACGGAGTGCGAGAGGATACGCACCGGTAGAACGGGCACTCTGGTCGTTTCCACGTTCCACCAGCTCCACACACTTCTTCCAGTCTTGGAGCGCCGCTTCCTTGCGGTCGTGATTCCACTCGCAGCAACCGAGGTAATACCAGGTGTTCGCGAGTTCAGGCGCGACGACTACGGCGATCAGCAGCACCTCTTCCTCTTCCAGGCGGTTGGGGAAACAGTAGTCGGTCGGCAACGCGGCAGCAGCGGCAAGCGCGGGTCTCCCATCCTCTCCGTTCATCGCGAGGGCCGCGCCTTTGAAGTAACCGAAAAGCGCGTTTTTGTAGCTACTGCAAGCGGCTAGCGTCTCGTGGAGCGGCAACGCGCCTTCGGTCTCGTAGGGCTTCTCGGCGGCGGCTTTCGCGAGCGCGGCATCGCACAGCGCGATCACCTCGTCGTAAAGGCCGATTCCCCAATAGTCGCTCACGCACTCCAACAGTTGCTGCGCTTTCAATCCGCGATTCTTCTCGGCGGCGGCAAGTCCGTCCCTCTCCGCTACAGCCCAATATTCCAGCGGATCACATGCAAGGGCACGGGCGAAACAATCAGCCGCAGAGGGTGGCGGCCCTCCTGCCGGAAGGGTGGCGGCCCCCAGCCGCCGCAGGAAGATTCCCTTCATCGTCCAGAGCTTCGCCTCATCCTGTCCGAGGGAAAGTGCGTCGTCAATCCGGGCAAGTGCCTCCGTCCAGTCTCCGCGCAAGGAGGCGAGACGCGCGAGTTCGACGTATGCCTCCTTCTTGTGCGTGAGGCGCCAGGTGCATCGCCAGAAGAGATCCTCCGCACGTTTGAGATTGCCGAGTCCGCGTTCTGTGAGGGCGAGGTAATACTCCGGCGCGGCGTCGATCGCGCGGGTGTGGTTCTGCGTGACACGCGACACAGCGCGTTCCAGATACGGCTTCGCGGCGGCGTAACTCCCGTTCTTCGCCAAACGAACGCCCAGCGCGAGGTTCGCTTTGGAATATCCCGGATCGATTTCCAGCGCACGACGGTAATACGGTTCGGGATCGAGGATACCGTTATGGAACTGGTCGAGGCGGAGTCCCACTTCGTAGGCAAGCTCGGCGGAGAGATACTCCTTCGGCGGTTTCGGGTTCTCAACCTTCGGCGGAAGCGGATCGTGCGGATCAGGCCCCACGGGGGTGTAGGTGAGAAAAACGCGGCCATCCGCATCGGCAATGGCGGCGGTGAACTCCTGGTCTTTCGCGCCGGTCTCTACCTTCACCGTCTTACACCACGGCGTGTCCGGTCCGATGGCGATGCTCTCCTCGGAGAAGACGTCCTCCCTGCCGCGACGCACCGTGACCGTACAGCCTTTCAGCTCGCGTGTGGAATGGAAGCCGACCAGCATCTCGTCTTTCTTCACGCGATCCACGTTCACCGCGCCGTCAATCGTCACGTTCTTTACGCCACCGATTCCCTTGACCGGGAACCAGAACTGCGACACCTTGCGCGTCTCGTAAGGGGCGATCCACGAGTAGTCCGGCTGATTGTCGCTCCAGCACCCCACCATCAACTCCAAGTAGGGACCGTCGTTGTCGGTCAGCACCTTGTCCCAGACGCGCGCCTCCGGGAAGTTGCCCCAGAGGAAGAACTTCTTGCCGACGGTGAGGTGGCGGTTGGAGACGTGCGCCGTGCCCATGTTCTTCTTGTGGTCGTATCCGGCCAGCCAGGCGTTGTCGGGGTCCATCGCGAAAATCGAGCGCGACTCGATCGTGAAGTTGCGCCACCAGCTGAGATCCATCATGCCGCTGATGTCATTGGCGTACTTCGACCGCTGGGATGGCAGGAGTTCCACTTCCTCCTTGCGTGGTCCGATCGGGAAGGATGTCCAGTAATTCTTGTGGTGGTCAAACCCTAGGTGGCAGCTCGGCGGGAAAATCACCTGGTAGTCATCGCCGCAATGAACCGAGACGTTCGCCCAATAGATCATCGACTCGATCCACGGCTGCCGGTTCTGGAAGACGTTCTCCGCGCGCAGAACGGCACGGTCGGGCAGGAGCGACAGCCCGATCGTCCACTTGAGGCGACGCCGTAACTCCGTCTCGCCGATCCAAACCGTCTTGGAACCATCCGCGTTCGACACGATCCGCCAGTCGATCGGCATCGACGTCGTGGCGCGGTGATGGTGCGGGAAATTCCACTCCACGCCGCCGGAAATCCAGGCGCCGAGCATCCCGATCAGGGCGGGCTTGACGACATGCTGTCGGTAGAAGGTCTCGAATCCCGTCGCCTTGTCGGTGAAGTTCAGCAAGTGCCCGCCGTGTTCCGGTAGCAACCCCATCTGCAACCAGTCGTTCTCCAGCGTCAGGTAGGTGTAGGTTTCATCAATCTTGCCGTCGTGCAACACATCCTGCATTGGATACGGGTAAACCCGTCCCTGCGCTCCTTGATAGACACGCCCCGTGTAAAAAATCGGTGTCTTGTCATACCCGCCCGGCGCGTAAGTCGGCAGTACGATCTTGCTTTTGGCGGCTTTCACGCCGCCCGCCCGCACGAAAGCGGCGACCATCGCCACCGCGAAAAAAATGATCAACTTTCTCATGCCTGAAATTATACACCTCCCCCACAAAATTTAGATACTTGTTTCTGCCGAAATTTCATCCTCAATCGGGCAAACGGAAAGGCGGTTGGGTAGTCGGGTGGTTAGGTGGTTGGGTGGTTAGGTAGTTAGGAGGTTGGGTGGTTGGGTAGTTAGGTGGCAGCTGGTAGCCCGCCGAATGCTGTCGATAGCAGTCGATAGCTATCGATGATTCGCTTCTGCCTCCACTTACCCCTTGCAACCGGACGCCTGTTTCTTCCGGTAGTCGCGCATGGAGCAGCCCATTCGCTGGCGGAAGTATTTTTTCAGGAAGGAGCCGGAGACATAGCCGCACGCGGAGATGATGAACTCAATCGGCTTGTCCGTTTCGCGGAGCATCTTGCAGGCGCGCTCGAACCGGACGATGTGGATTTCGTCGAGGATCGAATGCCCGACCGTCTCGCGGAATCGGAGCGTGGCGAGCCGTCGCGAACAGTTCATCACCCGCAACACGTCATCGATGCCGATCGTTCCGCTACAGGCGTTTTTGCGGATGAACTCCAACGCACGCTTCACGCGGATGTCGGTACCCTTGACGATACGTGTCGAGCCGCGGCGAATGATATCGCACGGACCATACATTTCCACAAGTGGTTTCGTTCCCGGAAAGTCGATCAGGCGGGCGAGCAGAGAGGCGAGACGGTAGCCCGCCGACTCGAAGTCCGGCTGGACGCTCGTAATCCCCGGCTTCATCATTTCGCAGTACAGTTCGTCATTGTCGATTCCGACAATCGCGATCTCGTCGGGAATCTTCAGTCCGGCCGTCTGCGAGGCGTGGTGGACGCGCTGCGCCTCGTAATCATTCGCCGCGAGAATTCCGCACGGTTTGGGAAGTCCCCGCAACCACTTTTGGATGTTTTCTCCCTTGCATTCGAAATACCGGTACCCTGCGGCCTCGACCGTGTCGCGGAACGAGACCGCGCGTTCACGGCTCCAGAAATACGGGTGCGTCGGCCCGAAGTAGCCGAACGAGGAGTAGCCGAGACTTAACAACTCCTCCGCCGCGAGATGCGCGGTGGCGGCGGAGTCATGCAGCACACAGGGATATTTCGCGCTTGGGTAGGCGGGATCCTGGTCGAGATAGACCACCGGGAGTTCTCCGAACAGGTCATCCGGCGGCGGTCCCGAATCCATCGCCCGGTCCACGAGACAACCGATCGGACACCAGGTTTCCAACGCCGCACGGATATCGGCGGGAGAAGCGGTACGTTCCACAACCTGCACGAGCCAGTCCCGCTCCTGGGCGAAACGGAAGACGCCCGCCAGCTTTTCCCGCCAGCTTTTCCGCAATGTCGATTGGAAAAAGAGGATGATGTTCATGTCAGGCATTGTAGCACATCACCCGCTCCATTCCCAGCTAGAAAGGGGAGCGGGGCAGCAACTGGAGCGTCAGGCTAGCGGATGCTGATGACGAGACCGATCGCGGGCGTGTAGTAAACCGTGTTGCCCACAAGAGCCACCCGCCCCTTTTCGCAAGTCCAAGAGGAGGTTCCGCCAGTCAGCGACGGCGCGGACGCGACACGGATCAGCGGGAGACGTTCCGTACCGAACGAGGATAGATCTACGCCATCTCCAAACTCGACGTTCACCGTACCCGACGCGGTGAGCGCACCGGCGGAGATTGCAGCGGGATTGTGCGCGAACGCTTCCGTAAGGATGATCCGTGCTCCCGAATCGAGACGCAGGGCATCGACCGTCAATCCCTCCGATCCCATTGCCAGTGCACCATCGGCCGCGACGCCCAACGTTCCCTGCACGGCGCCGCCACCGGAAATCGACCGTCCCGCCCCGATCTTGAACGGAGAGGTTTCACCGGAGGGGAGACGCAACGTGGCGTCCGCCGCGACAGTGATACTCGTCGCCGCGAGTCCGTAGCCAGATACCGACGCGGAATCAACGCCGACCGTCGGCGCACGCCGGATGGCGTATTTCGCCGCGTAGTAGTCCGTCACCGCATTCATCTCCGCCACCGTCAGGGCCTTGTTGTAAAGGCGGATGGCGGCAATGTCACCGTCGAAGAATTTGTTGCTGTTATCGCCGCTCTCACTGATTCCGCCAATCAGCATACGCTTGGTGGAATGGCGTTCCGCCTGCGCGGATTCGATCTTGGCTTGTTTCCAAGCCCCGTCCGCCATCATCCACAGATTGCTGTTCGTACCATCGACGGAGGCGATCACGCAATGCGCCTCGCCGTCGTTCATACCGTAAACAGGCGCGTAGAGCGACTGGTCGGCGGACGCTTTGTCCCGCACACCATACGAAAGGTAATTCCTTTGCGCCAGACCGTAACCGCCGTAGGTACAGGCGACACGCCCGCGATCCATGAAGCCGAGGATGGTGTCCTTCTGGTCTGAACCTCCGATTTCCGTGGAGAGCAGACCGAGACCATTGAAGGCATGGCTCGACTCCGCATTGATTCCGTCCCGCTCGGCACGGAAAACAACGACCATAGAGTAATTGACGCTGCCCGCAACAGGCGAACTCGCCGCCGGGATGCCCAACGTGCTCTTGTCATCCGTGGAGAATCGGAGGGCGGCACAACCGTTGATGGCGTCCTTCACCAACACGGGCGCATGGGCGGAGGAGATGCCAGCCGCGCTGAGGGTGGCGACTTTTCCCGCGTCCGTCTTGGCGGGCCATTGGGAGACGGCCGAACCGTCCTCCGCGTCCAACGTGTCCGCCTCCCACACGGTTGCGCCGTCGGCTGGATCGGTTGCGGAAGGCGCCACCATCGCCGGGATGTCGCCCGCGAATATGGTTTCCGAATCACAGGAGAACTTCCATCCGTCCGCCGCCCCGTAGGTCGCAGCCAGCTCCGCGCCTAAAGCGCTGATGGATGTGGCATCCATCTGCGTACCGGGATAGATGCGGATTTCCGCGATCTTGCCGTTGAAGCCTCGCACGAGTGTGTTCGCAGAGTTCTGCGAAGCACCGATCAAGAAACTGACGTCTGACGAGATCGAGGCGCGGTTGGCAATAGCACTGGCAGTCGTATAGGACGAGGTAATCCCATCGATATTAAGCGCGACAGAGGTGCCGCCGGCGGAATAGATCGCCACGTGCGGACGATCATCCTTCAGGGTGCGACGGAACGGAAGATCGCTCCAGAGCGTGTAGTCTCCCCCGCTGGAACTCACGCCGAGACCTGCGCAGAGTTTCCCGTTGGAGGCGAGCGCGACAGCCCAGTCTCCCTTCCCCACGCCGCTGATCTCGTTTCCGAGCAAACCCGCATGACGGTAAAACGCCGTATTTCCGCCGCTGCTGTCGGTATAGCCCGCATTTCCCTTGAAGACAACGGCGATCGTCCACTTGTTCTTCCCGACGAGCGGGTCGTTCGCCGCCGTGACCGCCAGCGCCGCACCGTTGAAATCGAGTGCGGCGTGCCCGTTGAAAGCGGAAAGGACCGCGGTAGGCTTGGCGGGAGTCACGTTCGCGAGCGCCTTCCACTGCGCGGCGGCGCCTGTGTTGGCGATCCAGGTCGTTACCTCAGCACCGTTCGCGAGCGAGGCGCAGGCGTCGTCAGCCGTCCAGCGGACGCAACCGGATGGAATGGCGGCAACAGCCGGTACACCCGCCAACGCCACAGTTCCGCCCTCGACAGCGAACTCGCCGCGGAACGATGAAGCATCGTAGATCGAAAGCGTTCCGTTGCCGGTCTTGCGCAACTTGCCATGACCGCTCACCGGCGCCGTGAGCGCGACGGCATGACCGTCGGTGTCGAAGGTGACGGTGCCGCCGGAATTGACGATCGTCATTTCCAGCTCGGAGGAGAAATCGTCCGTCGCACGGATCGTGCCGCCGCGCAGGTTGACGCGGTAGTTGCTGTTGGAGGGAGATCCCACCCAGCCGTTTCCGGCGGCGAATCCGCCCGCGCCCACATTCATCGTACCGTTGGTCAGCTCGATCAAAGCGGAGACTTCAGATGCGCTGCCGTATTTTCCGAAGACATTTGTGGAGGTCGCGCCGAGCAGGAATCCCGGCGTGTTCAGTATGCCACCGCCCTGCAGAAAAGAACCGCTGGCGGAAGCACCGCCCGTTGTCGTACGGAAGGTCGCGCAATGGATCGCGTTGTCTGCGTCGTTCTTGTCGTTGACGGTCAACGTGCCGCCTTCCAGCCTGTATTCCACGGGAATCTGGAAGTTGCCGCCGCCGTACCAGTTCATCTCCAGCGTGTCGATCGTCACGTCGCCGTTCTCGTGCCAGAAGGTGTGCGGCAGGTAGGCGAACGGGTTGCGCCGGAATGACGAGACGTGATCGACGGCCTGCAGTGCGGAGAGCGTGATACGTGTACCGGTGGCGGTGCCGCCCGAAATATGCCAGCAGGAGGGATAGAGTTCACGCGCGACCTGGAGGTAGTCGGCATCGACTGTCCCGCCCGTCTGGTTGAAGGTACCGCAGTCCAGCGCCAGCTTCCCCGATTTGTCCGACTTACGCGCGGTCAGCGAATCGCCGTCAGTGAAGGTCAGCGTCTTTCCCTTGTACCCGGTAATGTGCACGTTTTGCTCCAGCGTGAACGACTTGGCGACACTGACGCTGTACGGGAAGATTGTCGCCCAAGCGAGGTTCTCTTGCGCCCTAAGACGGATCCATCCACCGGATATATTGAAGATCGGGAGGCTGTCTGCCCACTTGCCGTTTCTCGTGTAATAGAGCACCGCGACCGAAGAGGCGTAGGTGATCGGTCCGGCGTATTCCAGTGGTGCCGAGTGCTGCACGGTACCCGCGTTCGCGATGGTCAGCGCGGCGGTTCCGCCCCAGGAAGCGCAACTGTCCGAGGTGTTGAAACTGCACCCGCCGAGATTCCAAGTCTGGTCTGCCGTCAGGTTCAGCGCGACGCGCAGATTCAGCACCCTTTCTCCCGAACGGTTTTGCACGGTGATTCCGCCCGCGCCAATCGAGAGCGTCTTGCCCGCATTGATACCCACGTCCTGTGTGTAGTTCGTGATCAGGATTCCCGCGACGGAAAGATCCGCCGAGAGATCCAGCGTGCCGGTGGTACGCGCCCCCGCGTCGATAACGATGGTGTCGCTTCCCGTCGGCAGACTCCCGCCATAGCTCACGGGATCGCCCAAGTCGGTCGCCGTGTCCGAGAAAACAAAGTCAGCGGCGGATGCGCACCGGAAGAGCAGGGAAAGTGCGATAGCGCAGATTACCCCCCCCCTGTACACCCAAGAAAGTGCCCGCCATCACCTGTTCGCACAAGGTTTTCGACTTTGTTGCACACGCTGTCTGGTTCCTGTTCATGTCTTTTCCCTCATTCGTCTCAGTTGCAAGGTTCCGTCCTCTTCAACGGCTCCACGAGCGGATCGTCGATGCCGCGCTGCTGCGGATTGTAGTTCACGCCCACGTAAAAGACGGGCAGGTCGGCGTCGAGCCACGGGCTGGCGTACTCTTTCGTCCGCGCCTGTTCCAGCGCTTCCCGCGCGGTCTTCCCGTACTTGAACTCAAACACATAGACGCCGTTCTTGTCCTTCAGGATCGCATCCGCGCGTCCCCGCGCACTCTGCCGCTCGCCGGAGATGTCCGCGCCGATCAACTTCATGAAGAGGAGGAAGTAGCGCTTCACCTCCTTCTCGTCCTCAATCTTCCACTCGTGCGGCACGGTGGCGAACGCGGCTTTCAGGTTCTTGCTCAACAACGTTTCCACGCCTTTTTCAATCAGGTCATCCTGCGCGTCCGCCAGCTCTTCATTCCAGTCAGAAATGCCGTTGTGGAGAATCGATGAAACATAGCCTTTTGCGAGTGAGCCTGAAACTTCCTCGTTCGGGATGCCGAGGTCGATACGTCCGGACGGACGGACGCGCTTAATCGTCAGATAGCCGCCCTGGTACAGCAACGCGGCAAGCGGCATCGTCTCGGCGTCGCACACGTCAAGCTCCAATGGATCCACGACCATGCCGTCCAGGTCGGCGGGGATCTCGTCGGCGGCCTTGATGCGGTTCACGATCATCGTGGCACGGCCCGTCGTCTCCCAGTAGTTGGCGAGTTTCCCTTCCTTTAGCGCCTTGCCCAGCGACACGGGATTGCAGACCTTCGCCTCGGAGTCGGGCGAGAAACGATAGCCGTCGTACCAGGAAAGGAGTGCCGTTTTCGCCGCCTCGAAGTCCATCCCGTTCTTTTCGGCGAACACCTCCACGTTCTCGCGCAGGGAACCGTCCAACTCGTCTGGCGTGTAGCCGAGAAGCGTGGCGTACGCCGGCGACATCGAGAGGTCTGTCAAGTGGTTCAAGCCGGAGAACACCGAGAGTTTGGTCAGCTTCGTGACGCCCGTCATCATCAGGAAGCGGATGGCACCGGAGTTGACCTTGAGCTTCTCGTAGAAATCATGGAGAACCGAACGAACTTTGTGGAGCGTGCCAAGGTCGTCGAGGAACTTGGCGACCGGTTCGTCGTATTCGTCAATGAGGATGACGATTTTTTTCGTCGGCGACTTCGCGGCTGCGGCCTTGAGGAATTTGTTGAACCTTCCGGCGGCGGTCCCTTTGTCCGGCAACGGGATTCCGGCTTGCTCGAACAGGTCGTCAACTAGATTCCCCAACTCTTCCTTGAACGCATCGTAGGTGTCGCCTACCGCATCGGACATCGTGAATTTGTACACGGGCGTGGGAGTCTCCCATCCCTCCCACGGCAGGGAGTTAATGGCGAGTTCCCGGAATAGTTCGCGGTGTCCCTCGAACATCGACTGGAGCGTGGAGAGCATGAGCGACTTGCCGAAACGACGCGGGCGGGAGATGAACAGCTGCTGATCCGCCTCGGAGGCAAGATTGTATAATATCTCCGTCTTATCGACATACTTTCCCTTGCCCCCAAGAATGAGTTCCCGAAAGTCGGACACCCCTGTCGTCGGCACTTTGATTTTCTTATCCATTTTCCATCACTCCTTGCGGAATTAGTATAGCAAAGCGTCGAACGCCGCACAAGCGCGCGTCGAATCTTACGAATGAGGATGGTGAAATGGGAGACATATTCTGGTTCGGAGTCAGGGGTTCGCGCCGTAGAGGTACATCGCGCCGTACGTCCAGTTTGGACTCGGCATGCCGGGGAAGTTCTGGCGGTCCATCGTCAACAGGATGTACCGGTACGGGAATCCCTCCGGCAGTTCCGCGAACGCCATGAAGATGCGGCCGTTGGAACACTCCTTGTTGTAGGGATCGAAATCGAGCTTGAGTTCGCCCACATACTTCAGGGACGGATACTCGTAGATGGGGCGCTTGCGATCTACGTTCGCCGTCATCACATACTTGCGCCCGCCGAAATCCATGATCTCGCAACCGGTGGAGTCGAACTCGACCGGTCCCGCGATCTGCGCGTAGGGACCGTCCCAGTTATCGGACTCCCACAGGCGGGCGCGAAGTCCCTTGCCGAAGGAGGAAGTGGCGAGACGCCACTTGTTCGTCGCCGCGTCGAAGGTGACGTAGGCATCCTCGCTCTTGATGCCGCTGCCGACCACGAGCGGTTTGGCCCGCAGGACGTGTATGCCGTGCAGCGGATTCTCGCGCGTCTCGCAGGCCACCAGCCCGCTTCCCCTGCGGGTGGTGAGGTCATGTGTCGTCGTGGACCAACCGACAGCAGTCGCCTTCCACGTCCCGTCCTTGTCGCGGAACACATGGCCGACGCCGTCATTTCGCAGAAGCGGATCGTCATCGCCGTAACTGGTGAGAAGAATCCCCTCCATGCGGAAGTCGAAGACGGACGGGTTGAAACTCGCCACGGATTTCGTGTACTTCAGACCGGCGCGGGCGGAGAAGGTGCAGAAGATGCGCCCGTTCTCCAGGTACGGGCGGCAGCTGGGACCGTCGGTGACGATGCGGAAATCAGCCTGGCCGACGCCCGCCGTGAGTGTCACAGCCGCGCGCGAAAGCGACGCCTTCCCACCCGGCGGCAGCCACGCGCCCGCCGCACACTTGAGCTTCCCGGCAAAATCCCGCCGGCGGATGTCTATCTCCGGATCCTCCACCAGCGAGACAGATCCTAGATAACGCACGTCATTGTCCTTGCGCACCGCAATGAGGATCGTCGGTCCGGCCACGATCGCCGAAAGACGGAACGGCGGCGGAGGCACGACCTGCGGGCGGTCTAACTTTGCCGCGAGTTTCTTCCCTTCCCAGGTCTGCTCGAACTCGACGGGCTTCCCCGGTTCCGCACGGACGCGCGTGCGGAACGAACCGTCGTACGGCGCGATACACAGCAGGGCTGAGCCTCCTTCGGAAAGCGACTGCACGTCTGCCGAGAAGTGTACGCCGGGATGAAACGCGCCGACGAAGAGGACGCCTTCCGAAGCGACGTCGGCAGGCGCGGAGAATGTCACCGCTCCCTTCCCGTAGGAGAGTTTCGGACGCGGATTGGAACAATAGGGCATCAGCGGATTCTGCAGACTGGGACGCGCCGACGCTCCCGGCACGAACTCCGAGAGCATCACCTCGTTGTCCAGCATAAACCGGCGCGTGGCAAGCAGTTTGAACTCCAGCTTTGCCGGATCAATCTCTCTCGCGGCGGCAACGGTTCCGTTCGTCTCGGCAGCAAGGGAAGAACCCGCTGCGGAAAAGACAAAAACAAGCAGCAAGATACGGTAATCTATTACTTTCACATAGCACATGAAACAAAAATACACCGAAAGCCCAGAACGTACAATATCCATTCGGGCATTTATTTCATCCCCGAATAGGCAATCGGCTTGGGGGGGCGCTTCGCGCCAGCTGAAAAGCCGAGAAGATGGGGACGCGTGACAAGCGGCGAGCGACAGGGGCGTGTCGGAATGTCGCCGCGCAGAGGTGGTTGAGTAGTGGTGTGGTTGGGTGGTTGGTCCACTGCCCCGCATATCGCGCGTCCGCAATGCCTTTTAACTGGTTGACCATTTAAAAGCGAAGCGATTTAACTTTTCCTCTCTTCGGAGAGGGACGCGCCCCGTCGCGTCCGCATTGCTTAACTCGCTCGCCTATCACTTCATTGTTCACAAATCACAAATGTTCACAAATGCCAGCAATGTCACAAATCACAATCCCATTTCAATTTTTATTTGTGGCATTGATGACAATTGTGAACAATCGGAGAAGTTATCCTCATTTCCATTCCTGCACTCCGCACAGGAAACGGGCTAATAGACAACCGTCAGCTTGTAGAAGCGGGAAGGATCTGTGTCGGTCTCGAATACGAGGACGCCGCCGGATTCGATCGTGAGCAATTTCCACTTGGCCTGCGACCAGTCCGTGAGGCTCGCGGAGGAGAGCACCTTGACCGTCACGCCGTCGGTGTTGATCGGCACAAGCGTGTGGATCACGGGCTTGCCCTGTTCGTTGAACGTGATGCCCGTGAACGGGTTGCAGGCGCCGCTCGGTCTGTCGAAGACATAACGGATGATGTTGGGCTGGCCGTCCGTCACGATGTCCGCCGCGCCGAGGCCGTTCACCGCCGCCCAGGCGGCGTAACCCGAAAGCGCGGGCTGAAACTCGCTCGCGCCCATGTCCACGCGCCCGCCGACGACGCGCATGTCTCCGTAGAAGTCGGCATCGGTTGTCGCGAACTCGTTCGTCCCGGCGTCGATGCACGGCGAGTCGGCAAGGAGGTGGAAATCGCCGTACTCGGCATTGACGAATCCGGGGACGTTGGTGACGATGTTGCCGCCGCCGTCATCGGCAGCGACAGGCGCGACGTCGAGGCACGAATACCGACATGTCGCGCCGTAGTGGGCGGGGCGGCTCGCCGCCGTGTTGTTCCAGACAATGCAGTTGTTGACCGTGGCGTAGTAGGTGCCGCCGCCCGTGTCGGCCGTGTTGTTCGCGACCGTACAGTTGTTGAGCGTCCCGTTGCTGGCGCCGCCGCCACCGCCGGACGCCGTATTGCTCCAGAGAATACAGCTGTTGAGCGTGGCGCCGTAGGAGCCGCCGCCGTTCGCGGCCGTGTTGAGCATGATCGTGCAACCGTTCGCGACACCGCCGTAGGAGCCGTAAACTCCGCCGCCGGAATTGACGGCCGTGTTGTGCGACACCGTGCAGTCGTCCAGCGTCGCGTTGTATGCGCCGCCGCCGAACACACCGGCGGAGTTCCCGACCACCGTACAGAACTTGAGCGTTTTGCCTTCCGCGCCACCGCCGTAGTTGACGGCCGTGTTGTTGGTGATGATGCACCGCGTCAACGTCGCGTAATCGGCTCCGCCGCCAGAATAGCCTGCGGCGTTTCCGGCGATGGTGCAGCGGTTTGCCGATCCATAGCTGACACCACCGCCGTTCCTCGCGGAGTTGTCCGCAACCATGCAGTCCTCCAGCGTCACGAAGTAGGTCGCGCCGCCGTAGCTTGCGGCGGTGTTGTTGGTGAGGACGCATTCTTCCAGGATGCCGCGATAGGCTCCGCCGCCGTACTTTGCCGCGTTGCCAGTCAAGGTGCAGCCCACCAACTTCCCGTAGCAGGAACCGCCACCGGACACAACCGCGGTGACGCCGTTCGTCGGCGTACGGCCGTTCGTCAGGGTGAAGCCGAAGAGGACGGTGTTCGTGTGGGCGGTCGCCGCCCCTAGCGTCGCGCAGCGGTTGGTTACGCCGCGCGCCCACTGGAGCGAACCGTCGATGATGGCGGCCTCGGGGCCGTTGACCGAGCAGATGCTGAACGGGATATCGTTCATCGCGACGATCGGCTCGTAGCGGCCGTCGTTCACGAGGACGACGGCGTTGGTGGCGAAACCCGCCTCCACGATGTCGATTGCCGCCTGGATGGACGCCTTGGCCGTCTCCCAGGACGAGCCGTCGTTCGCGTCGCTCCCGGTCGCGGCATCGACGAAGAGGATCGGGCTTGTTCCGGCTGCGCCGAGCACGATGTCGTTGCCCCAGCTGTTGCCGACGGCGCCGCAGTCGGAAATCCGCACCCCGCCCTGCTCCCTTATGCACACGGCGGAGGAGGACGAGCCGACGGCAACCGGGCGGGAACCCGCCAGGCTGCCGTCCGTCGCCACGACCGTCCACGACCTGCCGCCCTCGACGCGAAGCGCGTAGATGCCGTGCGCGTCGGTCGTGCCGGAAACGGTGGCGCCGCCGCCCACGGCGGTCACCGTCGCGCCGGAAACGGGGTCGCCGTTTTCGTCGAGGACGCGGCCCGTCAGCAGTTCGCCGCTCGCCGTCGGGTGGATGTTGAACACCACGGTATCGAGAATCGAGCTGGAGTAGCGGATGCCGCCCTCATCGACTTCGACTTCGGGGAGGTTGTACCAGACGTTTCCGGCGCCGCCCCAGCCGAGGTTGACATGGGTGTAGAGCGTCCCGGAGGCGTAGCCGTAGCCGTCGGCGACGGCTTCGTGGCCGTAGAGTCCGACCGCCACGGGGCATTTGGCGTCGAGGTTGGCGAGGATGGCCCGCCCGACGAGATTGGAGGGCATCGCGTCGGTGGCGTGGGAATACGCCACGGCGCTCGCGTAACCGAAGACATCGCGGAACGCCACGCCGAGCATGGAGCCGGCCGTGCCGGACTCCTGCGGCCCCCACTCCATCTGCGTCGCGACGCCGAAGTCGTAGCAGAGGCGGCCGACGGCCCGCTTCTGGTCGTCCGTCAGCGAGGAGAAGTCCGCAGGCATGTTCTCCCAGTCGTAGGTGCCGCCCATGGAGACGTAGTTGGCGGCGGTGCCGCCGACCCAGCAGAGGTTCGTGACCGGCGGGCAGGCGGTCGTCGGGAACCGCCAGTAATTGGCGATTTCGGCGCCGACGAGGGCGACGCAGCCGCAGGGATAGTTGTCGGGGTTGCCGACGGCGTACGGCGGCGTGTAATAGTTCGCGGCGTTGCCTTCCTGATACCAGGTCGTCGAGAGGAACGGCGCCACACGCAAGTCGGAGAGGCCGTTGACGTCGGGGATGCTCGCCGCCTTGCGGCCACCGCCCTTCACTGCGAACCTTTCGTCTTCGGCGAGGAGCGCCTCCCAGACCGCCTCAGCGGCGGCAAACGCATCCTTCCCTTGCGTAGATTCGATTGTCCTCGACTGCAATCGACTGCTTTCGAAAGCGGACGAACCGGAACGAGTCCCTCCCGCCGCCGTGCACACGGCGGCTATATGCGCGAGGCGGTTCGCCATGTCGGCGCGGAGGATGTCCAGAAGCGGATTGTCCTCAGCCGACGCTTCGCCGTCGAAGAAGGCGATGACAGGCGTGACACCACTCTCGGCGGACAGGACAACCGTGCCGCCGTCGGCCATACGAACAACATGGAAGAGCGGGATGCCGGCATCGCTGGAAACGGTGCGCACTTCGGCGGCACCGGCCGACAAGAGCGCCGAGCCGAGCGGTGCGCTGTCACGCCGCACCCATGCGGCGGCGGCCCGAACGGCCTCCTCAGACGAAATCTCACGCGCAGTTACCGACAACGCGACCAGTGTGGCAACACCTGCAAACAGTATCTTTTTCATCATGTTTTTCCAGAACTCTGATTCAATCCTCTATCCAATCCTCTAACGGATGTGCGTCTGGAAGCGGTCTGTAAGAACCGCCTCCATGAATAGCGACGATGGCAACGATGAGCATTCCTCGCCGAACGGCATGTCTATGACGGCACGACCGTTTCGGATCTCCGGCGGCAACGCACCGGTTGACAAGCTCATCGCGATGCGGAGCGACAGGAATCCGTTTCCGGGCATCGGAACCCGAGTTCCCTTCTCCTCGAACTCGGTGACATCACTCCCGACCTCGATGTATAGGTTCGCCGCCGTGAAACGGAAGTCCACGACCTTCAGAAGCGCCGCATCTTCCGGAATCGGCGTCGCCGGGGCGATGTCGAGAAGGAATGCGCCCCTGTGCGTGCCAGTGACGTCCGCCCCGTACTTCGCCGCAGTCGCAAACCTCTTGGTTGCCTTCATTTCTTGTCTCCTTATCAGTACCGGATCAAGCCCATGGTTGATTCACCATTCTCTAGGAATGCTTGAATGTAGCTGATATCGACATCCCGCGCAATGCGTAACGGGCTTAACGCGCTGGCGGCGTCAACCGCCCACGCCACTCATTTGAGTTTGAATCCCGTGCCGACGAACTGTGCGATTTCGCGCCCCGAGTCATCCGCAACATCCACGTTCACAACGCAGGAACTTCGCCCATCCTTCTTGTAACGAGCCGTGGCGATCAGCCTCGCGCCTTTGGGCGGAGAGAGGTAGTTGATGCTGACCTGCTGGGCGACCGTCACACTCTCTCGGCTATTCGTGAGCGCGGCAAACGCAAAGTCGGCAAGGGTGAAGATCGCGCCACCCATCACACCGCCATATGCGTTTTTATGCCTTTCGCCAAGCACCAAGCTTGTGACGGCATGGATCTCGTCCAGTTCGTCAAGCGTCATACCGTTATCCGTAGCGAATCTGTCCTTTGAGAAATAGTCTCTCGCCTCGTCAATTGTCTTGAAGTTTTCCATCCGTTTCTCTCCTCGTCATGGCAATGGTTCTGTTACCTTAAACGGCTCGCAGTTTTCCAGTCTCCATCCGAAATCGTTGTGATAGATCATCTGCCGGGTCATGCCGCCGTCGATGTAGATGTTCTCGCCAGTGATGAACCCCGCCCTATTCGAGGCGAGGTAGAGAACCATATTGGCGATATCCATCGGGGTGCCGACACGCCCGGCGAAGTGCTGTACGGCATCAGGGCCTTCGTACTTCCTGCCCGACGTGTCGATCCAGCCGGGCGAAATCGAGTTGACGCGGACGCGGCCGGCGAGGCTCGCAGCGAGCGCGTGGGTGAGCGCGGCGATTCCCCCCTTGGCGGCGGTGTAGCTCTCGCTCTGCGGCTGGCTCATCCTGTCGCGGGAGGATGAGATGTTTATGATGGATGCACCGTTTGCGAAACGATCCTGAAAGAGCTTGGCAAGGTAAAACGGCGCGACCACGCCGACCGACTGCGCATAGGCGAATTCCTCGTAGGTACATTCGTCTATGCCCTTGAAAAGCGGCTTCGCATTGTTGACCAGCACATCGACCTGTCCACTCTTGGCAACGACCTCGGCGGCGAACCGTTCGAGAACAGTCTTGTCGGCGAGGTCTCCGACGAACCACGGTCCCTGCTGGATATCGATGACATGAACCACCGCGCCTTCGCGCCGAAAGCATTCGACACAGCACTTTCCGATACCCTGCGCCCCGCCTGTGACGACGACCACCTTGTCTTCAAATTCCATTACTGGTAATTCCTTATGCGGACATCGATAGACGTATCCGCGAGGAGTTCCGCGACGCGCCAGACCGGCGTTTGGGAATAGTGATACGGGAACAGCACTTTGGGTTTGATTGTTCGTGCCGCCTTTGCCACTTGCTCCGGCGTCATCGTGTAGGGTTGGTTGCAGGGAAGAAATGCGATGTCGATGTCTTTCAGAGCAACCATTTCGGGAATATCTTCCGTGTCGCCGGCAATGTAGAGACGAAGACCGTCGATAGTCAATACATAACCGTTGTCGCGTCCCTTGGGATGGAACTGCGTCCGCCCGCTCGTTATGTTGTAGGCAGGAACTGCATCCAGTTTGATGCCTTTCATGATTTCACGGCTCTCACCGTTCGTCAGTGCCGTACCAAAGCCAAGCATCTTCTGCACAGCGGGATTTGCGAACACCTGAGTCCCATCCCTTTTGAGCACGGTTATGGCGTCGCGGTCGAAGTGGTCGAAATGCTCATGGGTGACGAGGATGACATCCGCCTTCGGGAAGGACGAGTAGTCCGTCGCGGGCGCATACTTGACCACGGGATCGACCTGGATTTCGAGTCCGTCATACTGAATGCGCAGACTGGCGTGCTTGATAGCGGTTATCACAACGTCCTTTCCGTTCTGGGTCCTGAACGTGTCCGTCTGATAGCCCGCCGCGAGTGCGGTTAGAGAAATTCCCGTTAACATAGCGAGTGCGGTTAGGATGGTTCGTGTTTTCATCGTGCTTTACGTTTTGCAACTTTGCAAGACGAGGGTATTATACAATTTTCGCCTGGCAAGAGTCAATGCGTGAATGCACATCATGCCTTGACGAGGGCGCATCTCCGTAATTCAACAAGAGCCCGTGGTGCTCAAACACGGAATTTTTCGTGTCACAGTCTCACGCAGAGTCCGCAAAGTCCGCGAAGTCGTCGATGATTCCCTCCTTTGCGAACGTGGCGGACTTTGCGCGAGGTTGAATCTTCGCGTTTCGGTATCGCAGGCATCTACATGGATCACGGTGAAAAACGCAGATGCGCCCCCTTGACGATAAGTTCGAGGTTAAGTGGTTTTGTGGCTGGGTGGTTCTCTCACATCAGCTCCTTACCGCAAGAGAACGCCTGGGCGACGAATTCGCCCATCAGACGATAGGCATGTCCACAGGTATCGAAGCAGACGGGCTTCATCTTGTCCGCATCGGGTTTTCCTTCCGTCATCGCCGATTCTTCAACCGCGCAATTGACGATCTTGCCGACAACGTTACAGTTCTCCTCGTTCATTGAGACAAGTTCACATTCGAGGGCAAGCGGCAGCTCATTGATCACAGGAGCATCCACGAACTCAGATTTCGTCACCGTAAGTCCGCTCCTCGCCACCTTGTCAGGAATCTTGTTCCCGCTCACAAGACCGAGGAAGTCGCATGCCTTGACCGTGTCCGCTGTTCCGAAAGCGACCGTAAACGCTTTTCTCGCGGCGATGTTCGCCCATGTTTTATGCGAGGTGTCGATGCAAATCGTGATCTCGTCCTCAAGCGTGATGCCGCCCCATGCGGCGTTCATCACATTGGGCGTCCCATCCTCATCGTAGGTGCCGATCATCAGGACCGGCATCGGAAACATCCAGTTCTTGACTCCTAGGTTTTTCTTCATTTCGTCTTTCCTCCTCATTCCTTACCGAGAAACGGTCCAGCCTGTTTCTCAGAAATCAATCATTTTGCCCGTTTACCCAGTAACTTGCGGATAGGCAAGTCATAGAGCTTCAGCGCAGCCCATGCATTGAATATCGCAAGCAGGAAGAGTCCGGCGCAAACGGTAAACACCTGGGCGGTTGTCGCCTGCGGATGCTTCCCATGCCAACTGGCCAGCAGGCAGATCAGCGGAAAATGCGTGATGTAGATCGGGTAGGAGATTTCTCCCAGAAACAGGCAGACCTTTCTTTTCTTTCCAACAAGCTCGCGCGTGCCAGCTCCCAGCGATACGATCAAAGGGAACACGAAAAGGATCGCAGCCGCCTCGTAGAATCCGTTCGGCATCTGGCACTCCTTGGTACCGACAAACGGCATCGCCAGAGTCACAATGAGTAATGCGGAACAAAGGGCGAAACCGCATCGTTTCACGGGGATTTTCCATCCAAGACGCGACAAGAGCAATCCCGAGAAGAACGGATACAGCAGTCGTGAGACCCCGACCAGCAACTGGTCACCTTCAAGGCTCCATCCTCCGATGACGGAATACTTCGCATAGTCACGGGCGGCAAGAAGCCCCGTGAAGTCAAAGTTGAGACACAACGACACCGTCAAGGCGGAACTGGCGAGCACAAGCAGAGACAGCGCGAAGACGTTGAACCGTCGCACGATTGTCGCGTAAAAGATATTTGCAAGGTATTCCCACTGCAGGGACCAGACCGGACCGTTGAGCGGATTTGTCTCGTTCCAGCCTCTGACATCGAGCGATTTCCCGCACGGAAGCATTGTGAAGCAAATGAGCATGACCACGATCAAACGCAAGGGCGAGACATCCGCAATCCTGGTCCACTCGTTTTTCCCGTCCTGAAAGTAGAAGAGTATCGCTCCAAGCAAGGTGCCGAGAATGACCAACGGATGAAGGCGGATCAATCTTCTTTTGAAGAACGTCCAGATCGTCATCCCCTTGCCCCACCTGTCATCGTAGGCGTAACCGATCACAAACCCGGAAAGCGCAAAGAAGAAATCCACGGCAAGATATCCATGATTGAGAAGTTGCCGGGTATGATCCCCATTCCCCAGAATCTCAAGCATGTGAAATGCGACGACCATCAGCGCAGCCACGCCTCGCAGGGCATCCAGTATTTCATAACGTGGCTTATTGTTCATGCGAACTCTTCCTTTTCAAGTTGTCAAATCCCCCTGAAGATGCCCTTCCTTTGCTCGTCCCTTTTGTCTTCCTAAAAACAGAGCCATCGAGCAGATCGCGCCGAGCGTATCGCAAAGGATGTCCTTCTGCGCATCCCATTCGTCGCCCTGCGAACCGAGAAATGCCGCACCCGCCTCGCCGCCATCCATGACGGCATAGATCCATTCGACAATCTCCCAGAGTCCCGCCATCGCAACCGTCGTCATCACGGCGAAGAATGCCGCCAGGATTTTGCTTCTGACCCAACCCTTACGCCAATAGAGTTCCGCCAGCGGGAACGCGAACCAACCGACGGCGAAATGCGCGATACGGTCAAATGGGTTGCGCGTGAATCCGAGCGGTCCCGTCAGCCAGTCCATCGGAACAAGTTCGAACGTGTAGTGCGCACCAACCGCTTGAAGCAACATCCAAACGAAGAAGCAAGCGTATGCCGGAATCGAAAAACGAAACCGTAGGCGTGTCGAAAGAAGCAACGCCAACAGTCCCACAAGCCAGAAAATCTCCGTCATCCACACGGCAAAACTATGCGGTCTTATCGCCGAAACCGCGGTGGCAACCACAACCGCCACGAGCATGGCCACTTCGATTTTTGCAGTCCTGTTTTTCATCCTGAACCTCGGTTAGAAGTCTCACGCTGAACCCAGAGGGTACAGAGGGCGTATCAAAATTAGCCGGTCGAGCGAGTCAAGCAATTCCTGCCTCCTTTCCGCGCCGGGGACAACGCACGGGAAACCCTGCTGCTACCCTCCCCGCTTCCGTTCGATCGCCACTTGGACACGCGTGACGGGCAGCATCTGTTCCAAGATTTCCGGGCGAATCGTCACCATCAATCCCCGACGTCCGCCGTTGATCGAAATCTCCGGCAACTCAAAGATCGTCTCTTCCGCATAGACGGGTAACCGCTTGCGTGTACCGAACGGACTGGTCCCGCCGCAAAAATATCCCGTGTGACGAGATGCCGTCTCGGGTTCGCACGGCGACACGCTCTTGACACCTAGGATTCTCGCCATCTGTTTCGTCGAGATGTCCCGGTCCCCATGCATCAACACGATCAACGGCTTCTTCTCATCGGTCTCCAACACGATGGTTTTGATTACGGCGTGTTCGTCCAGTTGCAGTTGTTCCGCCGCGACTGACGTGCCGCCGTGCTCCACGTATTCGTAGGCACGAGGCTCGAACGCCACCCCCGCAGCCTTGAGCGCGCGGATCGCGGTCGTCATTGGCATTTCTTTCGGCTGAGATTTCATGCCCGTTATTATGAACCATCCGCCCCAGAAGGTCAAAGAAATTGTGACCTTTTCGCTGGAAACGAGCGGCGGGGGCTTCTCCGCAAAGCGTGTCGTCTCCCGGAATGTTCCGCTCAGCACTGGCGGCGTCAGCCGCCCTACCCAGCCCTACCGGCGATCCAGCCCGGCGCGAAGTTCGCGGATTTTGGCGGCGACGCGGGAGACGACATCGCCGCCTTCGGCAACGATGCGCACGAGCGCCGAACCGACAATCACACCGTCCGCGCAATCGGAAAGCGCGGCGGCGTCTTCTCCCGAACTGATTCCGAACCCGAGGCAGACCGGCAGCGGACAGAGACGCTTCACCGCCGCCGCGCGTTTCTTCACCGCGTCAAAGTCCAAGCCCCCCGTTCCGGTCACGCCCATGCGCGTAATGAGGTACAGGAATCCGCCCGCCCCGTCCGACAATTTGCGGATGCGCTCCTCACGTGTCGTCGGCGCCGCTAGGCGGATGATGTGGATTCCGGTTCCGTCAAGTGCCTGGGCGAAAGGACCGGATTCCTCCGGCGGGAGATCGACAATCAGAAAACCGTCTGCCCCGGCGGCGGCAGCTTCCCTCGCGGTGCGCTCCAGCCCGTATTTGAAAATCGGGTTGTAGTAACTGAAGAGTACGATCGGCGTCTGCGTGGTCTTGCGCAAATCCGCCACCAGCTGAATCGCCTTGGAGAAACGCATCCCCGCACGCAATGCACGTTGCGACGCGACCTGGATGACCGGTCCGTCCGCCGTCGGATCGGAGAAGGGAACGCCCAGCTCCAGAATATCCACGCCATTCTCCGCCGCAGCCTGCATGATCTGCAGGGATGTCTCGTAATCGGGATCCCCCACCGTCAAGAATGAAATCAGCGCCTTGCGGTTCTCCGCCGCGAGTTGCCGAAATTTTTCATCAATCCGATTCATCTTACTCCCCTTCCTTCCGCTTCGAGGCGAGATAGTTTTCAATATTTCCCAGATCCTTGTCCCCGCGCCCCGAAATGCAAACAAGGACATCCGAGCCTTTGCCCAGCCGCTTCGCCTCGCGGATTCCCGCCGCCAACGCGTGGGAACTTTCCAAGGCGGGAATGATCCCTTCGTACCGGCAGAGCATTTGGAAGGCATCGACAGCCTCTTGATCCGTCACGCCGCAGTAACGAACACGCCCCAGATCATTCAGCAGCGCGTGTTCCGGCCCCACGCCGGGATAATCAAGCCCGGCGGAAATCGACCATGCCTCCTGAATCTGCCCCTCGGCATCTTGGAGCAGGTAGGTCATCGCCCCGTGTAATTCGCCCGGAGACCCGCCGGTGATCGAGGCGGCATGTTCGCCGGTCTCGATTCCCCTACCCGCAGCCTCCGCGCCAAGCATCTCGACCGGATCGTCCAGAAACGGATAGAACAGTCCCATCGCGTTGCTGCCGCCACCGACACAGGCAACCAGTTCGTCCGGCAACTTGCCGATCCGCTCCAACACCTGCGCCCGCGCCTCGTCGCCGATCACGCGCTGGAAATCACGTACCATCATGGGATACGGATGAGGCCCCGAAACCGTGCCGATAATGTAGAAGGTGTCGGTCGCCGTGTTCACCCAATAACGCAACGCCTCGTTCATCGCGTCTTTCAGCGTCGAGGTACCAGAGGTCACGGGAACGACCTCCGCACCGAGCAATCGCATCCGGTGGACATTCGGCGCCTGACGCTCGACATCGCGCGCCCCCATGAATACCTTGCAGCTCATGCCGAACCGCGCCGCGATGGTGGCGGTCGCCACGCCATGCTGCCCCGCGCCCGTTTCGGCGATCACGCGCGTCTTGCCCATCCGACGGGCGAGCAACCCCTGCCCCACCACGTTGTTGATCTTGTGTGCGCCAGTGTGTGCGCAGTCCTCGCGCTTCAGCCAAATGCGTGCACCGCCGACCGCCTCGGTCAACCGTCCCGCAAAATCCAACGGCGTCGGACGCCCCGCGTAATCCCGCAACATCGCCCGGAACTCCGCCTCGAACGCCGAATCCGCTTTCGCCCCCGCATAGGCGGCCTCCACATCCTCCAGCGCCGCGATCAGCGTCTCGCCCACATAGCGCCCGCCGTACTTGCCAAAGTGTCCCGTCGAATCGGGATACCGCCCGATGTACTTTTCAGAAGTCATGCCATTATCTCCTCTTGCGGTGTACTGTTATATAGAAACATTCACCAAATGTCAATACCAAACTTGCCCCCCGTTCCGAGTTCTCGGAAAGAGAGTGGTTCTGTGCGCAATGGCGGCAGCCATGCGGTATCTATCGTGCCGTTGCCGCCACCTCAAAGACGGCAGAATCGTAATCGCCAGAGAGGCGGACGGTTATGCCTTTTTCCATGAGATCCCGCCCCGAGATAGCAGCCGGCAGTTTCGCATGATGCCGCCCCGGGATGCAATTGATCTCCTGGACAGAATAGCTCGCATCGGGATTCAGCCCGCGTAGCTTCAAGACCTCCACCCGTTCCCCGTCGATCTTGAGACCGAGGGCAAACACGGCGGCGGAATCCTTTGACTCGCTGACATACAGGAGCGAGGAAAACGGCTTCTCGTAGGGCGAGACAAGGCGGTAAAGGTCACCGCGCTGGACGATCGGACGAATCCGCTTGTAGTCGGCAACCGCCGCCTTCGCGAAGGCCACCTCTTCTGCGGAAAGGTCTTTGGGATGCAGCTCGAAACCGAGCCGTCCGGTCATCGCCACGTCGAACCGATACTTGAGCGGGGTCACGCGCTTCGTCTGGTGATTGGGCGAGGCGGTGACGTGGCAGGCCATCGCCGAGGCCGGATAGAACTGCGACGCACCCCACTGGATGAAAATACGCCGATACGGATCCGTACAGTCACTTGCCCAGAACTCATCCGTGTACCGGAGCGAACCGAAATCCATGCGCCCGCCTCCCGATGCGCAAGCCTGCACCATGATCTGCGGACGCTTCGCCTGAAAGCGCGCAAGCAGTTCGTTGTAGCCTTGCGTGTAGTCATACCAGAGGTTCGGCTGGCGGTCTGGCGCAAGGTAGGTGGAACCTGGGTTGTGGATGCTTGCGTTGCAGTCCCATTTCACGTAGGCGAGGGACGGGATGGCGGAATACACCGCATCCAGCTGGGTGAACAGGTTGTCTCGAACGGCGGGATTCGTCAGGTCGAGCACGACCTGCGTTTTGCCGCGTCCGCAGACAACCGGACGTCCCTTTTCCTGCAAGAACCAGTCGGGGTGCTCCTGCGTAAGCCAGCTGTTGGTATTGGCCATTTCCGGTTCGACCCAGAGTCCGAACTGGAGGCCTCTTTTTGCAGCCTCTTCCGCGAGCCAGCCGAGGCCATGCGGCAGCTTCGCCGTGTTGACGCACCAGTCGCCCAGTCCCGCCGTCGCCCTGTTCGTCTCGTCACGGGCGTACCGGCCGCGACCGAACCAGCCGTCATCGAGAACAAACATCTCACCGCCCATCTCTTTCACGCCAGCCATCATGTCGAGCAACGTCTGTTCCGTAAAGGAGAAGTACGAGCCTTCCCAGCTGTTGAGGAGAACGGGATGGAGCGCGTCACCATGCGGCATGAGGTGCCGACGCGCCCAGCGATGGTATTCGCGGGAGACTTCACCCTTCCCCTTCTCCGACCAGACGAGAATCGCTTTCGGAGTCGTGAAGGTGACACCGGGATCGAGTGTGTAGGGTCCCGTCGTCATATCCACACCAGCAAAAACCTCCGTCCGCTTCCCATCCCAATTGCGGCGGACACGGCTGCAGGACGTGCCAGCCCACTCCAGCGCGACACCGAGAACCGCGCCGCGCTCCTCGTCCACGTCCTCACCGAACAAAACCATCATCGCGGCGTTCGCCTCCCATGCGTCGCGTGTCCCGGCACTGGAAATCAGCTCCACGGTCTGCCCTTTGACGACCCGTGACTCGCTCACGTTCGCTTCGTTCTTTGCGCGTCCGGTAAGGGACAAGACGCGCACGGCATTCGTGGAGGCCGCCACCGGCGTAGCGATACTGTCGGCACGGATCAACTTGATCGGCCCCGTCTCCGCATGGCGGATCTCCACCCATGTCTCCACCGCGGCACAGTCGTTCCACGTCTTCACATGACGCGTCACCTCCAAGGGATAATACTCGTCTTTCAGGCGAATGGTCGTGCTCGACGATACGGGCGTTGTCGCCACCTCACGGCCGATCTCCTGGAGGCGCAGCGTCACCGCGCCGTCGGCATGGATCACCTGAAGTCCTGCGTGCTTGACAATCGCTTCGTAGTAGTCTTTCGTCAGTTGCCCGAAAGCCAGATACTCGCCCAGAGCGAGTTCCGTCGCGCGTCCCGCATCCTGTGCGGCGAACGCCGCAACCGCCACCGCCGCCGCAAATGCGGCAATCCCTTTTGTCAGTTTCATTGTCTAGTGCCTTTCGTAACGTGTTTCGAGCCTGCGGGGAATTCCGTGCGTCATGAGAACGTAATCTCCTGCCCGTGGAAAAGGAAGTTGCCCCCGACGAGATATTCCATCGCCGTGGGCGAGAAACGATCCTGCACGTCGAAATGCAAGTGACCGCACAGGATGCCCTTTAGAAGCGGTTGCGCCCTGAGGTAGGCGATGAAGTCCGCCGTCGTGGCATCGCGTTTCCGCTCCGTCCAACGACTGACGTCCTCGACAACCTTCAGGTCTTTCCGTTTCCAGTACCTGTTGGCGGCGCGGTTGATGTGCGGCGTGTCGATCGGGCAGTGCATGCAGAGGATGACGGGAAGTCCTTTCTTGATCTCCTCCTCGAAACGCGACGCCTGATGTGCCGTGACGGTGTTGTACACGTTGTCGAGTGTCACGAAATTCACGCCGTTCACGACCGTTGAGGCAATCGAGAGATCGAACGGATACGCTTCCTTCAAACGGGGAAGCGAAACAGCTTTCTCGGCATCACACTGGTCCTTCTTGCCCTGCCCGTGAAGAAACTCGTGATTCCCCAGCGAACCGAACATCATCGACCCGCCCATACCATAATACTTTTTCACCAGGTCAAAGTTCGCCTCGCTTTGCGCGTCGATCAAATCCCCCGTATGGATCACGTAATCCACATGTTCCTTCGCCCACGTGAGCGAATCGCGCAGCGCTTCCTCCTGCCGCCCGCCGAAGGTCTTGGAGCGACGTTCCATGAACTTCCGCGTCCATTCGCTCTCGTGCGGATAGACCGCGGTGAGATGCGTGTCGGAGATGTGCAGGATCGTGAACGGCTTGGAAGCGCCCGCGTTGATATGCTGGTAACCGATCGACAACCGTTCCCACCGTCCCCGCTCGGAAAAGAGCGACGGATCATCCGCGAATGCGGGCAACTGCGATACAGCGACCAGTCCACCCAACGCAACCCCGCCCCGCATGAAATCTCTTCTTGTCATTCCCATTCTGGCCTTCCTCCTCTATCCGTTCGGCGGGACTACGCGGTGTACGGAACCAAGCGACAAACCCCATCGAATGTGTCAGTAGCTATCACAATCTTCTCCATCGACGATTTCCGGCACGGTACCTTCGCGCCCCATACTCAAAACACTCGTCATTCTATCACGCGCCAGACCGGAAGGCAAGACCTCACTAGAGGCCACTTGCGGCACGGTTTCGCCGTAGGTGTTCCCACCCGCGCACAAAATATACGCCTACCTTCCCCCCCTTCCCCATCCTTCTCCCGACAACTCCTTACTGCCTACCACCTACTCCCCATTCCGTATTGCCCACCCGACTCCCTCAAATTGAGATTGTCTTTTCGACTGGGAAACGGTAAACTTTTCCTTCTTTTTTTCAAGTTAGGAAGCTGACTATGATGGACAAGCATTACGATCCGAAAGCGGTCGAAGAGAAATGGTATGCGTGGTGGGAAAGCCACGGGTGTTTTCATGCGGAACCGAAAGACGGCGGCGAGTCGTACAGCATCGTCATCCCGCCCCCGAACGTAACGGGGATCCTGCACATGGGCCACGCGCTGAACGAAACGATTCAGGACATCCTGACGCGCTGGCGCCGGATGCAGGGGCGGAACGTACTGTGGCTTCCGGGTACGGACCATGCCGGTATCGCCACGCAGAGCGTGGTTGAAAAGTCTCTCGACAAAGAGCATCTGCGCCGTCAGGATCTCGGCCGCGAGAAGTTCTTGGAGCGCGTGTGGCAGTGGAAGGAAAAATACGGCGGCACGATCGTCCACCAGCAGCGCAAGCTCGGCAACAGCACCGACTGGCAACGCGAACGGTTTACCTTTGACGCCGGATGCTCCAAGGCGGTCACGAAGGTGTTCGTGCAGCTCTTCAAAGAAGGCTTGATTTACAAAGGGCCGTACATCGTGAACTGGTGTACGCACCACCAGACGGCGCTGGCGAACGACGAGGTGGAACACGAGGAGAACCACGGCCATCTCTGGTATATCCGCTATCCGGTTGTCGGTTCCGACAAGGGTGTTTCCGGCGAACCGTACCGCGATTACGTGATGGTCGCCACGACGCGCCCCGAGACGCTTCCGGGCGATACGGCGGTGGCGGTCAACCCGAAGGATGAGCGGTACGCGCACCTTCGGGGGAAGAAGGTGATCCTTCCGCTCACCGGGCGTGAAATCCCGGTGGTGGAGGATGACTATGTGGAGAAGGATTTCGGTACCGGCATTGTGAAGATCACGCCGGCGCACGACCCGAACGATTTCCTCGTGGGCAAGCGGCATGACCTGCCGATCGTCAACGTGATGAACGGGGACGGGACGATGAACGCGGATTCCGGCCGCTATGTCGGGATGGACCGGTTCGTCTGCCGCGAGGAGATCGTGAAAGACCTGGAGGCGGGCGGTTATCTCGACCATATCGAGGATTACGACAATCAGGTGGGGCACTGCTACCGCTGCCACAAGGTGGTGGAGTCGCGCCTCTCGAAGCAGTGGTTCGTGAAAATGAAGCCGCTCGCCGAACCCGCAATCGCCGCCGTCCGCACGGGTGAGATCCAGTTCGTGCCGAAGCGCTGGGAGAATGTCTATTTCAACTGGATGGAGAACATTCAGGACTGGTGCATCTCTCGCCAGTTGTGGTGGGGGCACCGGATTCCCGCCTACTACCTCAAGGCGGAGATTGAGGCAAAAGCGGAGAACCCCGTCTTCGTGGTGGAGGAAACGCCGGAGGCCGCGCTCGCGGCGATGCGCGAGAAGACCGGGAACGCCGCGCTCACGGCGGAGGGCATCTGCCAGGACGAGGACGTGCTGGACACCTGGTTCTCCTCTTGGCTCTGGCCGTTCTCGACACTCGGCTGGCCGGAACAGACCGATGACCTGAAGTTTTACTACCCGACGTGCGACTTGGTCACCGCGCAGGACATCATCTTCTTCTGGGTCGCGCGTATGATCATGGCCGGGTACCACTTCATGGGGCAGCCGCCGTTCCGCAAGATCATCATCCACGGTATCGTGCGTGACGACCAGGGACGCAAGATGTCGAAGTCGCTCGGCAACTCGCTCGATCCGCTGGAGCTGATCGATTCCTATAGCGCGGACGCGCTGCGGTTTTCGCTCGCGTTGATCACCTCGCTGGAAACCGACTCGCGCGTGAGCAAGAGCAAGTTCGAGATCGGGCGCAACTTCGCGACCAAGATCTGGAACGCGGCGCGTTTCATGCAGATGAACCTAGAGAAGAATCCCGGTATCATCGACGCGCACGCGATTGCCGCCGGTGACTTCACGCTCGATCCCGCGCTGTTGCGCGATGACGACCGCCATGTGCTCTGGACGCTCCAGTCCGTCCTCGCGACGATGAACGACCACTTGGAGAAGTACCGTCTGCAGGATGGCGCGCTGGCGATCTACGACCTGATCTGGAACAAGTTCTGCGACTGGTATCTCGAATACGCGAAGCAGGATCTCAGCGGAGAAGACGAAGCCCGCCGCAAGCAGGTGCTGACGCTCATGACAGCGGTATTCTCAAGCGCCCTCAAGCTGCTACACCCGTATATGCCGTTCGTGACGGAGGAACTCTGGCACCAGATGGGATACGGGAAGGACGGTGAGAGCATCATGCTCGCCCCGTGGCCGACCGCCTACACGCCGGAACAGAACCAGGCGTGGGGACTCTCGCAGGAAATCGCGACCTACATCGACAACAAGCGTGAACTGATCACGGCCGGACGCGCCCTGCGATCCGACTACAACATCGCGCCGTCGAAGCTCGTCACCTACCTGATCCAGACGGTGGACGACGAAACCGCCCGTCGGTTCACCTCGGAGCTGGACACGCTCCGTCAGCAACTCCGTGCTGAAGAAATCACGATTACGGTGGGAGGCGAACACCTGGCGATGCCCTGCACCGTCTGCAAGCAAGGCACCATCTACCTTTCCCTCAAAGGACAGGTTGATGCGGCGGCGGAACTCGAACGCGTGCGTGGCGAACTCGTCAAGACGCGCGGGTTCCTGAAGGGAGTCGAGGCGAAACTTTCCAACGAGAGCTTCGTCTCCCGCGCCCCCGAAGCAATCGTGCAGCAACAGCGCGAGAAGAAGGTGGAGCTGGAAGCGACCATCGAACGCCTCACTAAGTTGGAGGCGGCTTTCGCGGCGGCGCAGTAAAGCGCCCGGCCCCCGAACAGAGTAACGAAACCGAATGCAATCGGCAACGGTCGATTGCATTCGGTTTTGTTTTCGGTTGCGAAATGGCGTCCAGTTCCGTGCTTCGCCGTTTTCTGCGGCAGCCGCCCGCCCGTTCCGTTACGGATGGCGGAAAATCTGGTCGGAAAGCGGCTGGTTGAGCCTGGTGTCGCGGAATTGGATTTCGGACCAGTCACCAGAGGCTTCCACGAGCTTGACCGAATCGATGTACCCGGTTCCTTCCGCGAAACGGATCTCGATTTCCTTCATGAAGTTTGCAAGCTCTCCCTTGGGGACGCAGGTGAGAACGTGGCGTCCCGTTTGCGGGGCTTCGCGCAGGGTGAGGTCGTACTCGCGCTGCATCTCGGAGAGGTTTCCTGAGAACCAGCTTCTCATCTGGTCGAGCAACGCCTTGAGCATGGGATTCGAGGCGGTGTCGAAGGTGGTCGTCTTTTGCGAGGTCTCGTCCCATTGCGTCATGACCGATCCCCGGAAACAGACGGAATAGCGGATCGGGGTGGTGACGTGCCACGCGAGGTCGGCACCTTCGCGGCGCAATCCCATCCTGCCCTTCAGCACGATCTCGTTCTGGAAAACCTGAAGGTGTTTCGTTTGGACGAACTCCGACTCGACAGTCTGGACGGTTTCCAGTTTCCGCTGCAACTCGGTGAGCGTGAGCGCGAATGCGGATTCACACGCCATTGACAGCAGGAGGCACAGGTACAGGAAACGTTTCATCACGGGCCTTTGATCACGATCAGGGAGACGTTGTCGTACCGCCCCTTGGGCTTGGAAGGAACGGCGGGAAAATTCGAAGCGGGCGGCTGCTGGTGGGCCAGTGCCGCTCCCGTGCGATTGGTTTCCGCGCGCGCCTGGACGGGAACCTGGACTTGCGGCTGCGAGTCTTCCAGCGTACGGACGAGATCGCTCAATCGCTCGCGTTCGGCGGAGAGCTGTTGTTTTTCGCGTTGGTTCGCGGAGAAGGTCGTGGAGAAGGCACCGAGAATACCACCCAGCAACAGGCAGATAATCGAAACCAGAATCAAGGTGGGGAAGTTGACCATCAGCTTCCCCTTCCCGTCCGCCGTAATCGCCCTCATCCGGCTCTGGATGCGTTCCTGCGCCGCCTGGACGCGTTCCTGCTCGATGGCGAGGCGTTCGCGCTCCAGCTTCAGTTTTTCCGCTTCCAGCTTCAGTTCATCCGCGTCCATCGCTCAGTCTCCCGTATGCTGGCGGACGTGTGCGAGGAAATTCGCCTCGGCATCTTTCAGCAAATCGTAGATGTCGTAGGTGTTGGAGGTTTCGCGAATCCGCTCCAGCACGTCGGACTCGTGACAGAGGACGCAAAGCCGAGAAAGCAGGCGCAGATGCAGTTCGTCGTCCACGCAGCAAAGCAGGAAGAAGATGTCCGTCGGCTTGCCGTCGGGCGCACCGAAGAAGACGGGGTGGACCGCCTTGCCCAGCACGAAGAAGGATCCGGATGCGCGGTAGGGATCGGGATAGCGGGCGTGAAGGAACGCGGCGCCGTTCTCCATCGCCGTAGAGGAGATCTCTTCACGTTCGGAGACCTCTTGCAGGAAGGCCGCGTCATCGTAGAGCAGTCCCGTCGAGAAGGCGAGGGCGACCATGTCCCGGATCGCGCCCGGCTTGGTGCGCGAGGGAAGCTGCGCCTGGATCCATTCGGGTTTGAGGCAGGATACCACCAGCGTGTCCCCCTCGATGTTCCGGTTTTCGGCGAGTTCCGCGCAATGCCTGCGGACACGCGCCTTTTCCGTCAACTCGAAGAGGTTGCGCTGCGCCCAGTCGTCGATCGCGTTGTGTTCGAAGAAGTATTCGCCGTTGTGTTTCCGGCAGGGGATGTCCCCCTGCTGTGCCAGATGGAAAAGTTCCCGCACAGCCAGGTGGATGTGCCGGGCAGCCTGTTCCAATGTCAGTACGCGATTTACCATGTGAGGAATCCTCCCGTGCGGGCCGCAGACTAGAGTCCGCGTCCGCAACACTTCTTGTATTTTTTCCCGCTGCCGCACGGGCAGGGATCGTTGCGTCCAATCTGCTTGCCGTCGATCATCGCCATGCGGACGGCGGGCGGGGTCGGCGTGTCGGACATCGCCTTCATCTTCGCGTCGAAACTGCGGATGGCGGCGTCTGGAACATCTAGCGGAATGATCTCTTCCGGGGGCGGCATAGGCTGCCCCGCAAGAGCCGGATCCTGCGTCATGTCGGCGAGGATGTTGACATCGTTGTGGACGGTGACGACTTCAGGATTTCTCGCTGCGTTTTGGCGCATGAAGTTCCGCACCGTCTGCGCGCGGAAGACGGAGATCGCAACCTCCGTCTTGATGTTGGTCATCAGAACCTCGAACATCCCGTACGCCTCGCGCTTGTACTCGACGAGCGGGTCACGGTGCCCGTAGGCGCGCAGGTTCACGCCCTGGCGCAACTCATCCATCGCGCGCAGGAAGTCCTGCCACTGCCGGTCGATACATCCGAGGAAAACGCCGCGCTCCATGTACGGCAGCACTTCCTGTTCTTCCATCGAGCACTTCAGTTCGTAGGCGTCCGCCACGCGCTGGTAGATCAACTCGCCCGCCTTGTCCGGGGTCTCGCGGAAAGGCAACACCTCCTCAACCGTCAAGGCGATGGGGAAGGTGGAAACGATCCAGTTCACCAGATCCTCCGGCTGCGAGTCTTTTTCGCCGCAGAGGTAACGCTCGCACTGCGTCAGGATGATGTCGTTGAAGACGTCCAAGATCTTCTCGTGCGCGCTCGGCGATTTCAGCACCTCGCCGCGCAGTTCATACACCACCGTGCGCTGGCGGTTCATCACGTCGTCGTACTCCAGCGTCTTCTTGCGAATCGAGTAGTTCTGCTGCTCGACACGGCGCTGCGCGGTTTCGACGGAACGGTTCAGCCACTTGTGCTCCAGCGCCTCGCCTTCCTTCATGCCGAGCCGCTTCATGATGCCGCTGATGCGGTCGGAACCGAAGAGGCGCATGAGATTGTCTTCCAGCGAGATGTAGAAGCGGGAGGAACCGGGGTCGCCCTGACGCGAGCAGCGACCGCGCAACTGCCGGTCGATGCGGCGTGATTCGTGCCGTTCCGAACCGATGACGTGCAGGCCGCAGGGGCGTTCCTCCAGCAACTCCGCCAGCGTCTTGTTGCCCTCGTACTTGTCCTCCAGCTTGATCTGCGACTTCACGTCGCTTTCGGGCATCCAGACCACGCCCTCCCCGAGCTTGATGTCCGTGCCGCGTCCCGCCATGTTGGTGGCGATGGTAACGGCACCGGGCTGGCCCGCGAGCGCGATGATCTCGGCTTCGCGCGCGTGGTTTTTCGCGTTCAGCACATTGTGCGGAATCTTCGCCATGCGCAACATGCGCGAGAGGATTTCCGAGGTATCGACCGAGACCGTGCCCAGCAGGATCGGCTGCCCCTTCTCGTGGCGCTTCTGAACCTCCTCCAGAATCGCGCGGTACTTCTCGCGCTGCGTCTGGTAGATCAGGTCGTTGCCGTCGATACGGCGGACCGGACGGTTGGTCGGGATCGAGACGACATCGAGTTTATAGATGTCGTGGAATTCCGTCGCTTCTGTCTCCGCCGTACCGGTCATGCCCGCCAGCTTGTCGTAGAGGCGGAAGTAGTTCTGGATCGTGATGGTGGCGAGCGTCTGCGTCTCCCGTTCGATCTCCACACCCTCCTTGGCCTCGACCGCCTGATGCAGGCCGTCCGACCAGCGGCGTCCGGGCAGGATGCGTCCGGTGAACTCATCCACGATATACACGTGGTTGTCCTGCACGACATACTCCTGATCCCGCTCGTAAAGGCAGTAGGCGCGCAGGAGCTGTTCCACGTTGTGTACGCGTTCACTGCGCAGCATGAAGTCCGACTGGATTTGCTGCCGCTTCTGGGCGCGTTCCTCTTCGCTGATCGTCGTGTCGCCGTCCAGCTTCGAGAGTGCGGAGACGAGGTCCGGCATGACGAACATATTGGGATCGGACGGGCAGAGGCAGTCGCAGCCGTTGTCCGTCAGCGAGCACTCGCGCGTCCGTTCGTCGATGGTGAAGTACAACTTCTCGACCAGTTCGCGCGCCTGCGCCTTGCGCATCTCCGTGAGCATCTGGTTCTCCACCTGCTCGTGCATCTTGCGCACCTCGACATTCTCCAGCAGATGGAGGAACTGCTTGTGCTTGGGCATGCCGTGGTAGATCTGGTAGAGGCGGCACATGGCGGTGTCGCGGTCGCCCTTCTCGATCGCCTCTTTCGCCTCGGTCACCATGCGGTTGCAGACCTTCAGCTGCCGGGAGACCAGGTTTTCGACGAGCGGTTTCAGTTCCTTGTACTGCGACATCGAATTCTGCTGCGCGGGACCTGAAATGATCAGCGGGGTACGCGCCTCGTCAATCAGGATGCTGTCCACCTCATCGACGATCGCGAAGAAGTGACCGTTCTGCACCACCTGTTCCGGCTCCTGCGCCATGCCGTTGTCGCGCAGGTAGTCGAAACCGAACTCGCTGTTCGTGCCGTAGGTGATGTCGCAGGCGTACTGCGCCCGGCGCTCGGAGGGAGACATGTGGTTCTGGATGCACCCCACCGTCAGACCAAGCCACTCGTAAATCGTCCCCATCCACTGCGCGTCGCGGCGGGCCAGGTAGTCGTTGACCGTCACGAGCTGCACGTTCTTGCCCGACAGCGCGTTCAGGTAGAGCGGCAACGTCGCGACCAGCGTCTTGCCTTCGCCGGTCTGCATTTCCGCGATCTTCCCCTGATGCAGCACGATGCCGCCCAACAGCTGCACGTCGAAGGGGATCATGTCCCAAACCTGCTCGTGCCCGCAGACGGTTTTCTTGGTGCCCATCAGGCGGCGGCAGCAGTTCTTGACCGTCGCGAACGCCTCGCACATCACGGTGTCGAGTGCCTCGTTCACCGGCACGTTCTTCGCCAGCAACGCCGCGACCCTCGCGCGGAACTCCGGCGTCTTCGCCTTCAGTTCCTCGTCGCTCAGCGACTGGTACGACTTCTCGATCTCGTTGATACGGTCCACATACGGGCGCAACCGTTTTAGGTCGCGCGAGTTCTTGGTTCCGAAAATAGCTCTAAACACATTGATCATCTCTGGATTCTCCCGGCAACGGAAGTGCCGTTGCGCAAAACACCATTATCGCACAAAAAACGGAAAGACGCCAGCGTAAACCGCTGGCTTGGAAAGCGGGTTTTCATGTCAGGGATAACGCGCCGGGGGCCACGCCGTCAGTTCGATGTTTTTCCACCAGGCGGTGGTCCGGAACGTGCAGATGCCGAGCGGCGCGGTTTTCTCGATTTCGTACCCCGAACGGAGCGAGAACTGCTCCGTACTCTCGTAGGGGATCTTCGCCGAGTACTCCGTACCGTCCAGCGAAACCGTCAGCACCTTGGGCTCGACGCGCACGCGCAGGTGGTACCACTTGCCCGACCGGAGCGGGATGCCGGTGGAGTAAGGGTTCTCGGAAGCGTCCATGTAATCGATACAGGAGACCCCGCAGACACCGCCGCCCCAGCCGCCGATAATCACCGTACAGCGGTTCGTGCCGACCGGGAACGTCAGCCCGATGAAGAAATCGCTTCCCTCCACGCGCATAGCGTCCAGCGAGATCTCGTAGTTCATCGACGGCGGCGTGTTCGTATAGACGATGCCGGACATCGGATGCCCCGCACCGCAAGCAATCACCCCGTTCGAGACGGAGACAGTCCCCTCGTCGATGAATCCCGCGACCTTCCACCCCGTCAGGTCCTTCCCGTTGAAAAGCGGCTCCGCCAACACCGTCCCGGTCGAGAGCAACGCCGCGAAAACAGAGAACGCGTGTCTCATTTGGTTTCCTCCCCGATCTGCTTGTGGTCGAGCCGGACACACAGGATGGCGTTTGAAAAGACGATCGCCTCATCCTCGAACGAGACGTGCCACTCGGAGTTGTCCAGGTGGCGAAACTCCAGATCCAGCCCCATCGGCTCCTTGCGTCGGATCGCGGGAAGACCGAACGTCCGGAAGGTGGGAGGTTCCGCCAAGGCGCAGACCTCGCGCCGCCGGTCAATCGAAAACCAGCGGTACCGCTTCTGCAGCTCGTGCGGCAACTTCACGTAATAGCGCGTCGGCATGGCGAGCGGACGGTAGAGCGCGGCGTCCGCGAAATCCTTTCCGAGGAACGAATACGAGACGCGCAGCGCACGGCTGGGAAGGAGCGGGGGCTGATACCAGATGGCGGATCCGACAAGAATGACGCAGAGCGCGAGCAGGACATACAGCAAATCCCACCCCGCATTACGGAGGGAAACGCAAATCCGCGCGAAAAACGATACCTGAACCGTTCCCGCCTTCGCGTCTTCCACCTTCGTTATTTCTGGCGACTCGTCACCCATGACACCCCCATTATAAAAACGGAAGGCCTGCAAAGTCAAGACCGGATTCTCACTTCGGAACAAACGCGGGTACATCTGCTTCGTCATACACACAGATGTAATTGTAAAACAACAAAAACTTTGTTCTGGTCGGTTCGTAACCGTGATTCGAAAGGATGTCGTCATGCGATTACACGACGACCATTGGCGAGTCGTAAATCAGTTGTCCACTTCGTTCATTTCCAAACAAGCCCGCCGCCCGCGCTGCGTACGGGAATATTCATGGGAATAACTTGGAAAACTACCGCATCTCGTCACTCGCCAACCTTCACGTGTCACGGGCCGCCCTCCTTGTTGTTTCGGTTGTTTCTCATTTCAACAACGGCGGAAGGAGCTTTATCCTAGTGCCAAGAGATCGCCACGGCGGTTTAAATCAGCGTTTGACTGCGGAAACGGCTCTTCATGACCCAAACTTTTGATCTTGCCCTTGAACAGGTTGTATTTACGGCGCGAGATTAATCCCAACTCCTTAAGACGAATGGCAAAGGAATGCGCCGACACACCGAATCTGGTCTTCATTCGCAACAGCAATTCCCACGTCCAGTCATCTGGTTTCACGCGAAGACTGTAAACTGTTGCGCGGATCGTCTGTTCCGGTTGTAGGAACGCTGCCGCAAAATGATGTGCGAAACGTCGTCCCACAGCGGATTCGCGATACGTCTCAAACGAATTGGCCGCGAACCAGAACATTCGCCCGATTTCGGAAAGGAATGTGAAATCTCTCCGCCATGGTTTTTCCAAAAGAGTATCGGCGAGGAAAACCGTAAAGTCACGTCTGACCACACTGTAGAATGTCACAGACTCAACTCCGTTTGAGAATTTCGTGTCCAAAATACGTACCCCGTACGTTTCAAAAAGAATCTGCACATTACGGATAATGGCGGCACCGACATCACAGTGAGCCCTGACAGCTCGGGCAAGTTGCTTTGCCCCCGCTTCGCTCTTGACAATTGGAAACAACAGCGGCAATGAGGTCGGCATCTCCGTCTGGTGCCTCGACTCAATCTGAATCGCTTCCGATAGTTCCATCTCAAGTCTGCTGACATCCCCTTCCGTAAGATCAGTTCCCTTTTCGGGTCTCGATATTCGATGCAAGTCACTGCACATTCTGTCGAGACAAGCGAACGGGCTCTTTTCCGCCACAGAAAGTACCATCCTTGAATCGTCTGCCGACGGCATTTCCAGAAGTTCTGAAACACTGACGTGCAGAGCCTTTGCAATACGTTCAAGAGTCCGGACGGACGGACTATTACGATCCTTTTCGATTGACCACAACTGCGTGACATCCATCTTCACCGCTGCGGCAAGCTCCTTCTGGATCATGTTCCGTTTTTTGCGCCATGCCCGGATCCTCTCGCCAACTCGGAAACCACTTTTCGTCAACATCGTATTTTCTCCTTACCGCGAACCAGTATATCATTCCAATTGCACCAAGAATAGATAAATTTACATATTATTTAAATACTATAAATTTTACCTATAAATAATTCAAAAATTGTGCTAGACAAATTCCAGATTCCATGACATAATAAGAACGTCTTAAAGGAAAGGAGTGAAGTGGATCTGTTCGCACACAGTCGCAAAAACACAAACACCTTGATGGAAAAATTGCAAATCTTGCAAGTCCATTGTAAAGGCGTAACCGTTTTTATGACCAATGCAAGGATTGGACACATGATATTGGAGTCAGATGCTATGATCATGCCTCAGGAGGAGTTAAAATGAAATTGTATCCTATCAAAATGGAAATTGCCGGTCCGACGGCGATGTGGACGCGCCCCGACACGGGCGACTGTCCGGTCAGCTACCCGGCGCCGACCTTCTCGGCCGTCCGAAACATCTTCCAGTCGATTCTGTGGGGGCAGGCGGTCGAAATCATCCCAACGCAAGTGGACATCTGCGCGCCTCTCCAGTTCCACACCTACAACACGAACTATGGTGGACCGTTGCGGAAGCCCGGCGTC
>JAFSTA010000238.1 GCA_017450695.1 Kiritimatiellia bacterium | reverse complement strand
TCGTACATGGGAAACAAAGACAGCGCGCCATTGTCACCGGAAAGGCCCAGGATTCCCGCTGACAGTTTCGCCGCGCCATCCGTAAATGTCTGTCCGGCGGGAAGTGAGAGCGAACCGGTTGCGGTGTTGTAAATCGTCTTCCCAAACGGCGAATCACCGTCAGGGATCACGGCATCGGGGCCGGCAAGCGCACTTGCCGCAATCTCGCGTTCGGAAAGCGCACGGCCCCACACGCGTATCTCGTCGAAGGATGCCTGCGAATCATTATGCGAGTTGACCAGCGAACGAGCAAGACTGCAACTTGTCTGATCTAGGACGGACGGTTTCCATCCATGTGGAGCCAGGAAAGAAGTCGCAGCCTGGAGAAAGCCGGTGCCCGCGCCATGTCGATAGACGCGAACGATCCAATGACCGTTCTCCGCCGGAGTGAACACGTAGGCAAGATGGCAGAACGTTCCGACCTTATGAGGGCCGATTCCAAACTCATTCAACACATACTTGTTTTGCGTGGAAGACGTTACAAGCGTATAGTCATTCCCTGCATAATTCTTGTTGCCCCACGTCTGGTCAAATTTGTTTCCACCACTGCTGCCAATGGTGAACATCCTGTACTGCCCATTCTCCCAAACGTCAAGCCGCACCCAACACTCGAACGTGAAACTTCTGCCGTCCCTCGGCAGGATGTTGGAACCCAAGTTGACGTATGAAGTTCCGTTTGTTCCTCCTTCTGTCTTGACGGCGTACCCGCTGCCGAATGCGACGAAAGACGTGTTCGTGGACCAAGCCGTTTGTCCGCCCACGCTGTCGGTCAGGTCGCCGTTGAAACTCCAGCGATGGAGCAGAAGGGAATCCGCGCCGGATGCTGTGATCGCCATCACGGCAACCGTCGCAAAGAACGGCAGTGTTCCGCAGAGTGGAGACTTGTTTCTCGACATGATGATTGTTCCTTTCGTTGTCTTTGATGGCGGCATTATAGCATAATCCGGCGAAACCGACGATTCACAACAACCATCCGAATCATCCGAATCAACCAGCTGGAAACGTCGCCCCGCGCACGTAGGAGCAGCAGCCTGAATACGTTCCGAATACACCCTTGCCGAACCACTCCATGACGCAGCGGGCGATCTCGCGCCCGTCTGCAAACGGATCAAAGTTGATGCGCGCTACGTTGCCGTACGGTGAAAGTCCGCTCTTCGAATTGGAGAACGACACCACGCGGACATCGCGCGGCGCAGACACCCCGCCGTCGCGCAACGCCTCGAACGCCCCGAGGGCGATGTAGTCGTCGGTGAAGAAGAAAAGGTCTGGCAGCGCCTTTGCCCGCAGGAAACGCTTCATCGTGGAGTAGGAGACCTGGACGACCGCGTCCAGGTCCGCAGGGCCGCCGACTTGCAGCGTAATGCGCTCGCAGGCGATCTTCGCCCGCTCCAGCGCAGCGGATGCGTCAAGGTACGGATGCCGCCCGAAGTCGAACTGGACGACCTTCCCGATTCTCGCCGTGCGGCAGTCCGCCACAAACGCCTCGATCGCCGGCGCGTAGTCGTAATGGGCGACTCCGACATGGCGTGAGTAACGAGACGGTTTCGCCTCCGTGCCGACGGTGACGAAACTGCATCCGCTTTCGGCGACGAGCTGCATCGCGTTTTTGAGGCTCGT
>JAFSTA010000237.1 GCA_017450695.1 Kiritimatiellia bacterium | reverse complement strand
GGACAACAACTTGGACAACGGATAGACAACTCGCTGGCGGTCGTCGCGCAACCGCGCGACGTTTCACATTCGGCTCGCGGTTGCGAGCCGACCCGATTTCAGGTTGCTCTCGATGTTGTCTCTGTTGTTTCCCATTCCCTTCCCCAACGTGGTTAGGTGGCTGGGTGGTTAAGCATTGCGGACGCGACGGGGCGCGTCCCTCCCAAAAGTCGCATGGGGAAAAATTCAATCGCTCCGCTTTTAAAAGGTTCCATCAGCCCAATTTCAAGCCGCATCAGCGGCGATTGAACCAGTTAACCTTTTAATCATTTCACCACCTAACCACCATCTCACTGGAACAGCTTCATGAGTTCGTCGGGGGTGAGTGCGGTGGAGGCGGTTCCGCCGAGGACGTCTTCGGCGATTTCCTTTTTCTCCCGGTGCAGATCCAGCACACGCTCTTCGACCGTGTCGGAGGCGATGAGGCGATAGACGGTGACGGGGTTCTTCTGCCCGATCCGGTGCGCACGGTCTGCCGCCTGATTTTCCACGGCGGGGTTCCACCACGGGTCGAGCAGGATGACATAGTTCGCCGCCGTGAGGTTGAGTCCCAAGCCGCCCGCTCTGAGCGAGATGAGGAAGAAATCCCCTTCCCCGTGCTGGAAGGCGTTCACCAGCCGTTCGCGTTCGGCGGCGGGCGTCTGTCCGTCGAGGTACAGGTGTGTCCACCCCTCCTTCTGAATCGCCTCTCGGACGATCGCGAGGTAGTCGGTGAACTGGCTGAAGACGAGCGCCCGATGCCGATTCTCCTTGAGGTTTTCCAGAAGTTCGATCAGCGCGTCCATCTTGGCGGAAGTTTTCGCGGCATTCCCCAGCACGAGCGAGGGATGGCAGCAGTAGCGTCTCAGCCGCGTCAGCTCGGCGAGAATCGAAATGCGGTTTTCGGATCCGCCCGCCTCCAAGGTCTGCAGGGCGAGCTGGCGGCAGGTCTCGTATCCGGCGCGTTCCTCGTCGCCGAGAATCACGGGGAGCGTGATCTCCGTCTTCTCCGGCAAATCTTCCACCACCTCGCGCTTCACGCGACGGAGAACGAGGGGAGAGACCAACCGTTTCAGCGCGGGCGTGGCGCGTCCGTCCGCAGTGAACCGCTGCGCGAAATTGCGGATCGGCCCAAGCAGGCCGGGGTTGAGGAAATCGCTGATGCTCCAGAGTTCCGACAGGCGGTTCTCCACAGGCGTACCCGTGGCGGCGACCCGGAACTTCGACCGGAGCCGCTTGACCGCGCGGGCGCGTTTCGAGGTTTCGTTCTTGATCGCCTGGGCTTCGTCGAGCACCACGCCGTTCCATGCGATCGCCGTGAACTGCGCCTCTCGCGCAACGACCAGTCCGTACCCGGCGATCACGACATCGCCCGCGCCTGCCGACTTCACCGCGTCCATCTCATCCGCCTTCTCGTCCCACGCCATGACCGTCCGCAACGTCGGGGCGAAGCGCGCGATCTCGTTGCGCCAGTTGCCGCAGACGGAGGCGGGCGCGACAACGAGCGAGGCGCCGTCCCGCGCGCGCTCCAGCAGGAGCGTAATGATCTGCACGGTTTTGCCGAGTCCCATGTCATCCGCGAGACAGGAACCGAACCCGCACGAGGCGAGGCGCGACAGCCACTCGTATCCGGTCTGCTGGTAGGGGCGCAGCTCCGCCTTGAGCCGCGCCGGCGGTTCCACCTTGCGCGCGAACGCCTCGCGGATCGTGGCGGCACGTTCCAGGATCGATTGCGGAAGCGACAGACCGTCCTCCGCCCCGTCTTCAAAGACATGGTCCAGCATCGGGATGGCGGCGGGCGGCACCTCCAGCACCTTGCCGTTGATCCGGCCTGCCGCCTCCAGCGCCTCCAGCCGCTTGGTGAGCGCGGCGGTCAGGCGCACGTACTCGCCGTCGCCGAACGGGACGAACTCGCCCTGCCTGTTGCGGAACGCCGCGATCAGTTCCGTGATCGAAAGCCTCTTCTCGTTGTCGAGCGGGAAAGATCCGTTTACGGAGAACCAGAAGTCCGCGCCGCCCTTGGCGTCGAGTTTCCAGTCACCCGGTTTCGGCGTGGCGACCGAGAGCCGTTTTCCCTTGCGCCATTCGAGCCGGACGGCCTCGCCGAGTTCCTTCAGCGCCGCCAACGCCTTGAGCGCATAGAGAAGCGAGTCGATCCGCCAAAGGCAGTCGTCCTCCGACCATGAGGCAAAGTCCTCCAGCGCGGACCGCACCTCCGTAGCGGCGGCTTTCTCCGCCGCGAGGTCGCGAACCAGCACGACCATCTGCCTCCGGAGCGAGACCATGCGTTCCGGTTGCCCGACGCCGGGCACGAACACCAGATCTGAATCGTCCAGCGGTTTCACCTTCAGGTCGATCGTCAAGACGCCTTCCTCGAACTCGATACGGAGGAGCGGCGTGTGGTTCCCCGCCACACGTTGCAGGTCCGCGCCGCCGCCGACAGCCGCGAGATCCCCCTGGATCGGCGCGAGCGTCGCCATGCGCGGCAGCAGCGGGCGCATGGCGTCCACGCCGTTTTTCGGAATCGCGATCATGCCGTTCTCGCCGTAGGAGCCGAACACCTCGATGGCGGCCCGCGTCGCTTTCGGGAAAGCGTAGAACGCATACTCCGACTCGGAGAGCTTACGGATCACGTAGTCGTCCTGGACTTGCTGGCACCAAGTCTCCACCGAGATTTCGAGCCCGCCATCCACGGTCGATCTGACCGCTAACGGAACGTCCCTGCGCACAAGGGAGATCGGGGTGAACTTGTTTCCACTGCTCCTGTAATCGTAGTTGCGGCGGACCAGGCAGTCATGGCCGCAAAGCGCCTCCAGCGCATCGGCGGGAATGACCTGATGGTACCGCGTCGTGCAATCCGCCTTCTGAAGAGCCGTGAACACGGCACGGTCGGTCTCGGTGATGACGCTGTCGTATTTGCCGGAGAGAAACGCACGGAACGTGAGTTCCCGATCGGACGAACCGTCATCCGCAGAGCGGGGACCGCGAAACGCGGGGACAAGGGAAGAGCAGGTCAAGCAGGGATTCCGGGTCGCGTCTTGCTCCGATTCCTGCGGATCATAGAAGCGTATCCACCATACGATCCGGCCCGTCTTCGCCCGTGCCGCCTGTTTCGTCTTGCCGAGTTGGGGAAGGCACTTGTCGAACGCGGCGACGACGAGTTTCCACGCCCCGCTGTCCGTCTCGTATTTACGGAACCAGATGCCGCCCATGCCGGAAAGCGACTCCGCCATCTGCGAGGCGGCTTCCCCATCCGCGCCCTTGAATGTCCAACCGAATACGGAGAGATAAATCCCCGCCAGAGTCGGGTATCCATTCAAGAACGCTTTTTCGGCCAAGCGCAGTACGACTGGCACGTATTCCATCATCTCATCCTTTGTCATGTTTCCGAGCATGACTTGAAACGGAATCCCGGAACGACAGGTCGGCGATTCCCACTGAACGAGATACGGATTGCTGCTTGGATAATAACCGCTCATCCGCTGCAATTCCTCCGTCTCTTGCATACGGATACCGATGTAGGATTTCAAGCTACGGGAGACTTCGTAGTCGCGCGCGTAAAAAAATTCTTCCGAACCATACGAATACTCGCGGGGATACGAGTAGAATTTCTGCGCGAGGCGTTCCACGCGACTCTTCGCCTGTTTCTGGAAGACGGTGACGGCAAGTGCCAGAAGGTGCGCGGCCGGAGTGGAGAACGTCGTCACCGCCCTGGATTCGGGGAAGAAATTGACCAGCCCGGTCATTCTCTTGTAGGCGGTCTCCAAATCACCCTCGATCAGCGAACGGCAACCCTGCACAAACGAATCCACCTCTTTGGCGACGGTGCCATCCTGTTTGTCGAGGACGGAAAGCCACTCCTTGTGTCCCGTCCAGACGCACAACGCCGCGAACTCGATCCTGTCCTCGTCGCACAGATTCAGATTCCTGCCCCCGGCGGCGAGTCTGGCGTACCAATCCGAAAACACCGATTCGATGCGGATGCCGTGGCAGAAAAGGACGGAAGTGAGAATCCGATACACTCTCGCCGGCGTATCCGGGGGAAACTTGATTCCGATGATTGACTTCGCCTCTTCCTGCATATCGGCAAATTGCGTCACGGCATTCCACAGGCTGACATTTCCCCGTGCATTGTCTTTCGGCGTGACGAATCCGGCGCCCCCGTTCAACAAGGAATACAGCATTTCCATTTCGGGCGGGCGAGCGAAGGGACGGATCGCCTTGCGCGTGTTTTCCAAAAGCCATTTCGATGCCACGAACGAAAAACGGCTACAGAGGCGGTACCGGCGCGCAATCACGGTCGCGTAATTCGCCGCACATTCCAAAAGCCCTTTTCGCGCCAGCCGACTGCAAATCTCGTTGGCCTGACTCGCGGATAACTCACTGGCGAAAAGGGTATAGATTTTATGGGAAAGATCCGAAATCCTCCATTCCCCTTTCCCGAAAACGAACAGGTACATGATCCATAGCTCAAATCCTGCCAGGCTCTCTATGACAAACTTTTTCGATTCACTCATAATGCACCCCGTGCTAAGTGCCGCTGACGCGGCTAAGTGCTACTCCGTAGCTAAGTGTCGCTTCGCTCCTAAATGCACTTCGTGCTAAATGCCGCTACGCGGCTAAGTCAACTTAGGACCGAAGGTCCACTTAGGCGGCGCCAGCCGCCACTTAGGGCTGAAAGCCCATTTAGCGGCGCAGCCGCACTTAGGCGGCGCCAGCCGCCACTTAGGGCTGAAAGCCCATTTAGCGGCGCAGCCGCACTTAGGCGGCGCCAGCCGCCACTTAGGGCGCAGCCCACTTACTTTTCCCACATGTGTTCGATTTCGTCCAGCGTTTTGCCTTTGGTTTCGGGAATGAAGAGGGAGGTGAGGAAGTACAGCACGCCGTTCGCGGCGAAGAAGAAGAACATCGACGACCAGCCCCAAGCCGCCACCCACGGACGGAAGGTGGAGGCGAGCCCATAGGCGACCAGCTGGTTCATGAAGAGCGCGATCGCCATGCCGTTGGCACGGATACGCGACGGCATGAGTTCCGAAAGGACCAGCCACACGCACAGTCCCGGCCCCAGCGCATAGAACACCTGCATGAAGAAGAACGAGAAGAGGGTTAACAGTCCCGTGAAATTGTTTGCCTGAACCCCAAACCGTTCGATCGCGAGAAAGACGCTCCCGATTGCCGCCAGCCCGATGGTCATGCCGCCCGTGCCTACCTTGAGGAGCCACGTGCGGCCCTTGCGATCGACAAGCGCGGCGGCGGCGATCGTCACGAGCATATTCGTGAGCTTGACCGCAAGCTGCCCCCAGTTGGCGAAGATGCCCTCGAATCCCGCGCCTTGCAGGATGGAGACGAGGTAACTCGTGAACGAACTCATGCCCGTTGTCTTGTTGAGGGTGAGGACGGCCACCGCCAGCAGGAAAGGTAACACGTATTTCCTCTGGAGGAGCGATCCCCATGATTCCCTCTTGTCCCTTTGATCCCTTAAATCCCTTTCCTCTCTTGCGAGCTGTCCCCTTCCCGCTTTTCTTGCCAGCCACACCGGGCTTTCCCGGAGCCGGAGACTGCCCAGAAAGAGAACGGCCACGGGTGCCATCGTCCACCAGAAGTTCGCACTCCACGCCGCCGCCTTCCCGGCGGCATCCAGCCCGACCTTGTCCGATGCGCCGTACCACGTTGCGACGAGGCAACCCGCTCCGGCGGCAACGACAAGTCCGAGCCCGAGGAAGAACTGGAACACGCCCGTTCCTCGGCCCCGGATATCCGGCGGCAGGGTCTCCGCGAGGTACATGGGCATCACGACGGCCATGTACCCCGCGCTCATCCCCTGCAGGACGCGTCCCGCGTAGAGAATCCAGTACGACCCGAGCGAAAGACTGACGATCGGAATCGCGACAAGGAACATCGCCGCCGAAGCGACGATCATGGTCTTGCGCCCAATCCAGTCGCACAACCATCCCGCCGTGATGGACGACAATAAACCGCCGAGCAACACGGCCGCCACGATGTGGCTGATCTGGGCGTCCGTGTAGATGTTCAGCGCTTTCATGTACGGTTCAGCCGCGGCGATCACACCGAAATCAACGCCGTACAGGAGTCCACCCAGACCCGCGATCGCAAGCAAAAGTCTCGTGTCGTTCTTCATTCGCTAAATCCGTGCGATTTTGCCGGTTTCCAGCGACTCGTAACAGCCGAGCATCGCATGGATCGTTTCCTTGTGCCACTTCAGGTTGATGAGCGGCGTCTTGTGGTTGCGGATGCAATCGACAAACTCGTCAATCAACCCCACCCACTCGTCGAAGTAGGTGTACTGCACGGTGTAGCGGTCGTTCGGGGCGCCGTTGTGATAGACGTTCGGCCCGAAGCAGTCGCAGGAGAGCATCCCCTTCTCGCCGGTGATCGTCACGTTCACTTCCATGCGTTTCGGGAAGCGTTCCCAACCCGGCCCCGGGACCTTCAGCCGCTCTTCGAGCCGCGACCACGACGGATCGAAGAGGAACGCCGTGCCGTCTTTCAGCTTGCCGACGGCCATGAGCATATCCTCCACCTTCAGCTCCTTGCGGAGGTTCGGCGCGACTTCGGCGTAGATGTAGTCGAACGAGCTGCCCGTGAGATGGCGGATGAGATCGAAGATGTGCGGGTGGTCGCAGAGCGCACCGCCGCGGAAACGCGGATCGCCCTTCTTCAACGGCACGACCTTGCCGAAGCTCGCCTTCGGGTCGCCCTGCCACGGAAACGCCCAGACGGGCGAAAGCGTGATGTTCGTCGCCTGCACCGCCTTGACCTTGCCGATCGCGCCTTCGTCGATCAACTTCTTCAAGCGCTTCACGACGGGGTTGTAGTGCATCTCCAGCTCGATCTGGCAGACGATGCCCGCCTGATCCACGAGTTCGATCATGCGGTCGTACTCCTCCATGTCGAAGCTCGGAATTTTCATCGAGAGAATGTGGATGCCCTTCTCGGCGCACCACTTCATCTGCTCGTAGTGACGGTCGTTCGCCGAAGCGATCACGACCGCCTCGATATCCGGATGGTCGGCGTACATCTGGTCGGGATCCAGATAACACGGAACGCCCGTCTTGTAGATTTCATAGACCTTCTTGGCCTCTTCGTCCTGTGCGCAGGACGCCACCCAGTCCAGCTTCTTGTTCTCCAGAAGCGTCTGGTAGTACTTGCGGGTATGCCCGTGGGTCATCCCCATCATCGCGATTTTCACTGGTTTCATATCGAAAAATCCTTTCTCCGATTGCCGTCGATTGCAATCGAACGCAATCGATTGCTTTCGTCTAGAGAGTTTTCGCCCGTTTCGCCTTATCCGCCGCGAAGCAGGAGGCTGCTGCCTTGTTTGCGGCGGCGTAGGCCTTTTTCCACTCGGCGCCGAGTTTCGGATTCTGCAGAAGGGCGAACGCCGCGCGGACGTTCCAGACCTCCTCGTAGGTCATGCCGAAAAGCTCCGTATCGACATCGGTGTATTCCTCCATTCCTTTCGCGCCGCTGACGCGGATGGAGGCGTGGGGCGTATGCGTGTCGATCGTCTGGTCGCTTCCGACACCGCGCGCGCAGATGATCTCGTGACGATCATAGGCGGCCTGACCGCGCGGCAACCCAGCGGAAATCTCCACCGAGCAGTTCACGTCGTTCGCCAACTTCACGAGCGCGTTGATCGCCGGCCCGTTCGCCACCGCCATCACGCGCACGACCTTCGCCTTGCCGAGGTAGGCGGCCACATCCAGCTCGCGCGCCAACAACGCCTGAACGTCCGCGCCCTTCGGCGCGAAGCTCGCGAAGCGGAGCGTGGAGACGCCCTCCAGCGTCCCGTTCTCGGTCATCTTCAAAAGCTCGACGATCTTGCGTTCCACACGCTGCGGCAGGAGCGGCGTCGCGCCCACGAAGCAATGCCCGTCCTTCAACGTGATCTCGCCTTTCTTCGCGCCGTACTTGGTGCAGAGGAAGTCGAGTCCTTTGTTCATCTTCTTGATGTTCATTCTGTTCCTTTCTTGCTAACTCGTAGCTTTCAGCTCCCAGCTGTCAGCTAAATGCACTTCGTGCTAAGTGCCACTGCGTGGCTAAGTGCCCTGCGGGCTAAGTGCTGCTTCGCAGCTAAGTGCCACTGCGTGGCTAAGTGTCCCTGCGGGCTAAGTGTCCCTGCGGGACTAAATGCCGCTAATGCGACTAAGTCCACTTAGGGCGCAGCCCACTCAGGCGGCGCCAGCCGCCACTTAGGACCGAAGGTCCACTTAGGGCGCAGCCCACTTAGGACCGAAGGTCCACTTAGGGCGCAGCCCACTCAGGCGGCGCCAGCCGCCACTTAGGACCGAAGGTCCACTTAAGGCGCAGCCCACTTAAGCGGCGCCAGCCGCCACTTAGGACCGAAGGTCCACTTAGGGCGCAGCCCACTTAGGCGGCGCCAGCCGCCACTTAGGACCGAAGGTCCACTTATTCCCACTAATCCGATAGCCCTCCTATCTCTCGCAGAACCTGGCGGAAGTTCTCTTCCGTGCGCGGCAGCGTTGGCTTCAGCGATTCGAGCGGCTTCGCCTTGAGCGCCAGCCGCATCTGCTCGGCCTCTCCAGCGGCCCCGCCAAACTTCGCCGCACGGTCGCCGGACGCAACGGCTTTCGCCAGTCTTTCCGCCATCTGTCGTGCGCGAACGGCATACCAGTGGCGAGCCAGCTCGTACTGGTGGCTGCGGCAGTAAGGACACGAGGCGTTCTCAAAGAGCGTCTTGGAGAAATCGGGATTCTGGATCTTCTCCACGGCGTCCAGCCGCTGGTACGACTCCCACAGCGAGTAATCGGTGTGGAGCGCGAGGAGGTCCGCCATCTTGTCGCACAGGGCGGCGATCTTCTCCCCGCGCGCCGGGAGGTCTCCGCCGTCCCGCGTGCCTTTCCGCCAAGCGGCGATGTCGCCGCAAAGCTCCATCGTGCGGAGCGTAATCAGCCGGTCGAGAACCATTCGCACAATGTCGATCGTGTCGCGTTGAATGAAATCATCCCGCCACGGCACGTAGGAGAGCAGACTGAACACGTCCGCCGCCGCCGTCACCGGTCCAGTCCATTCCCGAACCCTTCCCGGCGCGGCGTCCGCGTCGAAACCCAGTCCGGCCATGAAGCGGCCATAGTTGCTGCCCCATGCCCGCAGGTACGACGCGGGAAGGGCGGCCTTCCACGTCTCCCTCATCAGCGCGGCGTGTTCCCCGTAGCGGCTCGCGCAGAACTCTTTCAGCACATTTCCGTGCGGCACGGGATTCGCGGACCACGCGTTCGCCGTGAAGAAGCGGAGGCCGAGCGTGTCCGTGTGGCTCGACTCCGGCCACAGGATGTATCCCTTGCAGAACGGGTCGCGCTGCGTCATTTTCTGACGCGCTTCGATAATCGGGTAATTGGCTCGCGCGTCCAACGCGTTCTCGTAGGCGAGGAAGATGGAGAAGGTGTAGGGGAACTTCCCGACAAGTCCCCACTGCGTGAAGTTGTTCTTATGCCCCAGCGGCGCGACGTCGCCTTCGTAGTCCCAGATGATGTCGCGCTTCGGGTCGAGGCGTGGCAGCAACGCTTTCACCTCCTCCGGTTTCCACGTGCTGTAGAAATCCCATCCGGCAAGGAGAACTTTCGCGTCAGGGTAGTCCGTGTGCGCCTTGGCAAGAAACTTGTCGAGTGCCAGAATCTTCATGTCGAAGTTCTGCTTCCTGTCCTTGTAGCACATACGCTCGCCCAACCCGATGGTGTGCAGAAGCTGTGGCGCGGGCGCGCCCGCGCCGTAGGTCTCTACGGCGACCTTCGTCATCTTCCAGTACTCGTCCACCCACTTGTCGTCGCGGATGTTCCATACCTGCGAGTTCGGTACGTGGTAGTTCGCACCCTTGTTCGCGAGGGGAATGAACTCCGGATTCTTCTTCGCGAGGAAGTCTTCCGGTGTCCGCGAATACCAGTGCGTCATCGTACCGAAATCCTCGGGCACCATCAGCCCGCGTTCGAACGCGTACTTCTGGAGATTGCGGCGCAGTTCGCCGCGATACTGCAGGCTCCAAAAGAGCGTGCGGTCGTCATGGCTGTGCCCGGTTCCCGGAAGCGGCTTCGCCGGATCGGGATAGGCGCAGACGTCGGGGAACGTCCGCTGGAAGAGGTCATCCTGCCCGATGCGCAGCATGAACACGTTCAGCCGCCTCTTCAAGAGCCAGTCGATCTCCTTCTTCCAGTCCTCCGGTCCCCACTGTTCGGCCTGGAAGCGCGTGAGGCCGCGGTGCGCGAAGTAGCGGATGGCGCGATACTCGAAGTGCGCCTCCTCGTAGATGTCGAGACTGGAGAGGTCGAGGGCGTCCTTCTTCGGCACCACGTCGCCGTCCCAGAACCAGTGGCATCCGCCGCGCCGCTCCAGCAGGTCGTACAGCCCGTACCACACGCTCCGCAAGTTCGAGCCGGTGATGGTGACCGTACCATGCGCAGCTGGCGCGTTGCCATTGCCCGACACGATCCGGTACGCGTCCTTTCCGCTCTTCGATACCGTTGGATTGATCGCGAACGCAACCAGTCCGTCCGGCATATCCTGACCGACAATCTGCCGGTAGTACTTCGCGAACTCGGCGCGAGGCAAGTCAAGACGATCCTGCGCAACCGCGCCCCGGACATTCCCGAGTGCAACGACACACGCACACACGCAAAACACAACCCTACTGATCATCATCCTCTCCATAAGAAGATTAAATCGCTTCGCTTTTCAATAGTTAAATCGCTTCGCTTTAAAGCCTCCGAAGGAGGCGATTTCACCATTTAAAGCCGCGCCAGCGGCGATTTAACCATTTCACCATTTCACTCTCCAAAGCCGCGCCAGCGGCGATTAACCCCTTTCCTTTTCTTGGCGGCTTTCAATTGTCCACCCACCACGCGGGCGGCACCTGGTAGTTGAGGTGGCCGGTGTCCAGGTAGTCCGTCACTTTCATGTCGTGGCCAACCATACGCAACGAACGCTGGAAGGAGACGCCGTGCGAAACGGGCGTGCCCCATGCGGCGTAGGCGGCACTCATATACATCTGCTGCCACTCGCTTCCGCGCAGATGGTGCCACGTGGTTTCGATGAACCCGAAACCGCCGATCCTGGCGAGATAGTCCGCCATCGGCTTCATCGCGTTGAAGTTCCGCCACGGGCAGCCCGCCACGGGGAACCCCTTTTCCTTGAAGTAGCCCATCGTCGGCCAATCCTTGCGCGTCTCTTTCATGTCGCCGTAGGAATACTGCCAGTCGCAGATGATCACGTCCTTCGGAAGGGTGTCCGCGAGTGTCGCGGTCTCCTTCGAGCCGCACTTGACATATCCCTTCCAGCGCGGGTCGCTGCGGTCAAGGAGCATGTCGTGCCAGATCATGGCGCGCGCGCCGCGTGACTTCACGAACTCGGCGAGTCCCGTAATGTGGCGGCACACCAGCTCTCCGTTCGGCGTCTTGACGCACTCCGGACAGGTCTGCGCCTGCGCCTCGTCGCAGCCGAGGTGGAAGAACGGCGGATTGCCGAAGTTCTCGTGCATCTCGGCGATCAGCTCGCGCAGAACGCGCTGCGTCTCGGGGTTGGAGAGGCACCAGTTCCAGCCGCCCGGCTCGAAAAGCGGCTCGTACTCAGGCTGGAGGTCGAGCATCGCGTGCTTCTGCGTGCAGCCGCGCGACGACGTGGCGTGTCCATAGCAGTTGATCTGCGGGATGAGCGTGATGCCGAGATCCTTGCCGATCGCCACAAGACGGCTCACCTCCGCCTGCGTCATCGTCGGATTCGGCCAGTGCCACCACGGGTGCTTCTTGCTCTCGTACATTCCCCACGGCTCGATGATCGCGTAGTTGAACTTCAGGAGCGCGGCGAGTCGGATCGACCGCTCGATCTGCTGCGGGCGCACTTCCGGGAACCAGCACAGGTGGATCGCGCGGAACGCGAGGTGCGGCCGGTCCGTGATGGTCAACTTGGGAATGATGTACCCCTCGGTCTTGAAGGTGCCGCGCTTGGCGATCACGAGCTGGCGCAGCGTATAGGAGGCCCAGCGAGTACCGGCCAGCGAGTTCGCGGCGATTTTCACGCCGGTCGCGTCCGTGCTTGCGGCATACGCCTCGTTCCCAGCCGCCACCGTAAGCCCGGTCGTGCCGGCCTTCACCTTCGGCGCGTTCTTGCCATACCATTCGGCGTAGTGTGCCTCCAACCACTTTGCGGCGGCGGCATCCGGGCATTCGACCGTCACGGTTGTCGTGGCGTCGAACGGTACGTACGTCTTGGCGTCGCACGTGTATTTCTGATAACCCGGTTCCGCGTCCCCCGGGGCGGAGGCGGCGGATTGCGCCGATGTAGTCCCCGCAGCGAGACAGGTCGCCGCCAGGACGCTGGATAACAGTTTTGCAGTACAGTTCATGGTTATTCTCCTTTTCAGTTTATTCCAGTCTCTCCGCTCTTTCCGGTCTTGCCGGTATCGACGGCAGGACGTAACGCACGGTCACACCTTTGCCAGCCGCCGCATTCGCGGCGCGACAGGCGTCGGCGAGCGATTCCCCTTCGGCGAGCCGCACGGCCAAAACGCCGTTGAAGGTGTCGCCCGCGCCCGTGGTATCCACCACCTTGCCGCAACAGACCGGCGGAATGACCTCACCGGTCGAACGGATGCGGCAACCCTCGCCGCCCAGCGTCACCACCACTTCTCCGGGAATCCCCTCCAGCCCGACATCCTCAAACTCGTTCGGCGTGAAGAGGAAGACGCGGCGCTTCAGCGCGTCTGGCAGGGAACGCGCGGGAGCGGGATTGAGCAGAATCCGCACCCCGTGCGCCTCCGCGATCTCCGAGGCGCGGAGATTGACGGACTCCGGCACCTCGTTGCTGAGCAGCAGCATGTCCGCCGCCGCGATCGCGTCCGCGAAGGCATCCACATCGGCCGTCTCCAGTTCCGCCCCCGCGCAACAGGTCACCCGCGTGGTACCCTCGGCATCGGTCAGGATCGTCGCGAGCGCGGAGTTCACCGCGCGCCCGACGAGGCGCAGGGTGAGGCCGCGTTCCCCCGCGAGATCCGCCGCGATGGGGGCACGGTCTTTCTCGGCGCACGCACCGAGGAACGCCACCTCCGCGCCCTGACGCGCCGCCGCCACCGCCTGGTTGAAGCCCTTGCCGCCCCAGTCCTCGTGACACGATTTCGCGACAACCGTCTCGCCGCCCTTGTGGAACTGCTCGACCTCCATGAAGACCGATTTGCCGATCATGCCGATCACGGCTATTTTGACTCGCTTGTTTGTCATAGGTGTTTCACCCGGTTGAAGTACTTCTCTTCCAGCGCGACGTTCCGTGCCGTGCCGCCCTCGATGTTCCCGCTGATGTAGATCGGCGGCGTCACGCCGCGCGCAAGCGCCTTCTTCGCCCCCTCGATCAGGATGGAGTTGAGGATGAAGCACGACGCGGCGGTGGAAAGCCCGCCCATCTTCGCCTCGCCGACCTCGATCACCGCGTCGCCATACGGCACCTTGCAGTCAATCGGAATGTCCGCCTCGTCCAGCAGCACGCCGCCGTGCTCGCGGTAGGCGGCGGAGGAAATCGCAACCGTCGTCACACCCGCCGCCTTCGCGGCGCGAAGCATCTCGACCGGCGCGGCGTTCTTGCCGCTCGCGGAGATCACGACAAAGAGGTCGCCGGGCTTCACGCCGTGGCGACGAAAGACCTCTCCCGCAATACCCGGCATCTTCTCCATCCGGCTCGATTTCGCCGCGCCGTCGTGGAGCATCAAATCGACATCCAGCACGGGCGAGACGCACGCGAGCCCGCCCGCCCGGTAGAACGTGTCCAGCGCGGCGAGATGCGAATGCCCGCAACCGAACACATGCACGATTCCGTCGCGGCAGATGACCTCCGCCACCGCCTCGGAGGCGCGGGCCAACGCCGCCGATTCTTCCGCCTCGATCCGGTTCAGGCTGGCTGTGATTCTTTCCAAGTATTCGCTCATCCCATCAACTCCTTACCCGGACATTATAGGAAAAACACATCCCTTTGGGAATACTTTTTCCGCCAAAAAAAGCTCACGAAACGAACAAACATACGTGGCGGCTACCACCGCCAGCGAGTTGTGATTCGTGTCCAAGTTGTTGTGCTTGCAAGCCCCTTCGCAAACGGGGTTTCAGGTTGTTCGGGGAAGCGACACTCTCGCTTTGAAATTTGCGGTCTTTCACCATTTGGGTGAATCCGTTTTTCTCGTAACGCGTGTGCTGGAGGGATCGAAAAGCCTCTTTTTTCGCCACTTTCTCTGCGTACTCTGCGGCCTCTGCGGCTCTGCGTGAGAACCCAAACGAAGAATCCGCCGGGTGCAACCACTTTCGGACTAGTACGATGCTTCAACCATGTGGTATAATTCACACTTGTCCGATACGTCTATGCCTGAGCGCATGAGGAAAGGGTAACAATCCATGACAACGGGAAAAGCATCCGATGGAATGCCGTGTGCGGGAAACCTGCATGTTCGGTTTGAAGCGGGAGAAGTCACGTCGAAGGTAACGCCGACGCGTGGACTTCTACGTTACAAACGATTGCTTCTGATGATGGGTATTGCGGAATGCCTCGTGTTTGGCATAAACGCGGATGATTCCGTAAACGTGAAAATGCCGATTCTCGGCTGGGGTGCGTTTCCGCAGGATCTGGTCACCCTGGAGCGTTATCGCGAGGCAAGGGAGGCGGGGTTCACGCATCTCACGCAGAAGTGCAAAACGGCAGACGACGCGAAGCGTCTTCTGGCCGAAGCGGAAAAAGCGGGAATCAAGCTCGTCATCAGCTTTGCCGCACATGGTGTCGATGGCATCAAGCGCATGACGGACGAGGCGGAGGCGTTGACGGCCGCCGCGAAGGATTCCCCCGCGCTCGAATTCTACTATGTCACCGATGAGCCGCACATCAAAATGGCCGAGACCATCCGCGAATGCGTAGCTCGTTACGAAACGCTCGATCCAGCCCATCCATGCTACGTCAATCTCATCGGATCGTTGAACGAAGAGTCCCAGAAGAGATTCACTGGATGCGCCACATACAGCGAGTATCTCAACCGGCTCTACGGTATCGTACCCCTAAACATGGTTAGCTTCGATGTGTATCCGGTTATGTCCTTCCGACCGCTGGAGAATTCCGAACTCCGTCTGCGCGGCGACCCCGTTGTCTTGAAGGAACGTTGGTACGAGACGCTTGAAATCGCAAGCGCGTTTGCCCGCGAAAAAGGGATCCCGATGTATGCGTTCGCCCTCGCCACCGCGCATCGCCATCATCCGGCAAACCCCTATCCCGTCCCCACGAAGGCGCATCTGCGTCTCCAGATGTACTCCAACCTTGCCTACGGGGCGCAGATGCTGCAATACTTCCGTTACCGTGCGGTAGTCCCCTTTCGGAAGCGCAGCGCTCTTTTCGAACTGATCCGCGAGATGAACCAGGAACTGCACGCGCGCGCCTTCGTGTTCCTCGGTGCGAAAGTCCAGGGCGTGTGGCACACCGGCGCCAAGATTCCGATCGGCACAAAGAACCTCGATTCAAAGGCCTTGCCGTCGTTCGTCAAGTCGTTTTCCACGCCCAAGTACTCCACGGTGGCCGTTTCGTGGCTGAAGAATGGAGACAAGGACTACCTCGTCGTGGTCAACCGCGATCCGAACGATGAAATGTCCTTCACAGCGTCGTTCGCTCCAGGGATCGAGATCGTTCGCAGGGACGGTACCCGCACCAAAGCCGACGCATACGAGGATCATTTCTGGCTCGATCCCGGCGATGCCGCGATTTTCTCCGCAGGACGCTGACGCCGCCAGCCGAGAGGCTGAGAGGCGGGGAAGCTGAAAAGCTGAGAAGGTAGGGACACGCTTATCCCGCAAGGGCTACTCCCTTCGACGAAGCGCCTCGCTTGTCGCTTTTCGGTTGAGTGTGGCGCAAAAGGGATCAAAGCGACAGACGCGATCAAAGGGATTCCGTCGTCCCGCGTGTCCCCTGTCGCGTGTCCTTTGTCTCATGCGGAGACCAGGTCGCGCTTGCCCGTCCTCCGTAGCTTTGCGTAGGATGGATCGCGACCGCGTTCCAATCGATCGCAGTCGAATGCCGCCGATTGCACGCGATCAGAACTCAAAATTTCGAACTGGCATGGTGCCCCAAATCCCCGCGACGCGGAATTGACAGGAAAAATAAAAATGCGTATCATGCGTACCCAAGGGAAGGGAGAGAATCCATGACAAAGGAAATAGCGTACGATGGGCAGCCGTCTGCGGGTCAATCAGCCTGTGAGACGAATGTTCCTGCTGCATCTCGTGGGGACGACTCTTGTGGTTTTTCGCGTACAGTGGAAACGCCAACCAATGCAACCGGCTCACGCGTCTCCGGTCGGCTTGTGTCGTTGGACGCGTTTCGCGGATTTGACATGATGATGATCATGGGCTTCGCCGGTGTGGTCAAGGCGATTGGGAAATGCATCTACGGCGACACGGGAGGGTGGATGGCGGAACAAATGACCCATCCGAACTGGTTCGGTCTCACGTTCTACGACATGATCTTCCCCACCTTCGTCTTCATCACTGGAATATCCTTTCCGTTCTCCTATGCGAAGCAGCTGGAAAAGGGGATGACGTCGGTACGGATACATCTCCGGATGCTTCGTCGCGTGGCAATTCTCATTGCGCTTGGCTGGGTGTGCAATGGCCTATTCGCCAAAGGTTTCGTGAATCTGAGGTATGGGAGCGTCCTCAGCAAAATCGGTATCGCGTGGATGATTGCCGCGCTCTGCTATGTGCATTTCCGTCGGACCGTGCGGATTGCGATTTGCGTCGCGCTGGTGGTTGGCTATGCGGTGTTGCTGAACACGGTGGTCGCGCCGGACTTCCCCGGCACCTCGCCCCTCTCGATAGAAGGAAACTTCATCGGTTGGCTTGACCGCATGACGATGCCCGGCGTACTGTACCAAGGGGCGAAGATCGGCGGCAAATGGCATGCGAGCCTGTGCGAGCCGAGCGGACTTTACGCAAACTTCTTTTCGTCGGCCACGGCCATGCTCGGCGTGTTCGCGGGCGAGATTGTCAGAGCCAAGCGGTTTTCCGGCGGACGCAAGACCTTGCATCTTCTCGCGTTGGCGGCGGGACTTCTCCTAGCCGGGCTTGCGGCGATTCCGTTCACGCCGCTATGCAAGAAGTTGTGGTCGCCGAGCTTCACGCTCTGCGTGGCGGCGTATTCCACGGCGATGTTCGCCCTCTTCTACTGGCTGGCGGATGTCAAGATGTGGCGCCGCTGGACGTTCTTCTTTGTCGTCATCGGCGTGAACGCCATCGCAATCTACGTCCTGCAATGGTTTGTTGATTTCCGGCGCATTTCAAGGTTCTTCCTCGGCGGACTCGCCTCGCTTCTGCCGCCGACGGGAGGAGAGCTGCTGCTTGCCTGCGGTTATCTGGCCGCATGTTGGCTGACATTGTTCTTCCTCTACCGCAAGAAGGCATTCTTCAAGGTATGATGCCATTGACGGCGGCTAGCCTTGCCTATACGTGCAAGGTTAGGTAGTTGAGCCAATTGCAAAACCTCCCGCCTATCGATTGTTCAACCACGGAACACACGGAATACACGGAAAAATCGTGTGTTTCGCAACCCTGCTATTCCGTGTGTTCCGTGTATTCCGTGGTTTTGAACCTATATTCCTCTGTTGAGACCTCCCCGCCTCTGTATTTTTTGCCGCAAAGAACGCAAAGATCGCAAAGATGAATATCCGTAAGAAGAAAAGAATGAAATCTCCTCTTCACCATTTGGGTGAGATGGATAAATACACCATC
>JAFSTA010000236.1 GCA_017450695.1 Kiritimatiellia bacterium | reverse complement strand
GGGCAAAAGCGGCAACAGCCGAGCGCGATGCCGCGACGGCGCGGGCTGACGCGGCGACGGCGCGGGCTGACGCGGCGACGGCGAGGCTGAGCGCGACAACGGCGGAACTCGATGCGGAAAAAGCACGGGCTGACGCGGCGACTGAAACAGTGAGGAAGACCGTATCCAATCTCAAGGCGATGGGACTCTCCGTCGAACAGATCGTCACGGCAACCGGTCTGACCGCTGAAGAAATCGACGCGCTTTGAATGTGAACCACATGGATACCGCCATCCATGACATCGCTGCGTTTACCGACGAGCCCCGGCGGACGGAACAAAGGCGTGTGCGGCAAGCGAATCGTTCAGTTCCGGTGCAAAAATCGGGATGGGATGGGAGCTGTCAATGCATGGATGATGGATGTGAACAGAACCAATCGAGTCCGGGGCGCACGTGCGATACAGAAGGGGAAAATACGTATTTCAAGGAATCTCCCTGGAAGTCGTACAGGAAAACCACTGTGCTCAAAAGAGGGTGGCGATGGGAAAACTCTTGTGCTTGATTTTCGGCATTGGCATAAATTCGGCTGTTTACGGATGGACGGGCGAGTCACAGTTTGAACTCGCGGCGACAAACGCGATATGCCACACGGAGATTCTGATCCAGCCGTCTTTCACGAATGAACTCCATACCTATATGCTTTGTAACGCCGCCAGCAAAACGGAGGTCTCCGCCGGGATAGTCTGGAGTGTCTGCCAGCTTGAGTTTTTTGAAGAGACCGCCGATGACCGTTGGCTCTCGTCGGGCAAGGAAACGGTCTCGAATCTGCTGGCGTCCGCTCTTGTGCAACCATGTGATTGGCAGTACTGGTGCGCACGGATTGCGATGCTTCCCTACTGCAATCTAGAGAACAAAACAAAAGAATGTTACCAAATCTCGACCAACCTCTTGTCCGAGATGGAATGTTCCGGCTTTGTCGATAGCGACAACAGCATTGTTCAGTCTCTGCTTCGGTACAACCGTACAGCGGGGTTGAGTGTCAGGGATTCCGTCAAACTTTCAGCCGCAATGGCCGCGGCTGAATTGGGTTACAGAAATGAAGCGTTGCTTTTTAGCACGAATCTTCCTCACGCATTCGTTTCTGAGATTAGGGCGATATTACGCCACTAGCTTTTCCCGTGAACTCGCCGAATCAGGTAAAGCGGGGTGACCGATTGGACTGCGAGAAATGCATTTTGGAGGAAACGCCGGACAAAATGCGATAACAGCTTGTGAACCGAAAAACGGCAGAGAGACGGTCACGCGTTCAAGGTGAAAGGGCTAAATCGATTCACTTGGGAAAGGAAAAGTGTTGCCATTGTTACCAGTATCCAAACCCATGCCAATTACCCGATTGAAACTGATGCCATTGGCCATTGGCAACGCAAACCCGGCGGTTGTTCGGAGAAGCAACACTTGCGATGTCAGAATGAAGCGACAGGAGTGCCGCTTCCCCGATAAAAGCGAAAAACGCGATATGCGCAATGACTTTCCGACACGCATATTGCCGGCTCTCCGTTCCTAACTGCCGCTTCGCGGCCAAGTCAACTTAGGGGCACAAGCCCCAGTTAGATCCGCAGAACCACTTAGGCGGCGCAACCGCCACATGTCTGCCTCCTGACCTCTCAGCCTCTCAGTTGTGGCGCGAAGCGCCTCTACGTTCAAACTCACCCCCTCTCCGCAAAGTACTTGTCCATCCGCGCGTCGAGTTCGCGGCGGAGAGGGGTATCGAAACGGCGGACAAGATCGGGACGTTCGGAAAGATAGGTCAGTTCGTAGGCGACCGCCTCGCGGCAGGTCTTGAAATCGCTCTCCTTGAGTCCCGTCACACGCAGCACCTTCGAGAAATCGACGCGGCGGTCGAGATTGCGGTCGGTGAAAATCATCTGCCGATCCATGTATTTGTTTTCGGTCGCGATGGCGAGATAGTCCTCCACGGGAACCCACTCGAAATTCGCCCCCGCAAGCTCCTCGTAGAAACGCGCCACGTCACCCCATGTCAGTCCCTCGTCCGTGCCGAGCGTAAACGCCTCGCCGAACGCGCCGGGATTGCCAAGCAGCCGCGCGATCTGGAGTCCGGTATTTCCACCCCAGGTCACGCCGCAGTGCTTTTCCTTCACCTCTGCCGGAAGCGGGACTTTCTTGCCCGCCGCAGTACGGTAGAGGATGGCGTAGGCGCCGACGGTCACGAGGTCGAGACGGAAGTGCGTGAAGGAGATGATCGGACGGATGATCGTCCAGTTTCGGACACCGAGAGAAGTCAGGTAACGTTCGCCCTTCGCCTTGGGAATCGCGTAGTCATCCTCGGCGAGGAACTTCGGATCCTTCGTCGTGTCCAGCCACTGCGGGGTTGATTCGGTGACGGTACTGTCGAGATCCGAATAGGTGCGGTAGGACGAGACATAGACGAACTGATCCGTGTTCGCGAGAATCAGGTCCATGCGTCTCTTCAACACTTCGACATCAACCGTCAGGACGAAATCGACAACCGCGTCATAGCGGCCGCGTTCAGCGAAGAATTTTTCGAGATACTCGTAGTCCGCGCGCGCTTTGACGAAATCGAGTCGCGGCGTCACGCTCGTGTAGTCTTCGAGCGAGATGACATCGACCTTCCATCCGAGACGGACGAGTTCTGGGTAAGTGGAGGCCCCGAGCGTACCGGAGCCGGCGATCAGCAATGCTTTCTTCATGTGTGTTCCTTTCGGTGAGATCATTCGTGATGGACTTGTCCAGCCTTGGCGGGAGGCGTGGCGACAGGCGTCTTGCGCGGCGGGAGCTTGACGTACGGCGCAAGCGCGGCGGCCTCGGTTACAATCCGAATGTGGTTGGCAAGGTCAAAAAAGACGCGCGTTCCATCCGGAGACGGGTTGAGTCGTCGGACGGTTCCGTCGAGAAGGTCGTAAAGGACGGGATCTTTCCACGTTCCGGATGAGTCGCCGGAGAACATGGTCGATCCGACTTTCACCGGATTCATCGCCTCCTGCGAGGGCCAAAGCGCAGTCACGGCGAACAGGGGCAGTCCGTTCCGTCTGAAGGCGTAAACAGCCGCCCCCGAAACGAGAACCTGAGTCTCCGGAGGAGCCTTGGAGGAGACCCAAAGCGAAAGGCTCGCCGTCGCATCTGGAGCGCAGTGGCCGTCATCGAAGAACTGCCGGATCCGCTTGAGGACGTAAAACGACGGCTTGCGGGAGTAGTCCTTCTCGCGCAGAACGCCATAGTGGTATATGCGCTCGTGCGAGAAATGCTCGAACGCCGAGAGGTGGAACCACGAGGTGAACGAGATGTTCGGATCGGCCAGGTCGCGCACGAGATTGCGGCTCATCCAACGCGCCTGCATCTCCTCCGAAAGCGGCAGATGGCTCAACGCCCCGCCACCGGTGTTGACGCTCGATATGCCAGCCTCGCCGCGCCAGAACGCGACCTTCGGCGCATGGCTGCGGACGGCGGAATAGAATGCCGCGCCGACACCCGGCGTCATCTTCTCGGGGATGTCCCTGTACGCATGGAAGGTGTAGATGTCCACGCAGTCGGCAATCCCCTGCTCGAACAGCGCGGCGGAGCGACGCTCGCCGCCGACCGGTCCGCCAGCCGTGCAGGCCGCGATGCGAGCCTCGGGCTGTATAGCCCGGATACGTCCGGATGTAACGCGCACCAGACGCGCGTATTCCGTCGCCCAGTCGGAACCCTTCGGCACATTGAGGAAACCGGAGAAGTCCGGCTCGTTCCAGATCTCCCAGATCCGGACGCGATCCTTGTAGCGCGTGACCGTCGCCGTGACGTATGCCAGCCACGCCGCCAAGCCCTGTTCGCTCCGCATGGGGAACATCGTCTGTCCGGTGTACGACTGTTTTCCCTCTTCCGGAACGGCGTACAGGGGATTCCCGTAGGAAAGGGAGATCCACGGCTCGACCCTGATCGCGGACAGATCAGCCACGATTTGATCGAGCCACGCGAAGTCGTACTTACCTTTCTCCTTCTCGGTACGCGCCCAGCCGCTCTGCAGACGCACGCGCTTGATTCCGAGTTCCTTCAGGTAAGGCATCGCGGGGACATGGTTCCACAAGCCACGGTCAAGGCACTCCATCCCCACTCCGAGGCGAGGTTCCGCCGCGAACGCGGCAACCGCGAACGCCAAACTCGCGACAAGCGCGATTCTCCCAACTCTCTCCCGATTCATCCTGTTCACCTTGACCCCGCT
>JAFSTA010000235.1 GCA_017450695.1 Kiritimatiellia bacterium | reverse complement strand
CGCGAAACGGAGCATGACCCCGGAGGAGTTCCATTCCAGCGCGTGTGCGGGGGTTCGGGGTCGCGAAACGGAGCATGATCCCGGAGGAGTTCCATTCCAGCGCGTGTGCGGGGGTTCGGGGTCGCGAAACGGAGCATGATCCCGGAGGAGTTCCATTCCAGCGCGTGTGCGGGGGTTCGGGGGTTGCCCCCGTCTCTTTGCAGGAACGCATTGACAGGGGGGGGATTGGCATAGTACAATGAAACCATGAAGATGATTCACAGATTGGGGCGCGGGGTCTGGAAGGGCGTCGCGTTGGTTTTCCCGTTGGCGGTATTGTCGGGATGCGTGCATCCTACGGCGGATTTCCGGGACACCGTGCGTGGCGCGAAAGATGCCGTGTTCCCGTCGCTCGTCTATGTCCGGGTGATCACCGAGGGCAGTAGCGACGGCAAGTTGGAGAAGGTGCAGGCCTCCGGGTCGGGCGTCATCGTGACCGAAGACGGCGAGTTCCTGACGAACCACCATGTGATCGACCGCGCCTCCCGCATACGTTGCCAGCTCACGGACGGCGCGATTTACGATGCGAAGGTTATCGGCAAGGACAAGGATCTCGACGTGGCTTTGCTGAAGCTCTCCGCGCCGACGGGATCCGTCTTTCCCGCCGCCCGCCTCTCGACGCGCCAACCCGACATCGGGGCTGTGGTGTTGGCGATGGGTGCGCCGTGGGGCCTCGCCCGTTCGGTCTCGATGGGCATCATATCCTGCAACGACCGGTATCTGACGGGCGCGGGCGACTATACGCTCTGGTATCAGACGGATGCGGCGATTTCGCCGGGCAACTCCGGCGGGCCGCTTGTGGATACGCACGGCGAGGTCGTCGGTCTCAACGCGCGCGGCAACAGATCCGGGGCGCAGGGTTTTACCATCCCCTCTCCGATCATCCTGGAGCTTCTGCCGAACCTGCGCAAGTACGGTGACGCGCACTGGGCTTGGTTCGGGATCGACTGGCAGCCGATCAAGGACTTCGAGCGCGACACGGCGTTCGATGCGACGAACGGCGTCATCATCGCCGGGACCGATCCGCAGGGACCCGCGCGGGCTGCCGGTCTCGAACCCAACGACCGCGTCATCGCGATTGACGGGCAGCCGGTGACGGCGGTGTTCCGCGAAGACATCCCGGCACTCAACCGCGCGCTGGCGCTCCGGGAATGGGATCGCCCTGTCCGGTTCGATTTCGTGCGTGACGGCGAAACCAAGCATGTTGAGATCGCGCCGAAGTCCAAGGGAGAGGTCGAAGGGAAAGAGGTCGAGTTCAAGCGTTGGGGGTTCACGGCGAAGGACATCAACCGTTTCGATACGCCGGATCTCGCGTTCTTCGCGCCCGACGGCGGCGTGTTCGTGTCGTCCGTGTCGTGGGACGGCAACGCGGACAACGCCGGTTTCGCGATCCGCGACATCATCCGCAAGTGGAACGGGAAGGATGTCAAGAGCGTCGCGGAACTTCAGAAGATTTACGACGAGGCGATGAAGAAGCTCGACCTCGTGTCACAGGTCGGAGTGGATGTGATGCGCAAGGGGCGCCCGATGCATTTGGTGCTCAACTATCGTGTCGATCCGGACAAGGAGGATGTGGAATGAAGAAGTCGGCTATTGTCTTGACGTGGACGTTGTTCGCTACGTTGCCATTGTTCGCCGTGCCGAATCCGGGCGGCGAGAAACAGCCGGAGTCCCCGTTGGCGCGGAGCGTCCGGAACCGCGAGTATGTCGCCCGGTACGCGAACTCCTTCGCGGTTGTGCGGTATTGGACCCAAAAGAATGACAAGGGTGACGAACCCAAGTTCGAGGTTCCGTACATCTGCCCCAACTGCCACGGGACGCACTACCGCGATGACGACGAATCCAGCGAGAAGGGGATTCCTGCCGAGTTCGTCGGATTCCTGATCGCGCCGGATCGTGTGCTGATGAAGGACCTCCTGATCGAGCCGGAATTCGTGAAGCGCATCGACGTGGAGTGCGCGGGCGAAACGATCGCGGCGGTCGAGTTCGAGTCCTCGCCGGAACGGGGCGCGCTCGTGCTCAAGACGGAACGCCCGTTCAAGAAGGGCAAGCCGCTGGCGTTCGTCGCAGGGGGTGAGGCTCCTGCCAACCCCGCCTATTTCTTCCTGGTCCGCGAAAAAGGCGAGACCGTTGCGGGATTCGCCTCATCGAAGATCGCCAACTTCAGGCACCATGTCGAACTGGGCAAAGATCTCTACGAAGGCAATCCCAACACGCTCGTGCTGAACGAGAGGGGCGAGGCGGTGACCGTTGCGCTGGAAAGCAGGGTCGAGCTGGGCAAGGAGACTTTCCAAGCACCGACCACGTGGAAGCTGGAACCGGCCTCGAAGCGTTTCGAACGGCTGGCGGCTCTGGAATCACGGTTTCGGAAGGCGGTCTTCCCCGTTTACCTTCAATTCGAAACGAAGGGCAAGGAAAGCGGCGGAATGTTTCGGCGTTGGAGCAGCCACGGCGAAGAAATCAAGAATGATGTCGATACGGTCGGGATTCTCGTCGAGGGCGGAAAGGTAATCATTCCCGCCAAAATCGCGGCTGCCGACACAGCCCGCCTCGTGAAACTGGAGGCGACGCTTCCCGACGGAACCAAGACGACCTTGGAGTTCGTAGGCTCGTATGCCGAAGAGAGTGGTTTCGAGGCAAAGTTCCAGAACGGAGTCCCGAAAGGACTGGAGCCGTTCGTGCTGGATTCACGCGCAGCCCTGAAGCTCTGGGATGGTACATTCGCGATGTTTGCGGCCGCCAACCGTGGCGGGAAACTGGATGTGCGAAGGGCGACTTGCGCCGTCGAAAAGTTTTCGCGGATACGGGGGAATGTCGTGGCCGCGAAGTTTGAACAGAAGTCCGGCATGAACCTGTCGCGTTGGGACTCCTCCGACAACGAAAAGATGAGCGGGCTGGTCCTGTCGGATGACGGGAAACTGGTCATGGCGGGAATTCCGGGCCGGCATGAGGATCGCGGATCGTCGAGCGAACTCGGCATGCAAGGCGCGTATCTCGCCGCGCTTGTGGCGTCGCCGAAGTTCGATCCCGAAAACATCCCGCGGAAGGCGGGCGACCGCAAGCGCACGCCTTGGCTCGGTGTCGAGACGCAACCGGCCGGCGCGGACATCGTTCGCGAGAAGAAGGCGACCTCGTTCATCAAGCGTTACGTCGATCGCGCCCCGATGGTCACGTCGGTTGCGTCCGGTTCTCCCGCTGAGAAAATCGGGATCAAGGTCGGGGACATCCTGATCTCCGTCAAGTATCCGGGCAGTTCGAACGAGGAATCGCTTTCCGACGATCGCGACCGCTTTTCCGGTATCAACTGGGAAGAGATATTCGGCGATGACCGATTTTTGGAGTTCGGCTCGACGGGTGAAATCACGCCGTGGTCCGATGTGGAGGGCGGCGTGAATGGTACCCTTGCGCAGTTTGGCGTCGGCACGGAGGTGGTGATCGCGTGGGTCTCCGACGGGGTGCGCAAAGAGGGGAAGACTGCGCTCGCGCTCGCGCCGGTCCACTTCCGGAACGCGCCGCGTTCCCGGAACATGGAACTCGGCATGACCGTCTGCGACATGACCTACGAAGTGCGCAAGTACTTCAAGTTCGACGAGAACGCGCCCGGCGTGGTTGTCGCGAAGGTCAAGAGCGGAGGCGTGGCGGCGGTGTCCGGTATCCGACCGCTCGAACTCATCATCGACGTGAACGGCGAGGGCGTGAAGTCCGCGAAAGACTTCCTCGAAAAGACAAAGGGGAAGAAGGAGTTGAACTTCACCGTGCGCCGCCTCACGAACACCCGCGTCGTGCCGATCAAGATGTGAGGCGGCTGGCTTAAGGTTAGCTGGTTAGGGGGGTAGCTCGCCACGCACCGTCTAGAATGACTAGAGGATCTAGCCCCTCTAGCCCACCAGCTACAAGCTAAAACCTTGCCTATAAGCTCAAGGTTGGGTGGTTGAGTGGTTAGAGGCGGCTTTGCGCCAGCTGAGAGGCTGAGAAGCGTGGAGGTAGATAAGTGGCGGCTGCGCCGCCTAAATGGCCCTATGGGCCTGAAGTAAGTGAAACGATTCAATGGTTAAATCGCCTCCTTCGGAGGCTTTAAATCGGCAAGATCCGCGCCGCAGTTCGGGGAAGCGGCGCTCTTGTCGCTTCCCCGATGCGGCGGTGATCGCTTGTGCCCATTCTCATGGCTTACGTCTCGTGTCGTTTGCTTTCAATATCCATCGTCATGAGACGGGCGACGAGCGGTCCCAAGGCGTACTTTTTACAGCGTACTTTTTATAGGTTGACAAATGGTACGCAAAATGGTACGATACGGCTCTTTGATTATGTAAGGAGTACATCACAATGCCAACCTTGACAGTCACCGATGCGAGAAAGCATCTCTTTGGTCTCATTGACGAAGTTGCCAATGAACATCAGAGTTATTGTATTGTCGGAAAGCGTAACCAGGCGATTCTCATCTCGATGAAAGATTGGCAAGCAATCCAGGAATCGCTTTATTTAAATGGGGTACCCGGACTCGCTGATTCAATCATCGCCGGAATGAAGACGCCGATTTCTGAATGCGCCGAGGACTTGGAGTGGTGAACTGGAGACTTGTCTATACGAGTCAGGCGCAAAAGGACGCCCAAAAGATTTCGTCATCCGGGCTGAGGCCGAATGTCGAACGCTTGCTCGATCTCATCGCAAGCAATCCGTTCCAGACCCCGCCGGCATACGAGGCCCTGGTCGGGAATCTGAAAGGTACCCTGTCTCGCCGAATCAATATCCAGCACCGACTCGTGTACCAGGTCCTTCCGGAAGAACACGTAGTCAAAATCTTGCGGATGTGGACACACTATGAGTAACCTTGTATTCCTCCGTGGAAGAAATCCAAGCCAAAATTCTCGGTTGAAAGTCTTACGCAGAACCGCGAAGGATTGTCTCGTCGTGACCGGCTCTCTAAAACCTTGCCTATAAGCTCAAGGCTAGGTGGTGCCACGTGGCCTGGCGCAATCGGCCTGTGGTGGTGGGACTCGCCCTACCCGCTACACGCGCGGGGCTACCGGAATCCGGCAAGCTTGTGGGTTTGCACGGAGAGCAACCACGGCGTGGCGCCGGGCGGCAGGTCGAGGTTGAGGGTTCCTAGTGCGCAGACGGTTTCGTCCCAGTTGAAGGCGCCGCCGCGTTCGCAGGGGGAGAGGAAGTAGTGGCGGGCGGTGATCCGTTCGCGCATCTCGCGACAGAAGGATTCGACCGCGCCATCCACGACGATCCGCACCTCTTCCGCCTCGCGCGTCATCGTTTCCAATCGGTAGCGGTTCGCCTCGTGCGCCTTCGGCGAGACGGTGAGGTAGTCCAGCGAGGCGCGCGTCTCGGCGTCGGGACGCAACACGCCGTTGGACTCCATACCGATCCAGTAGCCTTCTCCTTTCCACGCGGAGAGCAGGGCGCCGATCTGCGGGTGGATCAACGGTTCGCCGCCCGTAACGAGAACGGAACGCACGGGCGAGACGCGGCGCACCTCCGCCAAGATTTCCTCGGTCGTACAGATGCGGGCGTCTGTGAAATCGGTGTCGCACCAGGGGCAGGCGAGGTTGCATCCGCCGAGACGGACAAAAACCGCCTCGCGCCCGGTGTTCGCGCCTTCTCCCTGCCGGGAGGCGAAGATCTCCACCACGGGAAACGTCTCTGCGCCAGCCGTCATTTGCCCCCCGCCAACGAGAGATAGGCGCGCAACAGCGCGGGGCCCCAGAAGATCCAGACCACGGCGGCGGCGGCGAGGTACGGTCCGAAGGGAATGCGGCTTTGCAGTTTCGCCCCCTTCACCGCCATCAGCGAGAGTCCGCAGACGCTGCCGAGCAGGGAGGAGAAGAAGACGGTGAAGATGACCGCCTTCCAGCCGAGGAACGCGCCGATCGCCCCCATGAGCTTCACGTCGCCGAAGCCCATCGCCTCCTTCTTGAAGACCAGCTCGCCGATCCAGGCGACGGCGAAGAGGAGGCCGAATCCCACGACCTCTCCGATACCCGACCAGAGCAGGCCGTGGTACCAGATTTTCTCGCCCTGGAGCTGCGGCACCAGGGCGCAGAGGACGGGACCGATCGCCATGCCGCCGAGCGTAATCGAGTCGGGCAGGATAAAGTGGTCGAAATCCACGAAGGTGCCGACGATCAGTCCGCTGATGAAGAGCCAGTAGCACGGCACTTGGAACGGCGTCGCCAGCGGTTGCAGGCCGAGGTTCGCGGGCGAGACGAGCTGCATATAGACCAGCAGGAAGAGCATCGCCGTCAGCATCTCGACCAGCGTGTAGCGGAAGGAGATCGGTTCCTTGCACTTCGCGCACTTGCCCCGCAGCCAGCACCAGCTCAACACGGGGATGTTCAGATACCACGGAATGAGCATCCCGCATTTCGGGCAATGCGAGCGCGGTCGCACGATCGATTCGCCGCGTGGAATCCGCCAGATGCAGACATTCAGGAAACTGCCGATGCAGGCGCCGAACCCCAGCGAGAAAATCGCGAACACCAACACATAATATCGTAGTTCTTCCGCACTCATGACCGGTTTTTCCCGCTTCTCAGCTGCCTACTGCCTATTCCCGGAAATACGGGTTGCCCTGCTTCTCTTGGGCGATGGTCGTGTCGGGGCCGTGGCCGCACCAGACAGCGGTGTCATCGGGGAGTTGGCGCAGGCGTTTCAGCGATTCGCTCATCTCTTTCCAGCTGCCGCCGGGGAAGTCCGTTCGTCCGCAGGAACCGCAGAAGAGCGTGTCGCCGGTCACCAGCACCTTGTCCGCCTCGAAATAAAAACAGCGGCAACCGGGCGTGTGGCCGGGCGTCTGGAGAATCCGCGCGGAGAGCCCGCCCGCAGACAGCGTGTCGCCGTCGCCGAACGAGGTGTCCAGCGTCGCGGGACGTTCCGTGGGCGGATAGCCGTAGGTCTGGTTCACCGGCGAGAAGGCGAATTCGGCATCCAGCGCACTCAGGTAAACGGGAATGCCCGGATACGCCTGGACGATCTCATTGACCGCGCCGATGTGGTCGAAGTGGCCGTGCGTCAGCAGCACCAGGCAAGGCGTCAACTTGCGTTTGCGCAACGCGCGCACCAAGGCGTCGCCGTCCGCGCCGGGATCGACCACCCACACCTGATTCGGATCGTTCCACAGAAAGAGGCAGTTCGCCTCGTACATCCCGGTCGGGATACACTCGATATTCATCCCGTTCCTCCTTGTCTCATAAAGTTCTCAGCTCTGAGTTACTGACCTGCGGCACGCACTGTACGGAATCCGATGGTGTCGCTCTTCTCGTTCACGCCGTCGTGCGCCGAGGTGATGCCGTTGCGCAGTCCGCGCGCGTCGGCGTCCCAGCTGCCGCCGCAGGTGGAACGGATGCCGCCCTTCGGCGTCCAGATCCATTCGGCGACATTCCCCATCATGTCGTACAACCCGTAGGAGTTGGGCGGGAACGACTTGACGGGACTGGTGTACGGGAACGCGCCCGTCGCGTACTTCGGGTGGCAGCCGCGCGTCACGCTCGTGTCATAGACGCGCCCGTCGGCATCGCGCATATTCTCCGCGCTGAAGTAGTTGGCGTTGTCGTGCGTGATGCGGTCGCCCCACGGGAACCGCTTGCCGATGAGTCCGCCGCGTGCCGCGTAGTTCCACTCCAGCGCGGTCGGCAGACGGTACCCCGTCGCGGAGAAATTGCAGTCCGGCGCACTGTCCGCCTTGCTGCGCAGGATCGTTCCGCTGATGGTGTAGCAGGGGACCAGCCCGTCTTTCTCGCTCCGCGCATTGCACCACTTGAGACAGTCGAACCAAGTGATGCCCGTCACGGGATGGTCGTCACCCTTGCCGTTTCCCTCGGCGATTTCGTAGGTGTAGTACGTGCGCGAAGCCGCGTCGAGATTGGGATCGAGATCGGGACGCGTCATTGCCCACTCACGCACCTCCTTCCACTGTTTCCACGTCACCTCGGTGACATCCATGTGGAAGGGCGCCTCCAGCTTGAGGCGGTAGGAGCCGACATCGTGGTCGCCGTTCGTGCCCACGTTCTCCCCGCTGGAAATCCGGGCCATACCGGGACGCACCAGGACATACTCCTGCGGAGCCGGTGCCGCTTCCTCTTTCCCCTCTTCTTTCACGGCGGCGGCCGGCAAAGGTGCCGACAACGTCCTGCGCCCGGGCAAGACATGATTCGTGACCGCCGGACGCAGCTCATTCGGCTTCACCGGCAACGCCTCTTCCGCAACCGCGCACCACGCGGAGACCAGTAAGCATCCCAACCAAATCATTCGTGTTCTCATACATTCTCCTCTCGTGCCGCCCATTATACAGGAAACTGGCGAAAGATTCAAAGGGAAATAGGAGGGTGGCAGGAGGACGGGCGCATCTGTATAATTCAACAAAGGTCTGCCGTGTTTAAACCCAGAAGTTTTCATGTCATGGTCTCACGCCAAGTTCGCCAAGTACGCGAAGTGGCCGACATCCTTCCCTTTGCGAACTTTGCGGACTTTGCGTGAGGT
>JAFSTA010000234.1 GCA_017450695.1 Kiritimatiellia bacterium | reverse complement strand
GGACGTGGCGGTGACGGTGGGCTGCGGCCTTCGCATCGACATCCCCGGCTTCCCGATCCGCCTGGACTTCGCCAAGCCGGTCAAGGACGACGACGGCGACACAGACGAGGAGTTCTTCTCCTTCCTCATCGGGTTTGAATAAACGGTTTTTGTGTTGACACATCAACGCCCTTCGGGGCAGAAAGAGCGAGTAAGGTATGAAAAAGTTATTGGTGATCTTGGCGATGGTTTGCGCGACAATCGTGTCGAACGCGGTTGAGGCGACGGTGGACATGGCGGATTTGGTCCGCTTCCATCCTTCGCGTGATCGCGACCGGGAACTCATCCGCAATACGGAAAAGGACTATCAGGCGAAGCTCGACAGGGAACGTGATCGTTTCGATGAGTTGCGCAAGGCATACGAGGACGCCGTGAAGGAAGCGCGCAATCCGGCGCTGGGCGAGAAGGCCCGCCGCGAGGCCGAGGAAAAGGCGTTGAAGTGCCGAGACCAGCTGGCGGAGGCGGATTCCAAGATCCGCGAGAGTATGCGCTCTTACCAGAAGGAACTGCAGGATCTGGACGGTCGTCTGCTTCACCAGATCACCAAAAGTATCCGCGAGAAGGTCACCGAATACGCCAAGGAAAATGGACTGAAGGCTATTCTGGACAGCACGGCCATGCCGTATGCGGATCCTTCGCTGGACGTGACGGACGGTGTACTCCGGAAGCTCGGGGTAGATCCGAAGGTTCGCCACGACGCGAAGGCGAAGGACGCAGCCGAGGAAAAGAAAGAGCGCGAGGCGCAGTCGAAGAAGTAGCATCGGACAAACGGATTCGGAGCGGACGGCACTATGACGGTTCAGGAAATCGCGGAACGGTTGAACGGTACGGTCGAAGGCGACGGCTCGATAGAGATCCAGGCGCTCGCCAGTTTGCAGGAGGCCAGACCTGGCGATCTGTCGTTTCTGCATTCGGACAAGTATGCCCGGCAGATGCAGGAGACAAAGGCCAGCGCGGTTTTGGTCTCTGAGCAGTGGGCTTCCCCCACCACGGCCAAAGCGCTGATTCGCGTTTCGGATCCGAACGGCGCGTTTGCGACGGCGGCGCCTTGGTTCGCGCCGCCCGAACCGGTGCGCAAGCCCGGCATCCACCCGACCGCCGTAATCGCCGAGAGCTCGAAGATCGGCGCGGAGGTCTATATCGGACCGTGGACGGTGGTGGAGGACGGCGCGGTAATCGGCGACGGCAGCGTGATCGAGGCGCAGGTCTTCATCGGCCAGCATGTGCGCGTCGGCAAGGCTTGCCACATCTATCCGCAGGTAACGATCCGCGAAGGGTGCGTCATGGGCGACCGTTGCATCCTCCATTGCGGCGTTCGGATCGGCGGCGACGGCTACGGGTTCAATCCCGTCTTTCAGCCGGACGGCACGATCCGCGTCGATAAGATTCCGCAACTCGGAATCGTCGAGCTGGGAAACGATGTCGAGATCGGCAGCAACACGACGATCGACCGCGCCCGTTTCGGCCGCACGAGGATCGGCAACAGCACGAAGATCGACAACCTGGTCCAGATCGGGCACAATGTGCAGGTCGGCGATTGCAGCGGCTTGATCGCACAGTCCGGCGTGGCGGGAAGCGCGCGCATCGGGAACGGATGCCTCATCTGGGCGCAGGCGGGAATCTCCGGACACATCACCGTACACGACATGGCGCAGGTCGGGCCGATGGCGGGCGTCTCCAAGGACATCGACAGCGGCGAGTACGTGCTGGGCGCTCCGGCGGTTCCCAAGCGCGAGTTCGCCAAGTCGCTCATGGTTCCGCGGGAAGTAGCCAGACTGAAGGAAGAGGTGAAAGCCCTTCGCGAGGAACTGGCGAAGCTCAAGAAATAACCTCTGCCTGCCAGTTCAAAGTTAGGTGGTTAGTGGTTCGGTGGTTAGGTGGTTCGCCCGCCGCCCGTATTCCACAGAAATGCGCAAAGGCGCTACGCGCCGGTTGAGAGGCGGAGGAAGGCAGATAAGTGGCGGCTGCGCCGCCTAAGTGGCCTCGCGACCTAAATGGGGCTGGCACCTGGAGTAAATGGTTAAATCGCCTCTGACGCAGCTTTAAATCGGGCTGATCCGTCTGTCGCGTCCGCAAGCGCGAAGGTTCAGGAATCGCCCCGGTTCAATTTAACCATTTAACCATTTCAAAGCGAAGCGATTTCATTTTCCCTACGCGCTTGCCTATCCTCCGTAGCCTTGCGCAGGATGGATCGCATCCGCAATGCTTGACACGCTTAATTCCTATATTCCTCTGTTGAGACCTCCCCGCCTCTGTATTTTTTGCCGCAAAGAACGCAAAGATCGCAAAGATGAATATCCGTAAGAAGAAAAGAATGAAATCTCCTCTTCACCATTTGGGTGAGATGGATAAATACACCAT
>JAFSTA010000233.1 GCA_017450695.1 Kiritimatiellia bacterium | reverse complement strand
TTTCCCGTTTCGACTAGATTCCGTCCCTTCCCGCCACCGTTTTTCCCATCTTCCGCCACCGCCCCGAAAACCGCGTAAGTCCAGCGTCCTCCAGCCTAATTCCCCCATTTTCCCGTTTCCCGCGCATTCCCGACTACGACTCTTCCTACGCGAGGAATCTAGGTTTAATCCTTTAACCTTTGAACCATTTTGGTATAATGTCACCCGTGACTGCGGAACAGCGATTCTTGTTTCAGCGGAATTGCGCTTCCGGTTGCCACATCTTACAGGATGCCCCTGATTTCCGCAGGTGCGAAAATGGGTGACTCCGTGGCGAAGAAATGAAGGGATGACTATGAAGAAACTGGTTTGGTTGAGTCTCTGCGCGGCGGCTTGCGTTGCGAGCGGCGAAGTGAAGTTCGCATCGATTTTCGGTGACAAGATGGTTCTGCAACGCGGGACGGCGGTTCGCGTGTGGGGTACCGCAGATGCGGGCGAGTCGGTGACCGTCACGTTCGGCGGCGCGTCGGCAACGGCGGTCGCGAACGAGAAAGGGAAATGGCGTACGGAGTTGCCGCCCATGCCGGCGAGCAAGGAGAGCCGCACGTTGAAGGCGCAGGGCAAATCCAACGCGGTCGAATGCCGCGACGTGCTGGTCGGTGAAGTCTGGTTCGTCTGCGGACAGTCCAACACCGAACTTCCCCTTTGGGGAGGCAATCCGCATTTCCGCGACGCCTACGGCGCGTTGACCGCGCAGATGACGCGGAAACCGGCCGTCCGTTTCGCCTATACATCCAACTACCGGTGGAGCGCGGAGCCGAAAGAGAGCTTCGACAGGAAGGTCGAGTGGAAGGAGTTCAACAAGGAGAACCTCATGGGTGGATCGAGTTTCTCCGCGATGGGCGTTTATTACGCGCTGGAACTCTACGGGGCGCTGGACATCCCCGTGGCGGTGATCGGCTCCTACTGGGGCGGCACGCGTGTCGAGCCGTGGACCCCGAAATGCGGATTTGAAGCCGTTCCCGCATGTAAGGCCGAGGCGACCGCCAAAATCTACACGCCGGAAGAGACGAAGGCAAGCGAGAAAGCCCCCTATCACAAAAATGCGCATCAGCAGCCGACCGTCCTGTGGAACGAGCAGGTAGCGCCGTGGTGCCCGTATGCCATCAAGGGCTTCATCTGGTATCAGGGCTGCTCCAATGCGGGAGATCCGAATCATTACGCGGACCTGATGCACGCGCTCTATCGCGGATGGGCGAAGCAGTTTGAGAACCCGAACCTCAAGCTCTACTTCGTGCAGCTCGCCCCGTGGGGATTCGACAAGATCGCCCTCATCCAGGAGGCGCAGGCGAAGTTCGACGCCGAGGAACCCAACGCGGGCATGGCGGTGATCAACGACTACGGCAACCTGGCGGACATCCATCCGAACCAGAAGTACATCGTGGGAAAGCGTCTCGCCCTCCATGCGCTCAAGCGTGACTACGGATTCAACGACATTGTGGATAATTCGCCCACGCTGAAGAGCTGGAAGGTCGAGGGGAACCAGTTCAAGCTCACCTTCCATGACGCCAAAGGCTGGTTCGTGTACAATCCCGACTGGAATCCCCAAACGGGATTCGAGATCGCGGGTGCCGACGGCAAGTTCGTTCCCGCCCAACTGGAGAACCTGCAGGTGAAGAAACAGCAGGGATACCGTTCCAACGGCGTAATGAACGGAAGCGAACTGATCGTGTCCGCCGAAGGCGTGGCGGAACCGAAGAAGCTCCGTTATCTCTACAGCCGTCCCTGGTACGGCTGCCTCTACAATGAGGTTGGCCTCCCGCTCGGCGCCTTCCACATCGACGCGGACGCCGCCAAGTAAGCGAATGCTACGATAAAAAAGCATTCACCTGTTCTGTGCCGCGCCATTCTTGGCGCGGGAGGAGCAAGCCCAAGATCCCCCACATGGCGCGGCACCGAACGGTAAGCCACCTCAGAAGTAGCCGCCTTTTTCGGTGATCTGGTGAATGGATTCGCCGTTGGCGACCCAACTGAAGATCTTCTTTTCGTTGGCGCGGATTTCCTCGGCACGCAGCAGCACATCGTAGGCGATGTCACGCGGGACGCAGAGTACGCCGTCGCAATCGCCGAAGATCACGTCACCGGGTTTGACCAGCACATCGCCGATCTTGATCGGGATCTGGTAGTGCGTGATGAGGCAACGGCTCAAGGAGCCATTGGGGATGCGGTACTTGTAGAACACGGGGAACGGTTTTTCAAGAATCTGCTTCGTGTCGCGGATGCCACCGTCGATCACCGCGCCACGAACGCCTTTCCCGTAGGCGGTGGCGGTCATCACGCCGCCCCAAAGCGTCGCCTTCTCATCGTGCGAGGTGTCCCAGACGACGAAGTGGTTCGGCCCCATGTCGTCAAGCATCTTCGTGCGGAAAGTCATCTCGCCGGTGATCTGCACGTTCGGCGAACTCTTCACGGTGAAAGCGATACCGGCACGGACATCCTCGAAGCGAAGCGGCTGCAGGTATCCCGGCATCGCCTGGTCCAACAGGCAGAACTCGCGCATCACGTCGCTGATCGCCCCCGTGTAGAGCTGCTCGTAGCGTGCCAGCAGTTCCTCGACGGGAATCGGAAATTCCTTCGTAGAAATCCCTTCCCGCTCACGGATCAGGTTTTCCAACTTCATCATCTTGGCTTCTTTTTGAAGCATTCCTTCTTCTTCGCTCATGGCTTTCTCCTTGTTTTCGGAAATCATTTGGGCAGACTGAGTCCGCCGTCGATCATCAGGGTCGCCCCCGTGATATACCGTCCCGCCTCCGAGCAGAGCAGGAGCGCGGCACCGGCGGCATCTGCCGGGAGCGCGTAGTCATGCATGGGAATCGCGTCCGTGACCTGCTTCGCATAGACCGGGTTGTCAAGCGCCTCGGCGTTGCGGTCGGTCGCGAAAACGCCGGGACAGAGATTGTTCACTGTCACGCGGTACTGCGCGAACTGGAAGGCAAGGTTGCGGACCAGATTTTCCTGTGCCCCCTTGCTCGCCGCATAGACCGCCATCTGCGGATGCGGGCGACGTTCCTGCACGCTGCCGACGGCCACGATGCGTCCCCATTTCCGCTCGATCATCGCGGGCGCCAACCCCTGCACCAGCTGCAGGGTGGCGTGGAAGTTGATGCGCATCTGCGTCAACGCCTCTTCCTCGGTGATCTTGTCCCATGGAACGCGGTACTGCACGGAGGCGTTCGCCACGAGGATGTCGGGCGACACCCCTTTGCCCGCGATTTCCTGAAGCATCGCTTCAACCGCCTCGCGGCTTCCCAGATCGGCGTAAATCGAGAAGCTATCCGGTGAGAACTGCCTCACCTTTTCCAACGCCGTGCGCAAAGGTTCGCTGTCGCGGGAACCGTGTACGATCACGCGGCAGCCGTACTCCGCCAAGCCGATCGCGATGGCGCGACCAATCCCGCGCGCCGATCCGGTGACAAGCGCGGTCTTTCCGTGCAAGTCAAAACGCTTTGCCAACTGGACATCGTCTTTATCCATTTCTTTCTCCTTTCCAACTTCCGTCACTCTACCGTAATGGCCAAATCCAACGGTTTCCCGTCGGTCCCCGTTCCGGTCAACAGATACTTTCCCTTGAATCCGCGAAAACGCACCGTTCCATCGGCATCCGCCGGAGAGGTCATGTTTGTGCGCCACTCGTGGTTGACCAAGCGGTCAAGCGCCCAGGCGACAGCCTTGGGCCGCATATCCCGCGCAAAGAATCCCGATGGGAGAATCTCCATCCCGACATGATCCACGACGTTCCAGTACGTAATGCGGTTGATCGTCGGCCAGGAGAACCAGAGACGGTAGTTGTCGCGCAACAACCGAGCCTGGATATCCTCCCCGCGTGCATTCTCCTCCGGCGCCGGGATGGTGATCTCGCTCAGGTGGATCGGACGACCGAGCGTGTCCAGTTGTTTCAGCATCTGAATCTGGTCGGCGGGATTCCACGAGGTATTGTTCGGCGTAACCTTCTCCCCTCGCGCGATCTGCGCGGCGGCCTGCTTGGTGAAGATGTGCATCTGGATACCGACGACATCAATCTTCGCGCCACGCTTGAGCAGCGAACGGATGAACGGCGGATAGATCGGACGCCACGAATCGTTGATCACCAGCTTGACTTCCGGCGGCAGCATTTTCTCCGCCTCTTTGAAGCAGACAAAGGTGTAGTCCTTCGGGACTTCCAGCTGTTTCCGACCCCAGCAGATGTCGTCGTTCGGTGCGTCGGGCGTGCAACTGCGGTTGACGCTTTCGTTCACGATGTCCCACTGCGGAATCCGCCCCTTGTAGAACGCCGCGAGGTCGCGGATGCGTTGGGCGTAGGCGGCCTCCAACTCCGCGCCGTGCAACTGCGCCAGCCAGGCGGGATGAAACGGCGGATAGATCATCACGTGACCATGTACGGAAATCCCGTTTCCCTCGCAGTAGCGCAAGAGCGGTTCCGGCGCGGGACGACGCCATTCGTTCTGCGCGGTCGGGTTCGGACAAGTCGCCCAGAACGATTCCGCGTCATGCGGCCCCGGCAGGAAACGGTTCTGCCCGCGTAACGGCTCGAAGTTCTTCCAGTAGAAACCGATCGTCGCGGCATTGAACAGGTTGCGGAATCCCTGCTGGTACTTCAGGTTTTTCTCATGGTCCGGGAACTGGTCGAAGTTGAAGAGATTCGCGCCGAACAGAAAGGCGCTTTCCACTTGCCGAATGCGAACGGTCGATCCCGGAGCGAATCCCTTTGCCACGGCATCCCCCTTACGGAACTTCTCAATGCGCGCGTCGATCTCGGCGTTCAGCTGACGATTCCACTGCGCCTGGTAGGCGGCGCCCAATTCCTCGCCGGTGAGGGGTGACTTCGCCTCCGCCGCGAGACTGGAGACCGCGCTGATACACAGGAGAAACGCGGAGGCAACTTCCCCGACACGGAATACACGGATGACTCGGGAATGCCATCCGCCCGCATAGGCGCGGGAGCGATCCATTTCCGTGCGAACGCGGGCGGCGGACTCCCCTAGATTGACACGCGTTGTTGTAAACCGCCGCAAATTGGCAGAATCTTCGCCTCTCCGCGTCTCTGCATGAAAGAAGAATCGTTGGCGTGAAAAAGGAACAGGGGGATTTGACTTCATGTTCATGCCCGTTCTGGCTGACGGTTACGCCACTTTCTTGCGGCAGAAGAAAACACGCCGGGCGAGGAAGATCACGGCTGCCCCTGCAAGGTAGAATGCGGCAAGCGAGGCAAGTCCCGTTGCGGACGAGAAGCGCTCCTTCAAAATGCCCAGAACCGTCGGCGAGGTTGAACCGAACACGAATCCGAAGCAGAGCATGATGCCGGCACCGGAGGCATGGTAACGTTGCGGGATGATGTCGAACAGCGAAGCCATGAGGTTCGAGTCATAGACGCCGCGGAAGACACCGAAGAGTGCCATCGCCACGCAACAGGCGATCAGCGAAGGTGCATACGCCATCCACACGATGAACGGCACGGCGCACGCGAGACCGAGAATGTTCGTCTCCATGCGCACGGAGGGACGTTTCGCCACCAGCTGATCCGAGATGCGTCCGCCCAGCGTCACGCCCACGAACGCGCCCAGGTAGTGCCACAGCACCGCGTTCAGCGCCGCCGGTCCCTTCGCCAACTGGAACGTATCCTGGAGATGGTTGGGCATCCACGTCTTGAATCCGACATCCACATAGATCATCATGCCCAGCCCCACCGCCAGCATCACGGCGGCGGGATTGGAAATGAAGACGCCGAACGCCTCGCCGAGCGAAGCCTTGCGTTCGGGAACGGCAGCGGTGTTGTCACCCAGCGATTGCGGCTGCGCCTTTGCGGGACGCGTGTCCTTCAACAGGAAAACCAGCGCAACCGCCCACAAGATGCCGATGCCGCCGAAAATGCGAAACGCCGTGCGCCAGCCGTCCGTTCCCGACTCCGCCAAGAATCCCGCCGCCGCGCTGCATCCGATGATACCGGTGTACAGCCCCATCTGCAAAATGGAAAGCGCCGTCGCGCGCGTCTCCTTGTGCAACTGGCTGATGATGGAGGTCGCCGACGGATAGTAGAACGACTGCCCGAAGCCGTTGAGCAAACCGTAGGTAACGATCAGGAGTCCGAGCGCAGAAACAAACCCCGACGCGAAGATTCCGAGGCAGAAGACGAACACACCCGAGACCACCATCCACTTGCGGTTCAGCAGGTCAGCCGCGACGCCCGCGAACGGCACGCTCAACCCGTAGGCAAACGTGAAGATGGTCGCGACCAGACCGATCTGCGCCGGAGTCACGGCCAGCGATCCCTGGATCGAGCTGAGCGTGGCACTGAACACCTGCCGCGTTCCCTGCTGCAGGAAGAACGCCACCCACAACAACGCAAGCGCCAACCATTTGTAGTTCGAATTTCTCGTTTCCATTTCTTCTTCCTCTCGTCGGTTTCGGTATCATCGCCTCCGCAAGGTTGCGGCGGTTAACTCCACTGCCGGTCATTCGCCCATTCGCCGTCCCACTCGTCGGTGGGGTTCCACGGCGTCGGGAAGTCGGCATGGCGCTTCTCCGTAATCAGTTCTTCGTTCAGCAACTCGATCCCCAGGCCGGGTGCGTCGGGAACGGCGATAAATCCGTTTTGGATCAGTGGCTTGGGAAGCCCCTTCACCAGATCCTCCCACCACGGGACATCCACGGAGTGGACTTCCAGCGCGGTGAAGTTCCGAGTTGCCGCCGCGACATGGACCGCCGCCATGCAGGCAATCGGGCTTTCCGCCATGTGGATCGCCATCGCCGCGCCGTAAGATTCCGCCAAGTCGCCGATCTTCTTCGTCTCGCCGATACCGCCCGCCGTCAACACATCCGGATGCACCACAGCGAGCGAACCGGACTGCAAGAGCGGCAGGAAGTTTTCCTTCAGGTAGATGTCCTCGCCCGTCCCCAGCGGCGTGTTCTGTGCGCGGGAGAGACGGACGTACTGATCGGTCATCTGCCAAGGCAACGGATCCTCCATCCAGCCCAAATGGTACTTCTCCAGCCGGCGCCCCAACGCGATGCAGTCCTCCAACGGGATGTGCCCCAGATGGTCGATGGCAATCGGAATTTCGCTTCCGATTTCCTTGCGGACCTCCGCCATGTAGTTCTCCAGATAGTCCAGTCCCGCCTCGGTGATGTGGATGCCCGTGAACGGATGCGCCGTGCTGAACAACTCGTAGGCCTCACCACGCATCGCGGCGGGATTGATCGACCCGTGCGGCGTGACGAAAACCTTCTTCTCGCGCTTCATCGTCTCCAGGAAACCGAGAGGTGCGCTGAGACACCCCGGCTGATTCATCAACAGCTCAATGCCGAGATCCATCTTCAGATAGGTGAAGCCTTTTTTCATGCGTTCCACCAGCGCCTGTCCCATGTCGCGACCGCCACCCTCCGAGTCGGTGTCGCAGTAAATCCGAACCTCGTCGCGGAACTTGCCGCCCAGCAGTTGCCAGACGGGAACGCCCCACGCCTTGCCGGCCAGGTCCCAAAGCGCGACCTCGATCCCGCAGACGCCGCCCGCCTGACGCGAGTGACCGCCAAACTGCTTGATCCGGCGGAAAATCTTCTCGATGTTGCACGGATTCTCACCGAGAATCCGGCTCTTCAGCATCGCGGCATAGGTACGGCTCGAAGCGTCGCGCACTTCGCCGTAACCGATCAGCCCCTGGTTCGTATAGACCTTGATCAACGTGCAACGTTTCGGCGCGCCGTCAATGTCGGCAAAACGCACATCGGTAATCCGTAAAGTGGAAGGATTGATTTGATTCACATTCATCGCTTTCATCTCCAGGCCAATAGAATAGCATTTCAACCACAAAATTGAAATATCAAGATTGGCAAAAAAATCTCATGCTTTCGGCAACAACATGAAAGGGATGGGCACGCCCCGTCGCGTCCGCATTGCTGAATACACAACATGCGCGTTTCCGATTCGCCTCATACGGAGGATGGGAGGGACGCGACTCGTCGCGTCCGCATTGCTGAACACACAACATGCGCGTCCGCCTTAAACGGGGAGTTCCATGACAAACAGGCAACGGTTCCCCTTTCTTACTCATCCACAATTTTTGAACCATCTTCAATTCCCTATTTACACCTGCGAAAAAATTCTGCTATGATGAAAAACGTGTTTGGGGATTTATGGTCATTTACCGGATTTGGATTTCGGAGTTCCTGATTGTAAATCCCCTTTATTATTTCTAACGTAAAACGCGCTACACGCCGCCCCCCCGCTCTAAGAACACGTTCCCCGAGAACAGGCGTCGGGACAAGGCGGACGCGATCCATCCTACGCAAGGCTACGGAGGACGCGGCGGAGCGGATCAGGCTGATTTAAAGCCGCGTCAGCGGCGATTTAACCATTTAATCTTTTAACCATCCAAAGCCCCGCAGCCACTTATTGCCCCGTACTCACCCGGCCACGAACATGAATTTCGAGACATCGACACCGAATGCCGCGATGATCTTGCGCAACACCTTGTCCTCCTGCCAGAGATAGACCTTGTTTCCGAGCGACTTCTTGATGCGCACCTTCCCTTCCGCACCGAACTTCACCGGATAGCATTCCGGGTGCTTTTCTTTCGGCTTCCGAATCCGGATGAGCTGCTTCAGGAATTCTTTCCGCCCGGCCAGCTCGTCGAACTTCGCCGCGTCAATCTCCTGCAGCTTCTCCAGCACCTTCAGCACCAGTTCTTGCCAGCCGCTCACCTCGGCGTAATGCTGTCCCTCCCACGCGAGCGCCTTCGGCCTCTTCGTTGCCGTGACGGCCTCCTCCGTGAACGGTTGACCGCCGCTCACGGTGATCTTCTCCCCCTGCACGTGCTGGGCGTCAATTTTCGCAAGCAGTTCCCGCACAGACGCCAGGACGGCATCCGCGCCGTGCGCTCCCGTTCCTGCCGCCGCCACGGATTCGCGCACCGCCTTCAGCTGCGCGTCGAACCCGGCCTTCACGCGCTCCGTCACAAACTCGTCGCGTTTCTCGCCTTCCAGCCTCGTGTTCTGGTTGCCTGTGCGCACGATGATCTCGGCAACTTCCACATGCGTCACGGGATTGTGCCAGTAGGCATACACAAACTCATCCTTCGGACAGGGTTTCAACTCAATCCTGCACACCGGTTTCCCGCCCATTTTCTTGACGAGGATGCTTCCGATGTACTTGGACGCGTTATTACCCAGGAAAGCCTTTGCGATTGCCCTGATCTTCAGTTCATAATGATCCGGCGTGGCATAATAGACGCATCCCTTGTCACTATGACGCGATGAATGGGCGACAAGCGCAGTCGTTGACAGCTCAAGAGCTTCCAAATCCCCTTCGATCCCCTTGATCTGCTTGTCGTCCGTAACGCCTACATACAGCATACCTCCATCCGCGTTCATGAATGCGGCCATCGTCCGCGCAATTTTCGACATCTGCTTGACACCTGGAGAATGTGTCTCCGGATCAAAGAAAATCGAGGTCTTGAACTCGGTCTTCTGGTCTTCCTTCACATCGACCGTGTCGAATGTGTTCACTGATATGACATTGCTTTGCATGATGATTCTCCTTCCCAATCCCTGACTATCGTTTCTCGACGGTCACAATCACGGCATCCGTCTCGAATTTCTTCTTCAGCTGGTCGAGATAGTTGGCGCCTCTCACCTCAAGAAGGTTGGTGAGAACCGCCGTCAGTTCGGCGATTTTCTCTTCCGGCTTCTGGATGTTCCCCGCCTCCTTGATCTTCTTGACCGTCTGCAGCGGTATCGTCCCGTAGTTCTGGATGTCCTCCGCGACATCACCCGCGAATTGCTGCAAATCCTCCGGGAGGGCACCCTTGCATCCGTTGATCACGGCAATGGCCTGCGCGGTCTCGGTCAAATGCCCGGCAGCCCCGGACTTCGCGGTGTCCTCCGGCTGGTAACTCTTCAGCATCGCATAGATGCCGCCCTTCGATCCGTCTTGATTCTCCGGATCGGGCAGCCGCCAGAACTCTCGGCTGAACGCGACGCGCGGCGTCTCCCATTCGCATTCCAGCCGGCCGATGGCATCCTCCAGGGAGATTTCCTCGATTTGCCCGGTTTCCTGACGGTACGCAAGTGCGAAGAATCCGGGTCCCGATCTGCGCAGGAGAATCGTTTCCCTTGGCTCTCCCTCCCATGCCGTCTTCACATTGTTCGGGAATCTTTTGATCCGCCCAAAGGTCTCCGGATGATGACCTTCGAGAAAAAGCCGCGCCGCCAGATACTTTTTCTTGGCGCTTGTGTAGAAGCCGATTTCCTCCTCCTCGCCGAAATGCGAAAGTTTTTGGTAGAGTCCCGCCGCCTTCGGCTCTTCCCCGATCGAGAACATCTTCGAGTCTTCGCCGAGTATCTTGTGGATGGCGAACATCTTGGCCTCGGCGATCTGCCTGTTCGCCACGATCTCGTTGCCCTTCTTCGTGGGGAAGAAGTTGAAGATGTAGAGGTTTTCGAAGACCTTCTTGCCGATCCGGTTGATTCGCCCGACCCGCTGGATGACCCGCGTCGGATTCCACGGGATATCGTAGTTTACGACTACCCCCGCCCGGTTGAGGTTGAAGCCCTCGGAAAGCTTGTCGGTCGCCAGGAGGATGTCGAATTCGTCCGCCTGCTCCCCGAACGAGGCGTCGAAGTTCCGCTTGACCGTGAACGCCCGATTCTGGCCGAAGTTGTCCCCCGTGACGACAAGCACCCTGCCGGGAAACTCCTTCTCAAGCAACGCCCCGATGTGCCGTATCGTGTCCGCGAAGGTGGAAAACACCAGCACTTTCCGTTTCGGCGATCCGGATTCCGCCGTGATGTCGGGATGCTTCCCGGCCAACACGTTCTGGATCACCGACACAAGCCTTGCCGCCTTGGGATCGTTCGATTCGAGTTTCAGTTCCCTGATCTCGCCCAGTATCTTCTCCAGAAGCGCGATATCCTCGCGGATGTGCTCCACGAATTCCTTTCCGTTGAAATCGCCTCCCGTGATGTTGTACGAGATGGCGTTCTTGGTCTTCACGCCTTTCTTCTCGTACTTCTCCTGCTGTTCGAGGATGGCGGCGATCATCGCCTCTTCGCGTTCCTCGTTGGTGTCGAGCAGCAGGATCTTTTCCATCGCCCTGCGGCTGTAGAGGAACACGTGCATCTTCTCCACGAACGCGAGCGATATCTCCAGGCTTCCCTTCACCCGTTCGATGGATTTCCTGAACGCGCCGAAGGAACTCTCGAACCGCTGCACGAGCGAGCTGAGGAGCATGTGGTACAGGTTTTCCTGGGCCTCGTCCGTCCCCTCCCTGCTCTTCAGATAGGCCTGGGGATGATAGATCGCGCCGTGGAACACGCCCTTTTCCCCGAAGTAGTCGTTAACCACCCGGTCGTAGAACGCGTCCTGCTCGTCGGTGAGCTCGAAGAACTGCTCCTTGGGGTCTTGCACCTTGGAGAGCGAGTCGATCTCATCCTTGTAGTCCGGATCGCTCAACAGATCCAGCCTGTTGCGGCGGATCACGATCTTTTCCATGATCTGCCGAATCTGCGCCGACAGTTTTCGCGAGGCGCGCTCGATTTCCGCCGCCGTTTTCTTTTCGTCGTTCCCGTAGTCGCAGCGAAGCGGCTCGATCCCGCTGGCGAAGAGGAGCTGGACGATCTTTTGATGAAGCTCCCTCGCCTCTTCGGGATGCTTCTTCCTGTACGCGAGTATCCTGCGCAACTGCGCGATGGAGTTGAACCTCGCGATGAAGGCGTTGAACTTCAGCTCCAGGTCGCCGCCGACCACGAACGGACTCTTCTTCATGCTGGAGAACAGCCTCAGCAGGGCGAGCAAATCGCCGGGACGGTTGTTGTAAGGCGTCGCCGTGAGGAGTACGACCTCCTTCCCGAAGCAGATGTTCGCGAGCCGCTCGTAGTCCTCGGTCCGCTCGTTCCGGAAGTTGTGCGCCTCATCGACGATCACCATGTCGAAGGCGTTGTCGTGCTTCAGCTTGTCTTCCAGGTCATCCAGCTTCCCCCTGCTCCAGATTTCCCATCCGTGCAGCTTGAACTTGTCCCTGTACTCGTACCAGCCGCCCGCGTCCCCCTTCGGATCGCCCATCAGGCCGGGCGGGCAGATGATCAGCCCGCGCTTCGCCCGCAGCGCGCCGATGAGTCCGCCGATGATGGACTTCCCGAGTCCCACGACGTCCGCGATGATGATACCGCCGTAGGCCTCCAGCCTCGCGCACGCCTGCGCCACCGCATCGACCTGGTAACGGTACTTCGTGAATCCCGCCTCGTGGAGGATGTTGTCGATCCGCAGCTCCTTCAGCTTCGTCTGCTGGTGCTCGATGTAGTTCTGCAGGACGAGGAAGTACGCCTCGAACGGCGTGATGTCCGCCGCCACGGAAGCCTCCTTCAAAATCCGGATAATGGCGTTCTTGTCCTCTTCCGTCGCGGCGAGCGGCACGGACTCGTCCCAGAGTTCATCGAAATACTTCTGCACCTCCCGGCTTCCGAAGTCCCCGATCTGCACGTTGAGCTCGTTGCGCCGCATCAGCCCCGGCTCGGAAAAGTTGCTGGATCCGGTAATCCAGTACTTTTTGTTCCCCACCTGCGTCTCGTCCAGCTCGAAGATGTAGAGCTTCGCATGGTTCGGGTCGCGTGTCTTGCGGAGGTCGAGCCGCCCGCTTTCGAGAAGGGCGATGAAGATCACGAGCCGTTCATGGAACGACTGCCTGTCGGCGAACTCCGATCCGACGGCCTTCTTCAGGCTTTCGAGGAAACGCGCCTTGATCGTCTCGTTGGATGCCCCTTTGCTCGAATGGCTGATCTCGACGAGTTCCCCCCGGTGCAAATCCGCCTCCATCCCCACGAGGACGCGCATCGTCATGTTCGGCCTGTCGCGGAACGCCTCGGCCATCACCTTGACGCCCGAAAAATAGAAGAACCCGACAAGCATGTCGAGATTTTCCGCGTGGGTCGTCAGCTCCGCCAGACGCTTCTTCAGCGTCGTCGCGCCTTCCTTCTCCTGGTTCGTTATGAATGCCATGTTGCTCTTCTCCTTGGATTTTGAAATTGGACGTTGCCCGCGTGTCATCAACTCGTCGTTGTCGAGTCGTCATTGGACAAGGTGCTTTCGATCGCGCTAGCCACCAAATCCCCCATTTCATGGCACCGCCTGTAGAGCGTTGCGCGATCCGGCTTGCCTGCCGCAGGTTCCCAGAGCGAAAGGAAAAGCATCCTCCCCGCCGCGCAAAGCGCCTCCTTGTTGCGTGACGGATGCCACCGTTCGCCGAATCCCTCGGGATGTAGCACGATCAACGCACCGCCCGCCCTGTAGATGGCATTGCCGCATTCCTTCTCGCCCGGGCTCATGAACGTGCCGACCCCAGCGCCGCCGGGACCGATGCGCCCGGCTCTGGCAACCGCCGCATTCCACTCCGCGTTGCCGCAAGACCACTTGCGCGAACATTTGAACGGCTCGATCACCGGTCTTTCAAGAAGCTCGGCGTTACCGTACGCAAACCATTCGCGTCCCGCAAAGGTGATGCGCCGGACAGTGCTGAAATAGCGGCGATGCCGCAATCGCCGCCAGGCGCGATAGGGGTTTTCTCCGATGTAGCGCGTGAAGGCGGCAAGCTGCCCTTTTTTCATCACGATCCAATCGTGCCATTCTTTCTCGAATATGGGCGCGACGGAACGCGCCTTGCCAGACAATCCCACCCGTTCGGCAGCTGAAAGTTCGGAAGCCGCCACGCCATGTGCCGCCACCCTCCAATACTCTTCCGCCAACGCCTTTTCAAGCTGGTAAACGTATTTCCCCAGCGCCATCTGACCACCCGAATCCTTGATATGCATGAGAAGGTGAATGTGGTCCGGCATGATCGCAAAGCAATTAATCGGATAAAGCCCCCACCACTTCTCGGCAAATCCGCGTATCACCCGCTCAAAGGCACGGGTGATTTCATTCTCTACCAGACACGATCTCCGCCCCTGCGCATCTGTTGGCGGCTCTTCACCCTCGAATAACTGCGAGAAAGCGGCCAGATTGGCGAGTCGCTTGAGCGTCACCATGTAGAAGAAAGGTTTTTTGTAGTTGAATCCCGGAAGTCTTCCCATCGCACTTCTCCAATTCTTCGCCACGTTCAGTAGCGCCTATGCCGTCTGCCCCCCGTTTGCCCCGGCACCCGCTCGTTTGGCAGCCGCCGCCCGTTCGGCTCTGCTCCCGTTTGGCAGCCGCCGCCCGTTTGGCACTGCACCCGTTTGGCAGCCACCGCCCGTTCGGCTCTGCGCCCGTTTGGCATCAGCCGCACCGTCGGCTGAGTATGCCACCATTCTGTCTATCGGCATTTTCATGGCACCTATTATACCGAACACCGATTTCGCATACAACACCCGTTGTGAGACTTGCAGACCCCCTAATCCAGCATCTCGTCCTCGTCATTGTCCCTTCGCCTTGGCCGAGTGTTCTTTGGCAGGGGGCGGATTCTGGCCGCGCCACCTTGGTGCGAAGCCGATGGGGCTGGTATCCCCGCCTTACCATTTTTTCCCTCCTCCTTCTGTCCCTCGACCACCGCAATCTCTTCTTCCGTCAAACCATAAAGCGCATACACGAGCTTGTCAATCTGCGCCTCCAACTCCGACGTATCGGCTTGCGGGTCTTTCTTCTTCGCCGCAAGGATGCGGTCAACAAGGGAAATGATCGGCTTTTGTTGCGCGAGCGTAGCTGTGGGAATTGGTAAGGAATTAAGTTCACCAGATGAAACATGTGTATTGCTATTGAAGACACGAAAGTAATAATCCATAAACCTCGAACATAGTAGTGCCAAATAGAATTTTCCTTGTCGTTCAGAAGCAACGGTAAACACATTGATACTATTTTCAGAGACAAATGAGTTTGTTTCTTTCATAGGATCAATGTATGTGGCGATAATTCGCCAAGGCTGTTCCACCGCCGTTGTACGCTGTGTGACGAGCACAGGTGACTTTAGCATGGGCAAACTTGAAATATGAAGGAAAGAACAACTCGCACGCTTGCGAGATGAAACAAGTCTGTAACGTTGCACATTCTCACCGAATAACAGTTGAACGTTGTTGCTGTCTGGTTCTGATGCAAGGTACTCCTTATATTTGTTCCATTCAATGCTCCCTGTATGAAATGTAAAGCCCTTTGTTGATGTCGTTTTAATTTTGCCAATAATAGAGTATGTTTGGCGGTTCGGCGCAACAAGAATTCGTCCATCATCGGTTATCAAATCATCAAGAGTCACATTTGTATAATGCAAACCTGCGATGGCGGTCTTGTCCGTTATTTCTGTTACGCGACACTTTCCTAGCACAGGGGTTACAGCCCATAACGAAACAACGACGGATTGAAGAATCGCCTCAAATGTATCATGCCTATTTGCGATGTTTACAATCAAGACTTCCTTAAAGTTCTCAAGCATAAACTTACGAGTTGCTGAAAGATACGAATCCCCCAATAACGTTTTGGGATGAATATACGATACACAACCAGATCGCTTAAGTGTTTTCTCTGCAAAGCCAAAGAAAAGTTGATAAATATTTACCCGTCCAGATTGTAATACCTTCCATTCAGTTTCGTATTGTACTTTGCAAGGATTATCGTTCTTGATGACAAAATACGGCGGATTGCCGATCACCACATCGAAACCATCGGAGATGTTGAACATCCATTTCGGGTCGAAGAAGGACGAGGATGCGTTTTGGTCAAACGGATCCCAGCCCGCGACGAGATTCGCGTACTCCTGCGCGGCGGAGAGGTTTGTCTGAGATACTTTGCTACGCTCCTTCGCGATTTCTTCCTCCAGCCTTCCGATCTCCCGGTCGATCTCTTCGCGCTTGTCGGCGTTGCGGTCGATCTTGATCAGCATCGGCTGCACGGTCGTCGCCGCAAAGAAATCCTGCTGCACGGGTTTCTCAACCGTCTGCCAATCCGGTTTCTCTGCCGCCTTGCGCCGAATACGCGCCCTTTCGATCTGCGTCTCGAAGAACGTGATCTTGTCTTCGTCTGGATTCGCAAGTCCATTGAACACCGCCGTCTTGATGGCGCGGCGGATTTCCCTGTCCCGCGCCTTATACTTCCCCTTCGTCTTGGTGGATCGCGCACCGAAAATCCGGTGGCGGTTCCCCGCAAGATCCTCTCGCAGTTTCTTCACCTCGCCCACAGTGAGGTCGAGTTCGCTTCCTGTGTCCGGCAAGGAAATGAGGGTATTGGCACAGACGAATTTCGCCTCCAGGTTCGGCAGCGAGAGAAGACCGTAGTTCTCCTTCTCCAAGTCGTAGCTTGTCCTGAACTGGTCGCAGAGGAGCGAAATGAAGAACCGGAGCTTCGATATCTGCGCGGCGATGGGCTGGATATCGACTCCGTAGATGCAGTTCTCAATGAGATAGAGCTTGCGTTCGTAGTCGGGATAGTGCTGCCCCTCCTCCAGCCTCCGTTCCAGTTCCGCCAGGCGGTCTTGGCGTTCCTCCGCCGTCTCGGTGGGGTCGGACGCCGCCTTGTCCGCCTTGTATCGGCTGAGCAGATGGGCGCGGATTGAGAGGTTGTCCGGGTCGAGCCGTTTCATCAGACGGATCATGCAGTGCAGCACGCCCATCGGAAACGCGCCCGAACCGCAGGCGGGATCGATGATCTTCGCCGCGTAAAGCGCATCGAGGATGGCTCTTTCCTCTTCTCGTGAAAAACCCGTTGGCTCGCGTTGGGCGGTTTTCGCCTTGTCGAAGAGGTTTTCGAGTTTCGCGTCGAGATCGCCAACCCCGGACAGCTTTCCCCGCAAGTAGCTCTTGAGCGATTCTTCCACCATGTAATCGACAATCTCACGCGGCGTGTAAAAGCTGCCCGTCGCCTTTCGCGCCGTCTCCTGCGTCTCGGGGTTGAACGCGCCCAGCAGGTTCTCGAACACCTTCCCGAGAAGTTCGGGATCGAGCGACACGTCGGCATCGTCGGCATCGTTCTCGTCGATGGTGAACTCGTATTCCGAAAAGAGCGTGATGATGCCAAGCCGTCCCTCATCGCCGTTTCCGAAGAAGAGTCCGTTCGGGATATGCGCCTGACGCTCTTTCTTTGTGGAGAAGCCGTCGAAGTAGAGCCTCCGCCCGCCGTCCTCCTTGTCCTCGATCTTGTCCAGGCAGTCGAAGAGTGCGCAGTTGAGGAACGGCACCTTCTTCATCATCGCCAGGAACTCGCCGGAATTCCGAAACTCTTTCTCGTAGCGATAGACCGTGGCGACACCGTAGTCACCGCTCAGCCCTCTGCCGTTGCCGCTTTTGTCGATGTTGATCCACCGCCGCCTGATCTTCCCTTCGCCGTCCTGTGGCGTGTTGAAGGTGGCGAAGAAGAGGTTTTGCAGGATGGCGCGGTAGTAGTTGTCCTCGTCCATCGAATCGGGGTTGAACCGCCTGAGGATTTTACTGAGGGCATCCTTGTCGAAGAGCGCGGATGGCACAAGGTTCTTCTGCCGGATGAACCACGTAAACATGAGCCGCGTGATCAGGCGGATGACGGCCTCGTTGTTGTATTGGAGATCGTTCGTCCTGTCCGCGAGATCATTGGGGAAATGGATGCGCGCCTTGGAATCCATCGCCCACGTGTACCAGCCGAAAAGCCGCTGGTAGAACTCCTTCGTCAGTTTCTCCACGGAAAAGACGTCCTTAAGGTCGGAGAACGTCTTGATGTCTTCGTAGAAGCGGCGTCTGACGATGTTGTTGTTGGCGCCGGGTTCGATGTAGAAGCTCTGCCGTTTCGCCTCGTTGAACTGGAACCGGTTCCCTTTCACCTCGCCCGTGACGAGCGAGAGACGGAAGTTGCCGTTTCTGTCGTGGAAGAAGAAGAGACCTTGCGAGGGAAGTCCGGAAAGCCCGGTCGCGCCGTAGTTCACGGCGTCGCGTAAAACGCGCTTGGCGAAGTGGAACTGGACGCTGCGGCTCGTCCTCTCCGTGATGAATCCCTTCATCGTCACAACCGCCACGAGAAGCGGCTTGTTCACGGCATCCGCGCCTTTTCCGTCGGGTAGTTTCGTCACGCAACCGAGCCGCTTTGCCGAGAGGAAATAGTCCTGCTCGTTCTTCCCGACCAGGGCAATCGCCCCCTTCTGCTTCGTTTCGAATGAGGGAAACTTGAGGCGTAGCCAGCTGATCGCCGTTTCACAGGAAAAATCCTTTGTCATGGCAATCAGCTTTTCCTTCGCCGATTCCAAGACATTGTTCACCAGCTGCTTTTTACCCATCTTTCTTCTCGACCGCGCCTTCGTAAGGAGAATGAGCAACCGGCGCGGAAAAGAAAGGCGGCGCACTCTCAGATTCATGTCTTCTGGAGGCGCCGCTAAGAGCCTGGATGAAACAAGAATAGAAAGTGCGCCACGTGGATATACATCCACGCGTGCGCACAGTCGTATTTCGCTTCATCCTGAATAAGTTAGCGGCTTTCCAGAAAGCTACTATACGCTGTTACGTACGTGTCGGGGTCCTTTTGGGAGTTCCCGCCCCCCGTTCCACCGTCGTGTCAACACGGTGTCGCGAGGTTTTACCCTCCGCCGCAAGCGCGGTTGCGCGGGACGCGCGTCCACACCATCGGCTTCGGGCCGAAGGCTCGAAAACCAGAAGCCGGGAGAACCCGACTTCCCATTTCCGAACCGATGTCAAAAATCAGAACCGTTTCCGCTTGAACGGAAACGAGGTGGATTATACCTTATCGCATTACCAGAGACAAGCGGAAATCTCGAAATCGCGGTTTGGCGTTTGGTTGTGGTGGGAGTGTGGGAGACCACCCCAGGACGGGGCACTATCTCCGAAACTCCGAGACTCCCCGTAGCGAAAGCAAGATCCGCCCCGTCGAAACGCGGTCGCGACGGGGCGCGACCCTCCCAATTCGGGCAACGAGGACGTTGCCCCTCCCGTTTCAGCGCGGGAAAACACTAGGGTTCGCAAAAGCGACAGGAGTGTCGCTTCCACGAACTGCGGCACGGTTCAGGTCAATTTAAAGCCTCCGAAGGAGGCGATTTAATCATTTAAATCATTTAACTTTTTAACCTTCCATAGCCGCGTCAGCGGCCTGTCAGGTTTCGAAGAGGACGGCGGGAAGGAGGCAGGAGGCGATGGTGTGGTCTTTGTAGAGGGAGGTGTACACGACATTTTTCCGCCCCCGGAAGTTTTTGAACGCGTCAAGCCATTGTCCGCGCAACTCGATTTCCAGCCTTCCTCGCGAAAGATCGACCGAGGTGATGCAGAGGTCTTTCGGACTGAATCGGATTCCCGTTCCGATCGCCTTGGAGACCGCTTCTTTCGCGCACCAGAAGCGCAGGATCGTCACCGGCGAATCGCCCGTATTGACCGCCAGCTCCAACTCTTCGTGCGTGAAGACGCCTTTGGTGAACTCCTCGCTCAGCGTGCGCCCCACGGACTCGACATCGATTCCGATGTAGGAGTTGGCGGCAACCGCCGCGACGATCAGCTTGTCCGTGTGGGCAATCGAGAGATCGAGTTTGACATGGGAGTGCTCGCGCCACGGTCCGAGCGAGTGGGGCTTTCCGGAATCATCCGCCCAGATCGGGATGTCCGCGTCCGTCCAGCGCGCCTGCTGGAAACGTTGCAGGAAACGGCGCGTCGCCTCTTTCGCGGCGGCGCGTCCGAAGAGCCATTCCACGCGACGGCCGATCGCGCCCTGCATCTCCAGCCATTCCCCGCGTTCCATCGGGGAGAGCAACACGCACGCGAGGGCTTTCAACCAAAGTTCCTGATGCGGCTCGAAAATCGACATGGGGATCTCCGTTACCACGCGCGCCTCGACGGGCTGCGCGGGATTCCCCAGGAATTCCAGCGGGAACGGGCGCGTGATGAACTTCTCCGCCGGACGCAAGATGAACTGCTGGTATTCGGGCGGAACGCGCTCGCACAACTCCTCGCATCCGCGGAACTCCAAGAGCAGGTTGCCGTTTCCGTCGGTAAGCTGGATGTCCGCGACCAGCGAACGCGGGGTGACTGCCGACAACCGGAAGTAGCCGCGCATCCGCGCCCCTTCCGGCAGGCTGAGGGTATGGAAGATAATCTTGCGGCAACGGAACGGAAGGGAGATCGCCCCCGCGAACCGTTCGTGCGAACGCCAGAGGGCGAATGCGGAGAACACCCCGTCGAGCAACTGCGGCCACACGGAAAAGAGCGGGATACGGACTTCCCGCACCGTGCCCTCGCGTGTCGGCACCTCGATATCGAAATCAATTCCGCCCTCGCTCCAAAGGCTGACGTGCCGGATGATCTGCAAGCTGCTGCCTTGGAACAGACGTTCGGGATAGATGTCGTGCATAGACCAGTTGACCGAACGAGCGCGTTCCAGCGGAATCGGTTCGAGCAACGGCATTTTGGGCTTGCCCTTCGCCAACAGGATGAACGCCTCCACGACCGGTGAGGTATAGGCGTTGTTCGGGACATCCTCACGCAACTCGACGCGCACGGCGGTCACGCCCGGATCCCCACTCCACGAGACACGCTCGGCACGGATACTGACGCGCACGGCACCGTTGGTGAACCCGATCCAACGTTTCGCGCGGAGGTTGTCCACCTGCGCCACGCGGCAATTCGGCAGGAGTTTCCGTGCAGCCTCCGCCATGAGTTCCAGCGAGGACATCAGCGACAGCACGGTCAGACCGCACATATCCGGCTGCGCGTAGGAGAGCTGGCTGGTACCGATGGCATAGTCTTGCAGGAACGGATAGTCCGCAACCGTCAGGGTCTTGGCAAGGGAGATTCGGACGCCCGGCTCCTCCAGCAGGATGTCCGCATTGATCAGCATCGGGAAATCGGCGCCGAATTCCTTTCGCGTCCGTACCGAGGTGACCGTCTTTTTTCCACCGTTGTCCAACAACTGCCGCGCAACGCGTCGGAAACTCTCGGACGGGATGAACTTGCGGAAGGAAGGATATTCGGCAGTCAGCTGGACTTCGCGTCTTCCATCGACCTGGAGCGGCTTGTCAAAGTCCAGTCTGTTCCGTCGGCGGTGACGGTGCAGAACGGAGAGATCGACCTGGACGCCCTGCGAAATTAAGACCGCAAGCGCATGGTGCAACTGCGTCAAGCCGGAACGGTGGATACGGTTGACGGCGATCGACTGGTGGACCTGCCCGCGAAGAATCTCGTCGATGACCGAGACCATGTTCCCGCGCGCGCCGATCTCGATAAAGATCCGGTATCCATCGCGATACATTTTTTCGATGGTGCGGTCGAAATGTATGGGAAGCGTCCACTGATCGACGATCAGCCGGTTGATCTTCTTCGGTTCCGGCGGCAGCATGTCGGCGGTCGCGCAGGAATAGACGGGCAACTGCGGCTTGTGGCGAATCCAATGCGAGAGGAACTGCTTGATCGTCGGCAAGACTTTCGCGCACCACGGTGTGTTGAAGGGGCTTTGCGCCGGAATGCGGTACGCCTTGATCCCCTCTTTCGAGAAGCGCCGGGAGACCTCCGCCTCCAAATCCTCACCGATGGCAATCGCCTGATACCGCGCCGATGCGAAGATCGAGACGACGATACGCCCCGGATAGTCCGCGATAAGGCGATCCAAGAATCCTTCCGGCGCATCGAACACGGAGAACATAGGACAGGAGAGCAGGTCCGTGCGGTGCATCAGGCGGTCCAGCATGCGGTATCCCTCTCGCATGAACTGTACCCGTTTTTCTCGCGAAAGATTGCCATACGCGCCCGCCACATCCAGCGCGGAGAAGTCGCCGCCGCTGAATCCGATCACGCCGTCGGGGCGAATCCCCATCTTGTCGAAGAGCGTGTACAGCGCCGTGTTCGCCGCCAGGACGGAGAAAAACGACTCCGCGAAATGGGAGGGGGAGAACGGCGCATCGACGGGGCGGTGCGCGGAGGTCGGGGGATAGAGATAATCGGGGGCGGCTATCGTCTCGGTGATTCCCGAATCTTCCAGCGCCTCGGTCAACACGTCGAAGGACTCGCGGCAGATGTCGAAGAGCAGGCAGAGGTCGCGCAGGATGTCCGGGTAGAACGAAATCACGCTGGGAAAGAAAAACGCGATCTTGCCCCCCTCTTTCCGCAAACCCTCGCGGCAGTAATAGATGCCGCCTTTGTCCCGGATCCGCGTGCTTTCCTCCATTAGTTTCGTGTGCGCGTTGCGGAGGCGAGACTGCAACTCCGCCGTGGAACGGGCGACCACGGCAAGTACTTCCGATTTGCCTTTGGACTCCACCGCGCAGGTGTAGGCGACATCCTCCAGACACGCATCGGGTGTCCGGTCCAGAAAGCGGATCAGACGAGCGATCTCCTTGATCAGCCCCTCCACGGTGGCAGCACCAACCACGCAGAGTTCGCTGTCGAACGGATCAAACAAATGGCGTCTTTCGTTCATTCCTCTCGAATCCCGTTTCTTACTTCCCCTACTCTACTTTCCTGCCCGCAACCCCTCCAGCAAGGCGCGCTTGCGCGGATTATCGGCGGAGGGACGAAGGGAATCGTGGAACTCTCCCTCGTGCTCCACGCTCCATCCCGGCCACTCGCGGAAAGCATGGTACGACCAGTCCCACCCATATTCGTTGAAGATTGTCATGCAGTCTCGGATGTAATTCTCGGCGCCTTCCGCCCAGGCGATCGCGGAGAACTCCCCGACATAGATCCGCGCCTTGTGCCGCTGTTGGAAAGCGCGGACCGGCTCCATCACCTTGCGCAGGTAGGAAATATCCCAATTCTTTCCGGGATCGGGATAGCGGCACGGCTTGAAATCGGAACGCTTGGCGCATCCCACGCCCTGATGGGTGTAGGCGCCGGGAACATACATGTGAACCTGATAGATCACATTGTCCATCGCCAGCGGCGAGAGGTAGGAATAGGCTTTGGCTGAATCCCACTCGTTCGATTCCAGGATGATCGGCGTGTCGGGATCGATCTCCCGCACCGCCTCCGCAGCCATCCGCTGGAGGTTCCAGTAATCAAACGGCGCGGCATCCGACTGCATCGGCTCGTTGATCAGGTCGAAACCGAAAATCTCCGGCCGTCCCTTGAAGCGCGTGGCGATTTTGCGCCAGCAGGCGACAAAGGCATCGGCGAATTTCCGGTTGTAGAACATATTCATGTCGTGCTCGGCGTTGCGTCCGCCGGGCGGAACATGCAGATCGACCACGATCCGGATCCCGTATTCCTTCGCCCAAACCAAAACCTGTTCCAAATGGGCGAGCTTTCCGTCCAGCCAGCGGTTGTACTCCGCCAAATCCTGATCCGTGTTGACCGCCCCCCAGTTGCGGATCATCTGGTAGCGCGCCAGCGTCGCGCCCCACGCGCGTAGCGTCTTGAAGTCATCTTCCCTGCACGGCCCGCCGGGCAACATCACCCCCCGAAGTTGCGGCAACTTCGCCACCCGCGGCGGATAGGTCACCGTGTAGTTCTGGTTCGTCCTGGGGAAGAAGGAATCCCGATCCGCGAAACGCAAGGTGGAGAGGTCGAAAACGACCGTACCGGATGAATCCTGCAGCCCCAGCGTCAGTTCCGCGGTCTGCGCATTCATTTCCAGAAGATTACAGGTGACTTGAATCTTTTGCTTGGGAAACGACCCCACCCTCGATCCCGTGTTCGGCCACACTTGCTCGCCGGATTTCCGGTCCGTAAAATGGAGCATGAACTTCAATCCGTTCCAGCTTTGGCGCGGACGCGAAATGTCCGTTCCCTGACAGAGGATTTCCCCGCGCAGCATTTTTCCGCAAAAGGGACGCAGGTCGATCATGGTACGCGCGGCGCCCCCCTCGCGCGCCGCCTCTTTCGGAACGGAGACGGTCAGGAGGTCATTGGAAATCGTGGCGTATTTCGTCAGTTTCCATTCATATCCGCTCCCCATCCGGGCGGCAACCATGCAACCAATCGCGATCCACAATTTCGCATTCATCTCCCGTCCTCCGACTCCAGTCGCCTACCGGCCTCCTTTGATCGGCACGTACAACGCGCGCGGCGGATCGGGATAGATCCCCTTCAGCGCGTTTTCACAGATCGTGCGCGTATCCATGGGGAAGTCGTTCTTCGTGATCCAGCGAAGGAATCCAGGATCCTTCTGCACCAGATCCGAGACCAGCTGCCCTTTTTTCTTCCCGAAGTTGACGGTCAGCTTTCCATCGACCCAGCGCAGGAAACCGCGACGGTCGGCATTGAAGGGGTCGATCGGATTGAACGTCCGATCCAGCGTTTCCATGTCGTGCGGCAGGTCGGGATACTTTTGGAACTCCCCTTCCAGAACCGCCAGCGTCGCCTCGGCGTCCGCCTCCGCGCCGTGCGCGTCCTCATGCGACTTCCCGCAGTAGAACTGCACGGCGGCGGCGAGATTGCGCGGTTCGCGCGAATGGAAGATCTTCTGCGCGTCCAGCAGCCGACGCCGGTCGGCATCGAACTTCACCCCCGCGCGGGCGAACTCCTCCTCCAGCATCGGCACATCGAAGTGACCGGCGTTAAAACCACCGAGGTCTGCTTCGCCGAAGAACATCAGGATCTCCAACGCCTTATCTTTGAAGGTCGGGCACCCCTTGACATCCTCGTCGCGAATCCCGTGCAGGGCCGTCGTCTCCAGCGGGATGGAGACGGTCGGGTCCAGCAGCCAGTACCCTTTCGTTTTCGTCCCGTCCGGATCGATCCGGATCGCCGCCAACTCGATGATGCGATCCGCGCGCGGCGAGAGTCCCGTCGCCTCAATATCAAAAATCACCAACGGGCGATCCAACTTAATCGGAAACATGCTTGATCATCCTTTCGTAGAACACATCCACTTCTCGCTTCGGCAGAACGCTTCCGTTCGCCATCGCGTCCTTCAGCTCGGCGGCGCTGTCGGCGTCATACCACCAGTACGTCAGACAGGAACGCCAGTCCCCGAACTTGGAAAGCACCGTGTCCGGCGTACCGAACGAGTCCCAGTAGAGCAGTCGCGTGGAATCCGTGTACCAGAGCAAGACGTAGGGAACGTTGTCCGTCAGGATCTTGTCAATCTGACGCATCACCTCGTTCCGTTCCGCCACCGTGTAAAGCGTCTTCTGGCGCCGGATGAGTTCATCGACCTGCGCGTTCTTGAATCCCGTGATGTTGTTGCCCGACGGATGATCCGCGATTTCGGACGACCACATGGTTTCGGGATCGCGGAATACGGAACCTCCCCAGGCCGCCCAAGTGATGTCGAAGTTGTACTCGTCCATGTCGCGCATCCACGCCGCCCAGTCTTTGCGCTCGATCTTCATCTCGATGCCGAGCTTCTTGAAAACCGTGTCGCAGAGGGCGATGAACTTGTCGGAGGAGGACTCGCGCGTGAGGAAGGTGAAGGCGAGCGGGCGTCCGTCCTTCTCCAGCCTGCCGGTCTGCGGATTCTTCCGGTATCCCGCCTCCGTCAGCAGGGCGACGGCCTTTTCGACATTGTACTCGAACAGCTGGTTCTTGCAGGGGTGTTCCGCATCGTAGAGGTCTTCGCAATAGGAACGGTGCAGAAAATAGGCGTTGTACATCATCGTCCGAATCATCGTCTCGCGATCCACCAGATGCGCCATCGCCTTGCGGACACGCAGGTCGTCGAACGGAGGACGCCGCGTGTTCATCGCGAATCCCTGAAAGCTCGACGGATCGTAGTTGTGGACCTTCGCCTTCACGATCCAGTTCTTGTCGAACCGTTCGCCGATGGTCTCGTTCGCCCACATCCGCGCACTATAAACAGCGAAGACGTCGGTCAAGCCTTTCTTGAATGCCTCGAAGGCATTCGACTGGTCGCTGAAATAACGGAAGACGATCGTGTCGAAGTTCATCGTGCCGCGCATGGACGGATGATCGACCTGCCACCAGTCAGGCCGCCGCGCCAACCGCACCTCAATCTGCTCCTTCATCCCGCTCACGGTATAGGCGCCGGAGACGACCGGGCTGCCGAGGTCGAGACGGTTGAAATCCTGAGACTCATACACGTGCTTCGGCATAATCGAGAAATTCCCGCAACTGGCCAGGTTCTGCCAGTGGTTCTCCTTGGCGCGGAAACGGATCGTGCGTTCGTCCAACACCTCGGGACGCGAGAAACGCCCCAGCGAAACCTTGAACGGTCCTGTCGCGTTTTTCGGATCCATCACCACATCGTATGTCCACAGCACGTCCTCGGCCAGCACCGGCTTGCCGTCGCTCCACCTCGCCGCCGGATCCAGCTCGAAGGTGAAGGTCAGCTTGTCGTCCGAGAGCGTCCAGCTCTTCGCCAGACAGGGAACGAACTCATACGTGATCGAATCGAACCCCAACAGCGTCTCGTACATCAGGTCGAAAACGGCGGAGGTGAACTGGCTCGGCTCGATGTAATAGTTCAGGCTCTTCGGTTGCTGGAAAGCGGAGAACCGAAGGATACCGCCCTTGCGGGCATGGGGGCTGGCGATCGGATCGACAGACTCCTTCCACGTCGCGGACGGGAAACGCGTATCCGCGAGGCACACCCCGCCCGCGAGCGGAATCAGCAACAAACATGAAATCAGCTTTTTCATAAGAGACGCAACCATGATACCGAAAAAACCAAACCTTTGTCCATTCCGTTTTACGAGAAGGCTGCTGGAGCAAACAACTCGTTCATCTCCTGCGGCGAGTTTGTTTGAGCCACAAAGAGCACAGAGATCGCAAAGACCGAGTTGTCTTCTAGAATCCTAGACGCCTAGATTTCTAGGTGTCTAGATGACTAGAATTCTAGGTGTCTAGGATTCCAGATGACAAGCTCCTCCCCGCTGCTAACTTCTCTGGTGGCGGCGTCAACCGCCCCGCACGGGATCACGGATCGAAGACGAGCGGGGTGGTGGTCGAGGAACCGTCGAGAGCTACGGTGGTCTCCCAGTGGAAATGCACCGGCAGACCTTCCGGGTGACTGTAGCGGATGGTGACGGCGCCGGTCGCATCGTCCTTGGAAAGCGTGAACGTGACGGGCATGTGCTCGGAGGAGGCAATCCCGTGCGCGACAAGTCCCCTGTTGAGCGGTGACAGTGCACTCTGCGTAAGTAAGATATAGACGGCAGAGAGCTGGTCGGGATGTACCGTGCCGCAGAACGTCTCCAATCTGTCCGCGATTTGATTGAGTGAATCCCTCACATTCGGATCGTCCCCGAGTCCTGTCCGCACGGCGAAGGGTTGGGCGCCAGGCAGGACGACGACGAAATGGGTGTTTTCCGGTGTGATCGCAGGCTGGCCGGTAGCCAGCAGGGATGGGGGTTCTGGACGGTTCAGATCGAGTATCATGTGTTGACGCGCCCCGCGCGGAGTTCCGTCCAAGGCATCCAGCGGAAGGCTGAAACTGGAAACACCCGGTGCGAGCGGGAGCGAGCGTCCTTCCGCAACAGCCGCAGTACACGCCTGAATCGTTTCCCCCGAGGCTTCCATCATCAGTTGGACGGTTTGAAAGAGCAAGGGAGCGCCGGGAAACTTATCCATGAGTCCATAGATGGCATCGCCGACGACTTGGTTGATCGTATTGTTGTCAGCGGTGGGTGCGATACCGAAATCGGCGTAGAGCAACGGAATCAGGTGTGCGCGGTCGAGGTTGCCGGCTCTGCGGAGTTCGGCGATCGTGTCGTAGTTCTTGAGTACCCGCGTGGCAATCATCGTTGCATGAACAATCGTACTCTGGCCGCTCGGCCCTTCAGCCCGTTCGAGCGGGTTCAGGACGTCGAAAACGGCATAGAGTAGTTCGCGCTTCTGCGGCGACATCTGCGCCACGGAGTTTTCGAAGGAGGTCGCAAAGTCGCGTCCGATGAACCGAGTCGCGGGGTTCTTCCCCATGCCGAAGATCGATTCTGGATCGTCGGTGGTGAGTGGAATGCTCTTGTTGACGGAGAGTTCCTCGAAGACAAACTTCTCAAACGCGCGCTCAGAATTCGCTGTAAAGGGACGAATGCCCGCATTGATAGCGGTGGGCGTATCCTTTTGATTCTCCTTGATATTGTCAACGGTTTGCTTGAACCAGGGCGAGAAGTGGTCCATCAGGTCGAGTCCCTTGCGGAAATTCGCAATCGTCGCCGTGAAGCGGCCGCCATAACGGAAGAGACGCATCTGCTTGCTCGTCGGATCGGTGACGGCGGCAATCGCAGCCGGCTCGTCCATGCCACTTGCGCGGCAGAGGGCGAATGCATGCGCCAACTTCGGCAACTCGCTCTGGTGGTAGCCAAGTTGCAGAGCCCGAGTAGCACCGCCACCTTCCAAAAACACGCGTTCATCCTGGCGAAGCGGCATGATATCCTCCGCGACCGGGCGCAGCGCACCGGAGGCGAGTCCCTGCAGGAGTGTCGGCGAGACTTTCCCCGGATGGAAGGAGAGAGCTTCGGCGAGGATATTTCCGGCCGTCTGCCCCGGCGCGAATAGGGCGAGTGCCTCCTCGGAGGAGAGTTCGCCGAGACCGGCGTCCGCACACGCCTGTACCAGAGACATCGCATACAACGGAGGGAGGTTCGCTGGATGCGCGAGGGCATCGCGGAGCGTGGCGGGATCTCCATCTGTCGGAAGAATCGATTGGAAATTAATCGCGAGACCCGCATGCCCGGTGTACTCCTCCATCTCGCGGGCCACGTCGGGACGCGCGAAGAAGGATTCGAGAGACTGCATCGTGCCCGGAACTCTGTCGGCGGCGGCGGTCAACAGCAACATGGTGATGTACCCCTTCTCCTCCGGGCCGATTTCACCTTCGACATTGGCCAAAGCCTGTTGGGCTTCCTGCTGAAGACGGTCGAAGAGCGTCATCATGTCTCCGTACACGTCTGCCGACGAAGCGCCGGCTTGGACATGAGCGGTCAATGAAGAGAAATCAAGCCGCTGTGCAGAGGCGAGAATGGCGTTGAAATCCAGATAATTGGTCTTGTTCATGGAGAACAGGATCGTGCGGAAGCCGTCGCAAGCGGATGGAGAAAGCTGGAGCGTGTCGATCTGACGGAGCAAACCGGCACGTTCGCGGGCAAAGTCAGCGATCCTATCCCGGAAGACCTGTTGAATTTCGTCAGGAGTGGATGCCTCGATCTTTCCCTTCCCGATCTTGTCGGCAAGGTTATTGCACAACTGCGTCATGTAGGAAACATTGATCGCATCCGGATTCTTCATGAGAGCGACAGGAAGGTCGAGCTCGGCCGCAAACGCCTCTCGTGCCCAGTCTTCCGCGGACGCCTTGCAACGTTCGATGGCGCTTTGGCGCGTGATGGCTGCCGTTACCTCGTCGTTGAAACGCGCAAACACGCCGGTGACATCATCGGGCGACCCGCAGGCGGCGATCTCATCAATCAGGTTCGGATGACGCGCAATCAGGCTGTTGGCAACGGAGAACGGAAGATCCAGGGGCGTTCCAAGATGCGCGGCGGTATCAATGACATGCTTGACAAGGAGTCGCCTGGCGGAAGCCCGAAGCATTCCGTCCAGAAATTCTTGACGGATGGAGGCCGGGGTGACACGCTGCGTCGTGGTTCCGTCGGTCGGGAATATGGCTTTGAGCGAGTTGTTGTCCAAAAGTGCGCGCAACGAACCATTGGGTTCCAACGACTTCTCCCCCAGACGACTGGCAACCTCGTCCCTGACTTCACAGGCCATTTTGTGGAAGGATTCGGGAAGGTCGTCGGGGTTGTTCAGGAAGCCTTTGTAAACCAGATCGTTGTATTGAGGCGCCGTTAAATCGGGAATGTGGGTCTGCGCGTCACGCGGGACATTGACGGGAGGGCGGTTGACGAACGAGGAGAGCATGGGCGACTGGCGAAGCGAGTCTTCCGAGAGGGCGCGTCCGCCGCTGAGGAGTTGGGAAAGAAACGCGATGGCATCCGCATCGCTGATCCGGTTCACGAGAGAAAGTGTCGCGCTGTCAGTGATGCCACGCTCCTGCATGACCAACACCGCGACGGTACGTGCCTTTAACCCACCATTCGCATGATCTCCGGGAAGCCCATTGAGCCAGCTTCCCAGCGCTGCGGGTTCTTTTAACGCCAGAAACTCTGCGCGTATCGCCAAGATGTTGTCATTCGGGCAGAATGTGGAACGCAGACGCAAAATCATGTTGTCCAGCTTCTCGATATAGGCCGCCTCGCTCATGCCGAGCTTGAGTTCCACGGAATGGCCGGCGTCCGTTTGGAAGGTGATGGAGGCATCGGGAGTGGTGGACGGATTGCCGCGAGAGCGTTCCAGGATAGCCTTCTTCTGCGAGAGTGCCGTTTCCAGCAGCTTCTCGCGTTCCGCGTAGGGGTGGAAATCGATATCGCCGGAAATGACCGTCTGGGCGCGCACGATACTGACGGACTCGGTGGTCGCACGGGAGCTTGCCGTGGCGGTGTCCGTCGCGGTCCGCGTCGCGGCAATGCTGGAGAGTTTCGAGCGCGACATCCCCGCGTGGATCTCTGCGTCTGTACGGATTGTGCCGTCCCCCTTCGCCGCGTTGATCGCGGCTGCGTTTCGGTCGAGGATTTCGCGTATCTGCTGACGGGAAAGCGGTTTCACGCTGCGCTCGTGCAACGTCCGGTCCGTCGGACCGCCGGAGGCGAGTCCGAGTTCGCGCCGGACGGCATTCACGGCATCGGCGCCCACGCCGCTCTGCGCAAGGGTGCGCACGAACGCCTCTTTGATCGCGATCGCCTCTTCATGGGAGATCGTTTCGACGTTCTTGCGCCACAGATGGACGTGGTTGTTCATCTTGGCGAGAGACTGCTCACCGGCGAGTTTCACTTCTCCCGCATTGTACTTGCCGGAGGAAATCTCCTGGAACTGGGCGAGGGTGATGTTGACGTTGGCGAGATTGATAGGCATGTCATCATTCCTTTCTTTGAAAGTGAACTTTGTTCTAACTACACGGAAAATGGCAAAAGGTTACACCTGCATGACCGCGGAGTTCCCGAAATCGAAGGGGGCGTCCTGCGCATCCGTTCCCTTCGCCGCGTTTTCGGCGGGACGGAAGTCGGCGAGAAGACCGGTCCAGCGCGCGAGCGTGTTGGCGAATGATTCCAGTTCCGCGACAAGGGAATCGGCATCCAGCAAGGCAAGCGGCAGGGAACGAACAAGCGTGTAGTCTCGCGTCTCCTGATTCTGCGCGAGCGTGGCCCCGCCAGTCCCGCGGAAGAGGTGGTTCGCCTGGAGAAGAATGGCGGAAAAACGTTCCTCCGCCTCCGGTGGCGGTGTACCGACCGTGGCGAAGAGGAGAAGCGCGTCCGCACCTTCATCGTGAAGGAACGCGATTCTCATGCCGTCGATGTTGAGCGCGGCAACCCCGTCTTCTGGCACAAGCCCCTCGATACCCAGCGCCGCCGCCAACTTTTCAATCAATTCGTTGTATTCCATGACCGTTTTTCCTTTGACCTTTCTGCGATTCCAAACGATGTTTGTCTAGAACAGAACTTCGAGCTGTCACCTTACAACCGTTCGCGGTTCCCTTTCTCAATGGAACGATGAGTAGTTTATCAAACCTCCCTCCCGACTGCAAGTGACCATAAAAAGATTTTGGGGCAATCGGGAGCACTCCGACCGCGATCCTCACTTGACAATCACCGAAACGCCATCCGGGACAACGGTGACCGTGTAGTCGGATTTCCCGACCAGTTTCTGAGCCAGTTCCATTGCCTCCGCCGCACCGTGTGCGGGAATCATGTGCATGTCGCGGACGATTTGGTCGTCGCAGGAGGAAACGAAAATCACCTTCGCCTTGCGCAGCACGCGGGCAAGAATCTGCGCCTCCCACTGATCGACCGCCGTCTCCTCCGGAGGTCGAGCCAAGAATGTCCGCGTCATCCGTTCCAGATCCGGTTCGTCGCGGAATGTCCGGTACAGGCTTTCTCCGCCGTGCCCGTCCGCCGCCCGTGCGAACATCACGATCACGCCGCCTTGCTTCACCGTCGCCTCAGCCGCCGTCATGCCTTTCACCGACTGGTAGATGTTCTGATCGAGCGGATACCCGCCATTCGAGGAAATCGCGATGTCGGCCGGCACCGCATTCACTTGGCACTTCGAGACCAGGAAGGCGCAGCCTTCCCGGTGCGCGGCCTCGAAGTTGCCCGCCACGCTGAAAATCGGCTCGTGGGCGGCATCGATGACCACGTTGAGAACAAAGGCGAGCTTTGCCGCCCTGGCGGCAAAGAGCATATCCGCATGAATCGGGTTCCCATCCAACACGCCCGTCCGCGCTTTGGGACTGGCGATAAAACCGGCGTTGTGGTTGTAGATGACCGTTTCGCGACTCGCGATACCGGGCAGAATACTTTTGCGGCCGCCGGAAAACCCGGCGAAAAAGTGCGGTTCGATGAATCCCTCGGAAACCAGCAAATCCGTCTCCACGGCAAGACGGTTCACAATCAGGTTGCCGCCAGACGGCAGGGTTCCGAGGCTGACAAGGTTGGCGGCATCATCGCAATCGTGAACCACGATTCGTTCGCGCGCCACAATTTCCTCCCCAAACTTGGCGACCAGCTCCTCGCGGGTTGTTCCGCGATGCAGTCCTGTCGCCACGAGAATCGTGATCTCCGCATCGGGATTGCCCGCCCGGATTTCCGCAAGCATTTGCGGCATCATCACGCGACTCGGCACCGGGCGCGTGTGGTCCGAGGCGATGACGGTCACGCGACGCTTGCCCACCGCAAGCTCGCGCAGACGCGGTGAACCAACCGGATGTTCCAGGGAGTCGCGTACCAAATCCGCAGCTCCTTTGGATGGACGATAGTCGGCAACACCCGACCTCAGAACAGCGGCCAGATGTCCATCCTCAATCTCAACGGGAATCAATTCCTTACCATACGGTACGAGTATCGTTTTCATGTGTCCCATTCTACCAAAACGAGAACCGCAACGCAAATGGTCGATTGAACCCAAATCCCTCCGTTGGACACTTTGAAAAACCACGGCGCGTGGAAATTTTGCAGACTTTCACCATCTGGGTGAATCGCTTTTCTGTCTCCATGTGTGCGTTTGTGGGGCGACTAGCCTCTGTTTTTGACACGTTCTCTGCGTACTCTGCGACCTCAGCGGTTCTGCGTGAGAACCCAAACGCGGAATCCAGGTTGAACGATGAGTTGACCGGACAAACCGGACATTCCGGATACGCATTGTGGTCGCGACGGGGCGCGCCCCTCCGTTCGTGCGTACTTTGCGTACTTCGCGCGAGACAAAAGACAAGCGATATGCGAGACGCAGGACATGAGACGCGTCTCAGTGCCGCTTCGCGGCTAAGTGTGCTTCGCGCGAAATGCCCCTTCGTGGCTAAGTCAACTTAGGGGCGCCAGTCCCACTTAGGCCCGAAGGACCACTTAGGCGGCGCAGCCGCCACTTATCTGCCCCCCGCTTCCCCGCTAAGCCAACTTAGGGGCGCTAGCCCCATTTAGGCCGCAGGCCACTTAGGCGGCGCAGCCGCCACTGAGGCGTAGCGCCCACTCTGTTTTTCTGCTTTATGTTTTGGTTGTAGTGCGGTATAGTAGTCTCTCAATTTGTTTGAAGGAGAAGACACGATGTCGGAGGAAAATTGCTCGAAGGAGGCATGTGCCTCGTGTGCCCAGGCAGGAAACTGCAGCAAGAAACAGCAAGATGCGGATCAGAAACTGCATGAGCGGTTGAGCCATATCAAGCGCATGATCGTGGTCATGTCCGGGAAGGGCGGTGTCGGAAAGAGCACGGTCGCGACCAACCTCGCGGTGGCGGCGTCGCTCACCGGCAAGCGTGTCGGGCTTCTGGATGTGGACCTGCACGGACCGAGCATTCCGACCATGCTGGGATTGGAGAACGAGAGTCTGGTGGGTGACGAGGACGGTATCCGCCCCGTGTCGATCGGTTCCCTCTTGGTGCTTTCTGTCGGCTTCATCCTGCAGAATCCCGACGATCCTGTCATCTGGCGTGGCCCGATGAAGATGGGAGTGATCCGCCAGTTCCTCGAAGACGTGAACTGGGGCGATCTGGATTTGCTTGTCGTGGATGTCCCGCCCGGAACCGGTGACGAACCGTTAAGCATCTGCCAGCTGATTCCCAATCTTTCCGGCGCGGTCATTGTCACCACACCGCAAAAGGTCGCGGCGGTCGATGTCCGGAAATCCGTCACCTTCTGCAAACAGCTTCAGGTACCTGTTCTCGGCGTAATCGAGAACATGAGCGGATTCGCCTGTCCCCACTGCGGAGAGGTTACGCCGATCTACCGGACCGGTGGCGGCAAGAAGTTGGCAGAAGAAATGGACGTCCCGTTCCTAGGCGCGATTCCGATCGATCCGGCGATTGCGGAGGATTGCGATGCAGGCAAGTCATTCATTGAGGCATCCGCCAATTCTCCTGCGTCCGCCAGTTTCCGGGAGATCATCGAAAAGATTTTGTAGAATTATCGAGGGGGAGGATTATCATGGTATCACGGAGAAGTTTCCTGAAGTCGGGCATGGCTGGCGCGCTTCCGCTTCTGCTCCCGAGCGGCGTTCTGGGGGAGAACGCCCCGTCGAAAAAAATCCAGATCGGCGTAATCGGATGCGGGCGGATTGCGAACGGGTTCGACATTCCGGGTATCGCGCGCAACCAAGACCTGGCGACGATTGTCTCCGTCTGCGATTGCGACCGCTTGCGCGCGGAGGCGATCCGTGAAAAGGTGAAAACCGGTTTCGGGACCTCCCCTACCCTTTACGGGGATTACCGCGAGATGCTCGCCGATCCCGCCGTCGATGCCGTGCTGATCTGCACGCCGGACTTCTCTCACGCGGAAATCGCGGTCAACGCCGCGTTGGCGGGGAAAGATGTGTACGTGCAAAAGCCGTTGGCAATGACGGTCTTTGAAAGCCGGATGATCGTACGGGTATTCGAAAAGACGGGGCGCATCTTCCACATCGGATCGCAACAGCGCAGCGAAGGGAAGAGCACATTCGGATCGCAATTCCGTCGCGCGGCGGAATACGTGCGCGACGGTCGAATCGGCGCGGTGAAAACCGTGGAGATCGGGTTGCCGCGCGATCCGAGCGAACCGTCGGATTGGCCGTTGGTCCAACCGATCCCTGCGACATTCAACTGGGATGCGTGGCAGGGACGTACCGCCGCAGCCGAGTTCTGCGAACTCCGGTCACACCCGCAGGGGAAGGACGGGAAACCGAACCTGAATGGGCGTCCCGGTTGGATGACCCTGCAATGCTACGATATGGGGATGATCGCCAACTGGGGCGCGCACCATATCGACATTGCGCAATGGGCGTTGGATCAGGAGTCAAGCGGCCCGATCCACATCGAAGGGAAGGCGGAATATCCGAAACGCCGTCTCTGGGATGTTCATGACAAGCTCGATGTTTCCATGACCTACGCGAACGGAACCAGGCTGCATATCACGAACGATACCGTCTATCCGAACGGGGTCCGTTTCATCGGAGAAAAAGGGTGGATCTTCTGTAGCCGGGGTTCGCAAAAAGCGACGATCAACGATCCCGGCGCCGGCGGAAAACATGGACGGTGGCGTCCTTTGGAGGCGAATGCGCAGTCGCTCATCGAGGGAGAGGTCGCACATCCTGTCGTGCGCAACCCGCTCGACCACCACCGCGTCTGGCTGGAGAGCATCCGTTCCCGCAAACCGACCAACATCCCGCCCGAAACCGCACACCGCACCACTACCGCGTGTATCCTCGCCTACACCGCGATGAAACTGGGACGCCCGCTGAATTGGGATCCGCAACAGGAGCGGTACGTAAACGACGAAGAGGCGAACCGCACGTTGGAGTTGCCGGAACGCGCCCCTTACGGAGTCCGAAACGCACTCACCCGCGCCGGCTTCCCGATTCCCTCCTGCTGAACTAGCCACATTCCCCTCCCGTCAGATGAAAATCGACGGCGAAGGTGCCGTCGCCAGGCATCTGATACACGTGTCTCTCAGAGCTATCGATCCGGCAAATCATGGGATAAATCCAGTGGGAGGACTCGTGTCCCCACGTCTGCATATTCGGCGCTTGAGGGCGATCGCCCCCCAAGAGACAACCGACTTGATTGATGTTGTTTCAAACCGTTGTCTCGCAGCTTCAGAAAAACGGCGGAGAATTACGCAGATGCGCCCGGCGCCGACACACCGGTAGAAGAATCTTGAAGGAGGCGGATGAATCGTGTATAATGAAACCCGTAAAGGAGAACAGAACATGAACAGACGTGATTTCGTAAAATCCATCGCAACCGCTCCCTTTGTCGGACTCGCCGCCACCGCAACAGGACAACAGGTCGCGGAAAATGAGGAAACTGCTTCGCTCTCGGGGAAGGCACATGCCTTAACTGGAAAGCCGCTTCCGGCCTGGAAGCCGGGCGAGTTCCAGGTGCATTTTATCTATACCGGCGTGGCTGAGAGCATATTCTGGATTCTGCCGGACGGCACGACGATGCTTCTCGATTGCGGGGACCATGCCGCGTGGACGCGCGGCAAGAAGGCCGTGTGGATTTTGCCGAACGGCACACGGCATTCTGGTGAATGGATTGCGCGTTATGTCCAGCGCGTCAATCCCGCCAAGACGGAGGTGGACTACATGATGCTTTCCCACCACCATTCGGATCACGGCGGTTCGATGAAATGGAATGTCGGTACGCGCGAGTGGAAAGGCCGCAAGCTGTCTGTCAGCGGATTCCTGCAAGCGGCGGACACCCTGAAATTCAAGATCGGATTCGATCGCGGGTGGCCGGACTTCAACGACCCGATTCCCGACGAACTGTGCGACAAGGATTGCTACCAGAACATCCGCCCCGTGTACGAATATCTCGCAGAACGGGACGGGTTGAAGATGGAGAAGTTCAAAGTCGGAGCAGTCAACCAAGTCGCCATGCGAAAAGATGCCGCCGCCTATCCCGGATTCACCGTCACGAATATCACCGGGAATGGCAAGATCCTCTGTCGTGATGGCAGCATTCGTGATCTGTACGCCGCCCATCACACGGCCAAGCGCCTGAACGAAAACGGCATGAGCCTCGGCCTCCTGGTCCAGTACGGCCCCTTCCGTTTCTACACGGCGGGCGATTTCTCCGATACTGTCCGGCAACCCGACGGCTCAAAGATAAAGATCGAGGAAGAGCTTGGCAAGGAACTCGCTCCCGTTGACGTCGCGAAGGTAAACCATCACGGCCACCATTCCATGCCGACACCGCTGGTCGCCGCACTCCGCGCCCGCGTCTGGACAGCCTGCATGTGGGATCAGCTGCACATCACGGCGGATACGCTCACGAACCTTTGCGACCGCAACGCCTATCCCGGTCCGCGCCTCATCGCGGCCGGTGTCTTCTCCCCGGAACGTCGCTTCGAGGATGCGGGACAACCGTTCCTGAACGACATCGCGCCCGAAGCGTTTGATGCGGGACACGTCGTACTCACCGTCGCCCCGGGCGGCAAGACCTATTCCGTCGCCTACGTCACGGCAGATGATGAATCCATGAAGGTTACGGGAGCCTACGAGTTCACTTCTCGCGGGGAGGCATCCCTTTAGTTGGGTAGTTGGGTGGTGCGGTGGTTGGGTAGTTGGATGGTGACGCACACGGAGTCGCGGAGACACGGAGAACGCGCTTGTCGCGTCCGCTAGTGCAATACCACCGCTTCTCTTTTCCCTCGCGCAGAGACGCTGAGGTCGCAAAGTACGGGAAGCGCAACGGCCTCGTTGCCAGAATTGGTCGCCCCCGTCGTAACCGCCTTACCGAACTCGCTTTGCCCATAAGTCCCGAGTTGGAAATTCTCTGCGATACGTTCGGAGAAGCGGCACTCCTGCCGTTTCTTTCCGTTACTCCGCGAAGCGACAGGTGTCGTTTCCCCGATTGCATTCCCTTAAGCAAAGCATGGGGAGAGTCGCGCTTGTCGCGACCGAATTTTGACTCAAGTTTCTCACCATCCGCTCGGAACTCAGAACTTATAGGTAAGCCCCATTGGGCGCATCTGTATTCTTCAACCAAAATTCCGCTGTTGGACACTTTGAAAAACCACGGAAAATCATCCGTTTCTTGGAACGGCGATTCCGTAAGTTCCGTATATTCCGTGGTGAATCATGGCGTTTTGGAATTTTTCAGACTTTCACCATTTGGGTGAATCCGGTTTCAGTCGTAACGTGTGTGCGGGGGATCGAAAATCCTCTGTTTCCGGCACTTTCTCTGCATACTCTGCGGCCTCAGCGGCTCTGCGTGAGAACCCAAACAAGGAATCAACAAAGGTTTGCCGAGTTTAAACACAGAAGTTTTCATGTCATGGCCTCACGCCAAGTTCGCCAAGTACGCGAAGTGGCCGACTTCCTTCCCTTTGCGAACTTTGCGGACTTTGCGTGAGGTTGAATCTCCGCGTTCGGCATCGCAGGCATCGACATGGATCACGGTGAACGCAGATGCGCCCAGCCCCATTGTGAAACCCAAACTTGGCTTTACAAATCTTGAGGGAATAGATACAATCATTTTTGTGATTTCCAATGGTCATATCGGGAGTGGGAGACGGGTATCTGCCCATGCATCGGTAAGTCAAGACTCACAAGAAAGGACAATCAAATGGAATACTGGTTGAAATGCTGGACGCACTATTGTGACTTCTCCGGTCGGGCAAGGCGTAAGGAATACTGGATGTTCTGCCTGATCAATTTCGTGATCAGCTTTTTCATCGGTGGTATCTTGGGGATGTTGGGCGCCGTAACTGCAGCACAAACTTTCGGCAGACTCTTTGGAATCGCAGCGTTTCTTCCGGGACTCGGAGTTGGCGTCCGTCGCCTTCATGACATCGGAAAGAGCGGCTGGTGGATGCTGATCAATTTGATACCTGTAGTGGGATGGATTGTCATGCTCGTATTCCTGTGCTCTGACAGTCAGTCCGGCACAAACGCCTACGGGACGAACCCCAAGTCGTGATGCGACTTGGCGTCGGATACAACGGATGCGGTAACTCGCGTGTACCGAATGGAATTCGACAAGTCCTTGGCGAGCAGTGCTCGATTCCTCAATCGGGCGCAGGGTGTGTTTTGCAATCGATTCGAACGAGAATGGGAGGAATGCGTAAAATGAAGAGAAGAGTTTTTCTAGGCGGGGTTGCGTGCGGAATCGCCGCACCGTTCACGACAAGGGCACAAACGGCGGATGCGCATGGCGCGGATTGGAAACGCGCCTTGCCGGAGTACCTCTCCGTGGAGGTCGCGGTGGTCGGCGGAGGTCCGGCCGGTGTCTGCGCGGCAGTCTCCGCCGCGCGCGCCGGTGTATCGGTCGCGTTGATCGAACGCTTCGGTGTGCTGGGTGGCAACCTTACGCTTGGCCATGTCTCGCCGATTCTCGGTGCGGTCTCTCCGGGCACGATGGCGGATGAGATCCGCAAGCTGCTGAACGCGAATCACTCGGATGCCCCGCGCGTCCGGACGCGCAATGGGTTTGAGGAACACATCGACCACGAGGAGGCAAAGGGGATTCTCGCCAAATTAACCAGTGACGCGGGCGTTCAAGTCTTGCTCTGCTCCTCTGTCACGGATGTGATTCGCGAAGGAAACCGCGTCACGGGACTGGTCATCGACACGCCGTCCGGAATGCGGCGCATCCGCGCGCAAGTCGTGATCGACGCTTCCGGCGACGGACGAGCGGCGACGGCGGCAGGTGCGGAGGTCAAAATCGGGCGCGACTCCGACGGACTGACGCAACCCTGCACACTGGAGTTCGTCGTGGAGAATGTGGATGAATCGGTAGCCATCACGGCGTGGGGCGGAACCGATCCCGTCAAACTTCCCAGCGGAGAGGAGTACCGTCAGCTCTGCCGTCGGAAGAACCAGGCGGGCGAGCTTCCGAAGAACGTCTCCATCGTCCGTCTGCACCGCACCTTCTATCCCGGAGAGCGCAGCGTGAACGCGACGCAACTGAACCGAATCAACCCGCTTGACCCGATCGCGCTGGGAAAAGCGGAAACGGAACTGCGCGGACAGATCGACGCCTGTGTCGCCTTTCTCCGCAAAGAGGTGCCGGGATTCGAGAAGTGCCGGATCAAAAGTTCCGCGGGAACGTTGGGTGTCCGCGAGACGCGCCGAATCATGGGCGATGCGATGGTGGATGACCGCGATGTGGAGCAAGGCAAGAAGTACGCGGACGCCGTGGTACACAACGCCTGGTTCCTCATCGACATCCACAACCCCGCCGGAAGCGGACAGGCGGAAGGCCACTCCCAACCCGCGCAACCTTACGACATCCGCTACGGTGCGTTTTTGCCGCGCGGCATCGAAGGAATGCTTGTCGCGGGCCGGTGCATTTCAGGAACGCATCGCGCCCACGCCTCCTATCGCGTAATGACCATCTGCATGGCGATGGGCGAGGCGGCGGGAATCGCGGCCGCATTTGCCGTCAAGGCGGGACAGACTCCCCGTCAGATTCCCGCCTCCGCCATCCGCGATGTCCTAGCCAAGCGAGGCGTCCAACTCTGACGTGTCACCGATTCCTTGTTGTGATACACGCCATCGTTCCTGTTGTGTTATCATCGATCACATGAGGCAATGACTATGCGTACCACCCTCCCAAACACAACCGAGTCTGAAAGGACAATCTTCCGGACGGTTTCTGTCGTGATTTCATTTTTGTTGCTATGCACCCCATCGATTTCCAATTCCGAACCGGTGGATCAGAGCAAACGAGCGGCTGGCGTTGCGGACTCCCGCGAGGAACCGATCCTGCGCTGGTGGGGGCGTCCTACCCGCAAGGTTTTCACGCCACCGGCGGGCTTGTCTCCCAAGATGTTCGTACGGGTGACCTTTGCACCAGAACATCCGGTTCCCGGCACGATCGCTTTTTCCACCGAAGCGATCGGTTCCTATTTTCCCGGCGAATACACGTGGCTGATCGATACCGATTCCGTTTCTCCGGCCAAGGTATATTGGGGGAACCGAACGGTTCCGCGCAAGCCGATCGCCCCCGCTTCTTCCACACCCTGGCTTGAAATTACGCAGGCTTTACACTACGGGTATGTGGAAGTCATGATGGTTGAAGCGCGTGACACGTCAGGGCGCCACCGCTTGCCCGAAGGAGACACGCCCGCGTTTCGGCTGGACTTCTCGCATGACGGTTCCACCGTCATCGGTTCCGTCTCAAACGGCGGCGGACGAATCGCATGTGGAATGGTGTCGCTGGCGAAAGGAACCATTGAGAACGATGTCCAGTTGAGCGAGGCGGATCTCCGCCGGGCTCGCGCAGCGGGACGGACTCCAGCCCGCCGCCCGCGCCGTTTCCCCATCGGGCTGTGGAATGCCGTGTCGCCCTCAACCATGTCACCGCAGGCTTTCACAAACGAGCTGGAGGTTTTCCGGCTTCTGGGTGTCAATGACACAGGATTTGAAACCACCGAGATTCTTGATCCAGAACACCGATACGAACCCACACACCTTTTCCGGAATCCGAAGGGAGACTTCCTTGCGTGTGGCCCACGCGGCCAACTCGGCTGCCTCTGTTCGCCGAATCATGTCAACATCACCAATGCCCTGCTCCAACTCCGGAAGGGGTGCGCCGGTCCCCTTTCCCGAGGTCGGAAACTGATCGTAAACATCATGGACGAACCCCATTACGACCTGCCGATGTTGACGAACTGTCATTCCAAGGTCAAGAGTTGCCGCGAACGCTTCGGCCGCGATTTCGTCTTCTCCCCGGAAGCCCCTGAAGGTATGCTGGCGACCATCGTCTATCGCGACCAGATGGTTGCCGACTACTACAAGGCCGTTTCCGATGCCGCCCGGGCAATCGACACGAATCTGTTGGTGACGGCGAACTTCGGGATCTCCCTTGTTTTCGGCGGCAACCTGAGCGCACCGGGAACCAGTGTGTTTCGACTGGCGGACGCAAAAGCGATCGGCATCGGGCAGACGGAGGACTGGTGCAATCTCCAAATCACGCGTCAGTTCTCTTCCTACATGTGCGACGTCTATCGCGCCGCAACCGAGCGAAATGGAATGGACTTCGTGATGTGTTCCATCCTGCTCTCTCCTCCTGAGGTCGTCGCGAAAGCGTATTCCGAAGTCGGGCACGGAGCAAAAGGTCTCTCTTTCTTCAACTACGGACCGCATTGGTTCCGCGGCGACAACAAGAACCGGTGCGACGAAATCTACCCCGCGATACGCGGTTTCTGCGAAGCGACGGCAGAAGCGGAAGACTGGATCGTCGATGCAAAAGTCGCCAAGGGAGATGCCGCCCTGCTCTTCTCCGAATCGGGGGACAGACTGGAAATTATTCCCGGGGAGAAGAGGAACTGGATCGAGCGGAATCCCTACGGAAAAGATCGGATGTCCATCAGCCTAATGCTCAACCACTGTGGAGTCCGAACAGACATTCTAGATGAAACGGGAATTGAGAAACGACTTGCCGACTACCGCGTTCTTTTCGCAACCGACCGTTGTGTGCGCCGTGAAACGGCACATACGATCGCAAACTGGATCAAGCACGGCGGCATCTTGGTCAAGACTGCCAACGCATTGACCGGGGATGAACTCGGGAAACCGCTTCCTGAAGGGATGTTCGGAAAATCGGAACAGATATGGGAGATCGATTTCTCGCCGTGGCGTGACTACGTAAAACCAGCAAAACAGGTTGGCGAGTGTTATTCTCACCGCAACTTCCCGCAAGCGCCGTTAGAGAAAACGAGGGAGATCATCGAACGCTCCTCCATCCGCAGACGGATTTTCACAGATTGCCCGCTTGTCGAATCTTCGCTTTTGGAGAAAGCGGAGGGATGTCTGGTGGCGCTGGCGAATTGGAGCGAAACCGAACATCGGACCGTCAAGGTCACGCTAACAGGGGTGCCGTCCGTCAAGCATATCCGCTCCGCCAGCGGTGCCAAGGTGACCTGGAAACAAGAGACGGGCCAACTCGTCGCGGAGGTGGAAATCGGCTGGGGCGATTACCTGATCATCCAGTTCGAAAAGTAAGCCTAGATTCCACGTTTGGGTTCTCACGCAGAGCCATTTTCCAATCACAATGCACGGAAGGCGAACGAGAGACCATTCACCTTGTTTGTGGTTTCCCGCAGAGACGCAGAGGCGCAGAGCAGGTTAGAAAGGCCCGAAAACAGCGGGAATGAAAAAGAGGTATTGACGGACTGGAAGGACGGGGCGATCCTTCACCCGAGAGGTGAACCTATATTCCTCTGTTGAGACCTCCCCGCCTCTGTATTTTTTGCCGCAAAGAACGCAAAGATCGCAAAGATGAATATCTGTAAGAAGAAAAGAATGAAATCTCCTCTTCACCATTTGGGTGAGATGGATAAATACA
>JAFSTA010000232.1 GCA_017450695.1 Kiritimatiellia bacterium | reverse complement strand
TCGTCAACCCCCTGCAGCCGGAGAACGCATAGCTGCCGACGTTCGTCACACAGTTTCCAATGGCCACGCTCGCCAAACCGGTACAGTTGTAGAACGCATAATCCCCGATGCTCGTTACAGTGTCCGGAATCGTTACGCTCGTCAGACCGCTGCAGCCATAGAACGCATAGCTACCGATGCTCATAACACCGCTTCCAATGGCCACGCTCGTCAAACCGCTGCAACCGGAGAACGCCCCCACCCCGATACCACGGATTCCCGTCAAGTCAACCTCGCCTGACAGGGATGACTCATACCCCACAACCCAACCATCGACCAACCGGACTCCGGGAATTGTTGCTGTGTCATAATAGAGTGCATCGCAGTTGTAGAACGCCTCACGCCCGATGTTCACCACACTGTCGGGGATCGTTACGCTCGCCAGACCGCTGCAACCGGAGAACGCGTAGTTCCCGATGTTCGTCACAGTCTCACTGATGGTCACATTTGTAATTGTTGTGTAAGCACCAGGAAATATGGAACTTAAAGATGAAGATACAACAACTTGCGGAATCGTTACGCTCGTCAACCCGCTGCAGCCGTAGAACGCATAGCTGCCGATGCTCGTAACAGAATCCGGGATCGTCACGCTCGTCAAACCGCTGCAACCGGAGAACGCATAGCTGCCGATGCTCGTAACACTGTCCGGAATCGTCACGCTCGTCAACCCGCTGCAACCGTAAAATGTTTCGTATTCGATACTCGTCACCGAATCTGGAATCGTCACGCTCGTCAAACCGCTGCAACCGGAGAACGCGTCAGACTCGATGCTCGTCACAGAATTCGGTATTGTCACGCTCGTCAAACCGCTGCAACCGGAGAACGCCATATACCCGATGCGCGTCACGCCGTCTGGGATCGTCACGTTCATCAACCCGCTGCAGCCGGAGAACGCATAGCTGCCGACGTTCGTCACACAGTTTCCAATGGCCACGCTCACCAGACCGCTGCAACCGGAGAACGCGTAGTTCCTGATGCTCGTCACAGAATCCGGGATCGTCACGCTCGTCAAACCGCTGCAACCGGAGAACGCAGAAGCCCCGATACTCGTCACATTGTCAGGAATCGTTATACTTGTTAGCCCGACGCAAGCGGAAAACGCAGAGTTCCCGATACTCGTCACAGTCTCACCGATGACCACATTTGTAATGGTTGTATAAGCGTTCGGAAATATAGAACTTAAAGCTGAAGAGGCAATGACTTGCGGTATCGCCACGCTCGTCAGGCCGGAACAGCCGCTGAATACCGGTCCATATGATGGATTTTCAATACTTGTCACGCTGTCAGGTATCACTAGAGTTGACAACCCGCTGCAATTTTCGAACGCCCCACGCTTTAAGCTCGTCACACTGTCAGGAATTGTTATGCAAGTTAAGCTTTTACATCCTGAAAAGGCATACTCCCCGATACTCGTCACCGTTTCACTAATAACCACATTGGTAATCGTTGTATAAGCGTCAGGAAACATCCACCGTAACGAGTGATTACAAACCATTTGAGGAATTGTCACGCTTGTCAGATTACTGCAACAAGAAAAGATTTCAATATTAAACCAATCCCATTGATTAACACTCGTTACGCTGTCAGGTATTGTCACGCTTCTCAACCCATCGAACCCATAGAATGCATAATCTTCTATACAGGTAACTCCATCGGGTATCGATATGGTTCCATTCGTACCATTCACTCCTTGTATTAGGCTTGTCCCGTTTTTAGAGAGCAAGAAGCCATTTATTGATGAATAGTTTGCGTTGTTTTCGTCAACGGTAATAGACTCCAATCCACTGCAGCCTGAAAATACATTATGACCTATACTTGTTACGTATTTTGAGATTTCAAAATTCACAAGTTCACTACAATACGCAAAAGCACCGCGTTCGATGCTTGTTACGCTGTCAGGAATCGATACGTTCTTAAGACAGGCGCACCCCCAAAATGTTGCCTCTTCGACTCGTGTTAGACCTTCAGGTAACGCGATTCTTGGTAATTGTCCACAGTATGCAAACGCCCAACTACCGATGCGAGTTACCTCGCTGCCAATCACCATACTTGATAATGCACTACAATATTCAAACGCATAATCACCAATGTTCGTCACACAACTGCCAATTACCACGCTCGTCAAATTGCTGCAATAACAGAATGTGGACTTGCCGATCTCATTCACGCCGTCGGGAATCACGATTTCATTCGTCAAGCTGCTGCACCCGTAGAACGCCCAAGAACCTATGCTGGTTAAACAGGATGGAATCGTCGCACTCGCCAATCTGCCGCAATTATAGAATGCAAACTCTTCGATGTTTGTCACCGCATCGGGAATCATCATTTGCGTCAATGCGCCGCATTCACAGAAAGCGCTTCGTCCGATAAACCCCAAACTTTCTGGCAACACAGTCTCCTCCAGCATTCCACACCCGTAAAACGCACCCGGAGGCAGCCGCGTCTCATCCGTAATCACAACACGCCTCAACGAGGACGGGATCCAATTGGTGTAATTACTCCAGTACATACAGGCGGGTTCCCCACCTTCGTATTCCGCTGCACCAAAGATGTACCCGAAACATGTCCCAACCCAATTATTCGTATTTCCTCGCTCAGCACCGACAAAAGGCAAAACCATGTTCGTCAGGGAACCGCAACCTGAAAATGCGGCATATCCAATATTCGTTACGGAATTTGGAATCGTCACATTCGTCAAGAAATCGCACCCCTGAAATGCATAGGGACCAATGCTCGTCACACCATCTACAATAGGAACTGAATCTGCGTCCCCTACATAACCGTACAAGACATGACGCATGATAATGAACCCTCTTTCATCCGCAAGTCCGCTACATCCGTAAAAAGCATAATCGCCAATGTTCACAACATTGTCAGAAACAACTATGTCAGACAATGCGGTACAGTATTCAAACGCATAATCCCCGATATTCGTCACACCACTGCCAATTACCACGCTCGTCAAATTGCTGCAATAACAGAATGTGGACTTGCCGATCTCATTTACGCCATCGGGAATCACAATATCATTTGTCAAACTACCGCAACCGTAAAATGCCCAAGAACCAATGCTGGTTAAACAGGATGGAATCGTCGCGATCGCCAATCTGCCGCAATCATAGAATGCGGACGTACCGATATTCGTCACGCTAGAACCAATCGTCAGCTCTTCGAGCCCTGCACATCTCCTGAATGCGTTATTACCGATAGTCGTCACGCTGTCAGGAATCGCTACACATGCCAAATTGCTGCAGTTGTTGAATGCCCAATCTTCGATTGTCACTACACTATCGGGAATCGCCACGTATGCCAACCCATCGCACTCTGAAAATGCGGACCTGCCGATGGTTGTGACACCGACAGGAATCGTCACGCTCGTCAGTCCAGCACACTTATAAAAAGCGGAATCGCTGATATTCGTCACCGTATCGGGAATCGTCACACACTTCAGTCCAATACAATCCCTGAACGCAGATGAGCCGATGTCCGTCACGGAATCCGAAATGACAATGTTCGTAATCGTCTGATAGGACGCCGGGAAAATGGACGACAACAGGTTGGTACACACATACTGCGGGAGGGTCACATTTTTCAAATTGCCGCATTCCCTGAACGCGGAGTCGCCGATGCTGGTCACGGAGTCCGGGATTGTCACGTCTGCCAAGCTACTGCACCCCCAGAATACGCCAACGCCGATGCTCGTCAGCCCTTCAGGCATCACGAGACTTGTCAATCCCGTGCAATCCCCGAACGCATAGTTACCGATACTCGTCAATCCGTTACCGATAGAAATACTCGTCAATCCACCGCATCCTCTAAACACGGAGTCTCCGATGCTTGTTAAGGAGTTGGGAATCGTCACGCACTTCAATCCGATACAATTCATGAACGCATAATCGCCAATGTTCGTCACACCATTACCAATTACCACGCTCGTCAAATTGCTGCAATAACAGAATGTGGACTTGCCAATCTCATTCACGCCGTCGGGAATCACGATTTCATTCGTCAAACTGCTGCACCCGTAAAACGCCCAAGAACCTATGCTGGTTAAACAGGATGGAATCGTCACGCTCGCCAATCTGCCGCAATTATAGAATGCGGACGTTCCGATATTCGTCACGCTAGAACCAATCGTCAGCTCTTCGAGGCGTACGCATCCTCTGAACGCATAATTGCCGATACTTGCCACAGAGTCTGGGATTGTGACACTGACCAGATTACTACAGTTGTTGAACGCCCAATCTTCGATTCTCACTACACTGTCGGGGATCGCCACGTATGCCAACCCGTCGCACTCAGAAAATGCAGAATTGCCAATGGAAGTGACGCCGTCGGGGATCGTCACGCTTTCCAGCCCAGCACACCTGTAGAATGCGGAATCGCTGATGTTTGTCACCGTATCGGGAATCATCACGCACTTCAGTCCAATACAATCCCTGAACGCAGATGAGCCGATGTCCGTCACGGAATCCGAAATGACAATGTTCGTAATCGTCTGATAGGACGCCGGGAAAATGGACGACAACTGGTTGGTACACACATACTGCGGGAGGGTCACATTTTTCAAATTGCCGCATTCCCTGAACGCGGAGTCGCCGATGCTGGTCACGGAGTCCGGGACTGTCACGTCTGCCAAGCTACTGCACCCCCAGAACACACCGACACCGATACTCGTCAGCCCTTCAGGCATCACGAGACTTGTCAGCTCCGTGCAATCCCCGAACGCATAGTTGCCGATACTGGTCACGCCGTTGCCAATGGATATGCGCCACAATCCACCACATCCCCGAAACGCGGAATTGCCAATGCTTACTACGGAATTGGGAATCGTCAGGCTCGTCAATCGTCCGCAGCCGGAGAACGCATACCCTCCAATACTCGTCACGCTTGATCCAATCGTCAGGTCTTCGAGCGCTGCGCATCCCCTAAATGCGTTGTTGCCGACGTTCGTCACGCCGTCGGGAATCGTCACGCTGACAAGATTGCTGCAATTGTTGAACGCATAATCGCCGATACTCGTTACGCCCGTGCCAATCGTCACATTCGTCAGGTTGCCGCACTCCCTGAACACGGAAGCGCCGATGCTGGAAACCGAATCCGGGATTGTCATGTCCACAAGATGTGTACACCCCCAGAACACGCCCACATCCATACGCTCCAATCCGGTAGGGAGTGACAGGGTTGTCAGTCCTGTACAATCGCCGAACGCATAATTCCCGATGCTCGTCACGCCGTTACCGATCGCGACACTTGTCAATCCACCGCATTTTCTGAATGCGGACGCGCCAATGCTCGTCACGCTATTGGGCACGGTAACGCTCGTCAGGTTCGCGCAGTTGTAAAATGCGGCCTCGCCAATGCTTGTGACAGGATATCCTCCCAGTGAGGAAGGGACAACAAGTGAACCAGCTGTAGATGTCGCGACCGCCGTGGCTGACGGATTTCCACCACCAAGCAATGCCGTGCCGTTATTGACCGTGTATGTCCATGTGATACCGTTCACCGTTTCCGTGTCGGCGAACAGTTGCTGTACGGCAGACAATACGATCAGCGCAATCATCGCCAGTAGCATCTTCGTCATTTTCGTAACCATCTCTTCCCCTCTTTCCAAATCGCTGTTCCTTTTGCAGCGGGTAGGGAGACCCCACCCGCCATCGGGTAAAACAAAACCTCCCCCGATGCATCGGAGCAGGTGCCTAGGATGACCTCTGAAGATACACCGAAAGAGGCAAGCTGCACAATAGCAGCACTTCTTCTGTGCGTCTTCAGAGTTAAGTTTCCTAGGCGTTAGCTCCGACACATCCCAGACGCGGGATGCTCCCACGCGGGTAATCTGTTTGCCCGACAGCTTGCGCTGACGGACAGAAAATAACATAGCAAATCCGGTTTCCAAAAACAAGGCGAAAATGAATCTGTAAACCTAAACGTAATCCCTCGTTTGAAAATCTCACGCATATCCGCCAACAGAGAGCGCAGAACCACTTGAGTGGTTAGGTGGCAGCCGTTCATGGCGCGTGTTATTTCGCGACGCGAGAAGGGACAGAAACGATGGAAGGGACAGAAGCGACAGACGCGCGACGGATGAGCGTGAATGCTGGCTGCCGGTTCGCGTCACTTGTCGCTTTCGGAAAGTAAAGTGACGGGGACTTGCGTTTCTCAAGGGGATTTGGTAGAGTACGGCTTGTCCACGATGGGATCGGGTAGTCGGTGTGATGTACGTGTGATCGTATGTCACCCAACACTGTCGGGAGCGTTCTATTGAAGCGTGGATGACCGTAAGGAGAATTCAAAATGAAAGCACAGTTAGCAGCCTGTTTTGCCGTTGCCGTAGCATTTTCAGCACTCTGCAGAGCGGCGGAATTCAAGCATCCCCATCTCAGGAATGCAGGGTTTGAGTCCGGTCTGGAGGAATGGTCAACTCCTGAATCCGGCTGGAAACTCGTTTCCGGAGAGGGGCGAGGCGGTTCCGCGACGCTCGCGTATGAGGGCGGCGTGACGGCAGGTCCGACCCAAAGGCTAGCTGTAGAATCCGGTACTCGCTACCGTTTCGGCGCATGGGTGAAGATTGTCCGACACAAGGGAGAAAAACCTTCGCCAAAGATCGTCTTCCGATGGTTCTCATGGGAGGACAAACTGCGGGGCGAGGCGAAGGCCGAGGCGGTCGTGGACAACAATCCGGATGATACGGACGGATGGGTGCGCTATGAAGGTCTCACCCCGCCGGTCAACGGTCCGTATGCCGACATTCTCGCCGAGGTGCCAGCCGACACGAAGAGCCGCATCCTCTTCGACGACTTCCTTTTCTTCGCGGAGGGCGGCAAGCCAGTCGGGAATATCCTTGCATCGGCCTACCGGAATGAGGCCGTCTCCGGCATGGTCGGATTCGCCGTAGAACTGAACATCAATACCGTTCGGCATCCGCTCGCGGGACTCAAGCCTCGTTTCGTCTTCGAAGGGGCAAGCGGGGATTCCTTCGAGATGAAACCTTGTGTATTCACCGAACATCAGGCGATTGTACGCGTCGATGCGGCGAGGCTCAAGAAAGGGGTGTCACAGGTACGGTTCACGCTGGATGCGGCGGACGGCCAGCAGCTGGGCAACGCCCAGCTCGCATTTACGCACAGGGACGCCCCCATGCCGCGCCGGGTCACAATCGACGAATACAATCGTACGGTTGTGGACGGCAAGCTCTTCTTCCCGCTTGGAATGTTCGCGGGCGGTCTTTCGGAGGCGGAGATCGCCGACTATCGAAAGGGACCGTTCAACTGCGTCCTGTGCTACAGTCCAAGCCTGAAGGCGATGGATCTCTGCCAGGAGGCGGGAATCATGTTCATCGACAATGTCAAGGACTATGTTCCGGGGTCGCGCTGGGTGATCAAGGGCTGCGAGACGAAGGAGAAAGCCCTTGCCATGCTGCGGAGCCATATTGAGAAGGTGGCGAGACATCCGGCGCTTCTCGCCTGGTACACGAACGACGAGGCGCCGCAATCGTTCCTGCCGATCCTTGCCGAATTCAACGACACCCTCCACGCACTTGACCCCGACCACCCCACCTACACGGTTCTCGACCGCCCAGAGCACGTCCGGAGTTTCGCTCACACGTTCGACGTGATCGGTATGGATCCGTATCCGATCGGTAACAACCGCGGCGGGATAGATATCGCCTACGGTTGGGCGGCCGTCGCACAGGATGCGATGTATGCGTTCCGGCCGATGTGGCATGTGCCGCAGGCGTACAGCTGGTACTGGTGGGAGGCGCGTCGCAAGATTGCGGCCGGGGATCCGGATCTCCGCTTCCCGACGCGCGAGGAATTCAAGTCGATGCTGTGGCAGCCTGTCGCCGCAGGCGCGAACGGGCTGATCCCCTACTCGTTCCATGACATCCGCCGGAACACGCAGGGTGCCGAGCGGGAAGCGATTTGGAAGATCGTCTGCGAAACGATGTCAGAGGTAAAAGCGCACTTCCAAGTCCTGCTCTCGAAACCGGGACCGGCGGTATCGGGTACACCGTCTTCTCTTGTCGTCCGCACGTATGCGGCAGAGGACGGCGTGTGGCTTCTCGCCTGCAATACGTCGCGCAAAGCGCTTCAAGCGAAGTTACGCATTCCCGGAGGCGCCAGCGGGGCAACCTGTTCCGTCGGAACAGGCGTGTCGCGCGAGGCGGACGGCTCGCTCCGCGTCGATCTGCCGCCGCTGGGCGTCGCGCTCGTTTCCCTGAAATAGCCACCTCGCCCGCGCTTGTTCGGGAACGTTCATCAGGATAAGTTCCTATAAACCACAGACCAACACGGACGCGCCGCGCTTACGCTTGCGCATTTCTCAACCTGGGCGAGCGTGAGCGACGCCTGTCCGTGTACGTCCGTGGTTCTCTATTCCACCAAGCGGCCTAAACGGTGGACTGATAGGCAAGGCGTGTTCAGCATTCGGACGCGACGGGGCGCGTCCCTCCCAATTCAGGCAACGAGGACGTTGCCCCTCCCGTTCTCTGCGGCTCCGCGCCTCCGCGAGAGAACCCCACCCACCTAAACCACAGACCAACACGGACGCGCCGCGCTTACGCTTGCGCATTTCCTAACCAGAGCGAGCGTGAGCGATGCCTGTCCGTGTACGTCCGTGGTTATCAAAACAACCCAGTGACCTGACCTTGAACCTAGATTCCTCGTTTGGGTTCTCACGCAGAGCCGCCGAGAGCGCAGAGTACGCAGAGAAAGGCCCGAAAATAGAGGCATTTTGCAGGACCGAGCGAGGTTGGGGAAGAGAAAAGGAGGGATCGATTCTTGACCAAACGGGTGAAGCGAAAATCCACGCGGAAAACAGCCGCAAACTTGCCGAATCTCCGTGCCTCTGCGCCTCTGCAAGAGATTCAAACCGTTGTTCGGGAAAGGTAACAGAGGTTGGACTGATCGGTAAGGCTAGAACTGAGGAGAAACGGGAATTCCGAATTTTCCGGGGCGGCGGCAGATCATCGCGCGAGACTCCGCGATCTCGGCATCGAAGAGCGTACACCCGCTTTTCTTGTCGAAGTATGCGGCCAGGCGAACCGTGTACGGCTTGTCCAGTCCACGGATGTTCTGCACCGCGTAACTGGTCGCGCCGCAGGGACATCCCCTTCCGTTTCGTTCTTGTGGTTTCGCATTCCATTCCGCCTGGGTCATCTGCCGAGGCGCGACGCCATTCTCCGCGACATCCGCCCATTGCGCCCGACGTTCTCCGGATTCCACGCGGAACTCCACCGCCCCTCCGTCTTCTTTCGGGAATCGGACGGCGAAGGGCGCTCCGGGTTGCACGGTGTATGTCAACACCTTGCCGGGAGGCGGCGTTTCCGGCAACCATTTCACGCCCAGCTTCCCGTCCGGATATTGAACGAGTTCGTGGAACGCGAGCCAACCGCCCCAGCCGCAGGGATGGGAAATCCATCCCGCCATAATCCGGCGGTTCCCCTTCCATGTCGTCACCATCGGCACGGATAAACCGTCATAGACGTCATCCCCCGTCGTGGACCAATCCACCCATCCGCCGACACGGCCGTCTTCGTTGTAGGCCGTATGGCGGAATCCCTGAATGAGGTAGTGATGCCCGTTCCACTCGAACTCGCAGGGACAGTCGCCACGAATCGGGATTTTCTCGTCAAACAGTTTCCAGTCGCCGACATGGTCGGAAACATAGATACCATGACGCCCGCCATAGCTGTTCACACATCCGAGAAGCCCGTCCGTCCGATTATAGACGGTCGGATTCTGCGCCGAGTGGAAAAGCAGACGGGAACGGGTGAAATGGATTCCGTCGTCGGAGACCGCATAACTGCCGCCGATGGGAAATCCTTTGACCTCCGAAAACGGGAAGACTCCCATTTGCCCGTGATCCGCAAAATACTTCTGGAGCTGCCCTTCGCATGTTTGCTCCTGGGGCATGAAACGAGTCGTGTGCAACCCGTACGAGAGATAGAACCGATCTTTCCAGACGAAGGGCGTTCCCGTACCGACCGTTTGCCACCATTCGTCGATGGGAACCGCGACCGGATGTTCTTCCCACTGGATCATGTCTTTCGAGGAGATGTGCGCAAAATAATGACCGCCCGTTCCCTCCTTGCTCTTGTGGTGACGGCGGTCCAGCAGGTAGAAGATATGGCAACGGTCACGAAAGCACCCGATGACCACATCCCCGACCCAGACATTGTGCGCATCGGGAGTCCAGAACTGAATGGGACGCGTAATCGGTTTCGAGTCTGGTTCCGTCCGTGCCATCTTGGCTGGCGTTGTCACATGCAGATTGGAAATCCGCGACGAATACTGCAACACCTTCCCGCGACCGGGCCATGAAATCACACGTTCACGCAGAGAATCCTCGTCGTAGGCTGTGTTCCCGTCAACCGAAATCGTCCAGAACGCATTGGTCATTCTCTGAATCGTCACCTCGTGCTTCCCGTAGGGATTGGTGAGAAGTGCGAGCGGAATGCCGATTGAGGAGACACCGCGAATCTCCGCCTCCAGCACAGGGCAACGGTGATCCGCGCAGGGGAAGTTGAGGTAGTTTCCAAACCGGTTGTCGCGTTGATCGAGTCCCGAATTCTCCCCCGCAAACCGGAGACTGATGCGGAGTCCGCCGCGACAATCTAGAATCCGTTCCGAGCGAGTGAGACCCGTCGTATCGATCTGAAAGGAAATCGACCAGCCGCCTTTCGCAACCTTCTCCGCCGACAACGCAAACGCCTTTTCCGCCCGGGCGAGAAGCGCGGGGTCGCCGGACTGCGGCAACTCTCCGGGGGATGCGGAAAGCGCTTCAGGTGTCAACTGATCCCTGTAAAAGAGTGCGACCTCCTTCGTTGACAGGGCACGGTTCAACACCAATACCTCGTCCAGCCACCCGGTCATACAAACATCATGCATGGTACGCCCGATCAGAAAGAGTTCCGCTTTCACATTCGGCGGTTGCTCATCCTCCCCGCGCAACACCCCATCCGCATAGACGCGACGTTTGTTCCCGTCCCATGTCACCACAACCTGATGCCACAGACCGTCACCCACCGTCGGCGCACTCACTGTAAGGTCCGCATTGTTGAAGTAGTTGTGAATACGGTCGATGCCGTGATACCGGATGGAGTTGCCGCACCCTTTCGGTTTGGAACCGTAACTGATCCAGCCGCCATTGTCGCGGCATTCCGAGTCACGACGTACCCAAGAACTGACGGTGTACGGCGCATCCCCGGTCGGAATCCCGGCGGGAAACGAGACAGCGGACAGCCACGACATGCCGTCGAGATAGAGACATCCGCCGCGAACACCCGGCTTCACGAATTCGGGCGTTCCATTGGCAACAAACCCCTTCGGTGTCACCGCGTTGTCAAACGAAAGGTAAAGCACCGTTCCGCTTGGCAAGGAGAGAGAATCCCCCCAAGCAACCGCGGTCGAAATCAGCAAGAAACAAAGGCATCGAGTCATTTGCTTTCTCATCACTACATTCCTTTCTGCGTAAAGCACCGCCGGCAAAACCGAGATCCCCTCTTGTGATCGAATGACTTGCCAGCGAGTTGGAGGAAAGTATTATACCAAACTCCCCTCAAAAGTCGAAGCGCGATTGCGCGACGACCAGCAGCCTGTTGTCAGTTTGCTGTTGCTGTTGTTCCCTTTCTACCTTTGCTGTTGGCTTGTAGCAGGTAGCTTGTCAGCCCGCGCTCCGCACGGGAACGGAAATGAGGACAGGTTTGTCTCGCCCGAAGAACGCAGGGGGAAAACCGAACACCTCGCTTCAAACTTCCAATTCAGAACTTGTCGGTAAGCGTATTCCGCATTGTGGTCGCGACGGGGCGCGCCCCTCCCGATGGGTCTGGTGGCGTGTTCGGTTACGCGGCATAATAGTATGCCGCGTCCTGTTTCTCAGAACTGGCAGCGCCAAGCGCGCTAGCGCAAATAGAGGAGTTCCGGCACCAGGTTGATCAAGCGGTTTCGGCATACGTTGGCGATGGCGGCAGCCGAATCGGATTGCCTCGCCAACGCCTCGTTCGCCAGTTCCTGCAGTTCCGCGTACGGCAATTGACGGATCACACGCTTGACAAGCGGAATCAGGTTCGGCGCCATGCTGAGTGCATCCACGCCGAGACCGATAAGCAAAGCCGCAAAGATGGGATCCGCCGCAGCCTCGCCACACACCGAAACGGGAATTCCCCGCGCCTTCGCGGCTTGCACCGTGAGGTGGATCAGCTGCAGGACAGCGGGATGGGTCGGCTGGTACAACCGCGAGACCGCACTGTTGGAACGATCGACAGCCAGCGTGTATTGGATCAGGTCATTTGTGCCGATGGAAAAGAAGTCCACCTCTTTCGCCAGCGTTCCGGCGATCAGGGCGGCAGCGGGTATCTCGATCATCGCGCCCCGCTTGATCTGATTGTCGAAAGGAATCCCCTTCTCGCGCAACTCGGTCATGCAGCGATGCAACTCCAGGTTCACGGCACGGAGTTCTTCGATCGTGGCGATCATGGGATACAGAACATTCACCTTTCCGTGGGAACTGGCGCGGAGGATCGAACGGAACTGGCGACGCAGGACATCTGGATTTTTCAACAGATAGCGAATCGAGCGGTTCCCCAAAAACGGATTCGGTTCCGTCACGCCCTCGGAACGGAGCAATTTGTCCCCACCCAGATCCAAGATGCGGATGGTCGTCACGCTTCCCTGGGGAAGCGAACGCACGGCTGCCGTGTATGCCTCCTCCTGTTCCTGTTCGGTTGGCTCACGGTTGAGAGAGATCCACAGGTATTCCGTTCGGTAGAGTCCAATCCCCTCCGCCGCGACCTTCGGCAGATCCGTCATGCGGCAGTCGGCGGAAACGTTCGCCAAGAACGGCACGGAATGACCGTCGCTCGTGGCTCCGGGAAACTGGCGGCCCTCTTCGACAAACGACTGGAAGCTTTTCGCATGGGAAACGACCTTGGCGAAGGCCTTCCGCTCCGAATCGCCGGGATTGTGGATCACTTTCCCGGAAACGCCGTCCAGCAGCACTTCGTCGCCGGGATTGATTTCATTCAGGCAGTTGGGGACGCCGACCACGGCGGGAATCCCCAGCGCGCGTGCCAGCAAGGTCGAGTGGGAGGTCAGGCTCCCCTTCTCCGTCACCAGCCCCAAAATCTTGTCCTTCGGCATGGCAATCGTTTCGCCAGGCGAAACATCATCGGCGACCACGATGCACGGCTGGTTGAAGCGGGCGATACGGTCTTCCCCTCCGCCGGAAAGATTGCGGATCAGGCGTCGCGCGAAATCCTCGATATCCTTTCCCCGTTCCCGCAGATAGGGATCGTTCATGGCGGCAAAGGCACGGGTGAAGTGCTGGGCGGTATGCCAGACGGCGGACTTCGCATTCTGGAGTTCGTCGCAGATCAGCTTCCGGCAAGGCGACAGGAATTCCGGATCGGAGGTCATCATGATCTGCCCGGTCAAAACGGCGGCTTCGTTCCCGCTGATACGTTGCTCCAGTTCCTGCGACAACGATTGCAGTTGGGTGCGTGTAAGCGCAAGCGCGTTTTCCAAACGTTCCAGTTCGGCGGGGACATCATCCGGGGAAAGGGAAAAATCGGAAATCTGCAATTCCTGCTCGGTACGGAAAATGACGGCGGATCCGGAAGCGTAACCGCGGGATGCGGCGATTCCGGTCAGAATTTTCGCGGAGGGTGTCTCGTGAGGCTCGTGCCGTGTTGTCGTCATCGCGCCTATTGCTCGTCGGGGATATCGAATTTACGGTTGACCAGCGATTCCAGCTCGTCCAGCACCTGTTTTGCCTGCGGGCCTTTCGCCGTCACGTGAAGCGTCGCACCGCAGAGTGCCTCCAGCGTCATCATCGCCATGATGCTCTTTCCGGAGACCCTGACATTCCCTTTTTCGACCTGGACGTCGGCATCGTAACGGGAGGCCACTTTGGCAAACAGCCCCGCAGGGCGTACGTGCATCCCGTACTTGTTTTTCAACACCAAGTCACGGCTTTCGCAAATTGAATCATCCATACTCGTTACTTCTCCTTTCCCTCCACGCGCTTGAGCATTTCCGCCCAGCGTGCGTCCAACTCTTCGGAAGCGACATACCCGTTCTGCTTCAGCTTGAGGAAGCAAACCGCCGTCTCCACAATGTTGACCAAGTCCCGTCCCGGCGCCACCGGGATGACCAGCTGGGGGATCGCGATGTCGAGAAAGACGCGCTTCTGCTCGTTCTTGCCTCCGATCCGCTCCAGCTTCTCGTTTGTCTCCAGCGTCGCCCTCGTGAAGGTGATCACCATATCGACCTGTTTCTCGTCGCGCAACGCGCAGACGCCAAACACGCGCTGGACATGAATGAACCCGATTCCCCGGATCTCCATGAACCCCTGCGACAGGGGCTTGGCCGAGGCGATCAACCGGTTTTCTCCATTGCGCCGCAGAATCGTATAGTCGTCGGCGACAAGGGCGTGTCCGCGCTTGAGCAACCCCAACGCCGTCTCGCTCTTGCCGATTCCCGGATCGCCTTCCAGCAGCACGCCGAGTCCGGAGACCTCGACCATCGTTGCGTGGATGTCCATACGCGGCGAGGAAAGATTCTCCAAGACGAACGCGGACGAATGGATAAAATAACGGGTTTCCAGCTGCGTCACGAAAACGGCAACCTTCTTCTCGTTCGCCAACGTCCGCACCTCGTCGAAAACCTCCATTCCCCGAGTGAAGACCACGCACGGAACGTCGTGTGCGAAAAGGGCGTCGAGACGTTCCCTGCGCAATTCGGGCGTGAGAGACTGAAGATACGCGTATTCCGCCAGCCCGATCACCTGAATCCGCTTCGAGGCGAAATGCTCGAAGAACCCGGTCAACGCCAAGCCGGGGCGGTGCGCCAGAGGTTCCGGAATAGAACGCTCCAGCGCTTCCGCCTGACATCCCGCCACATGCGAGATCTGGAGACTATCTCGACCCGCGTCGAAAAACTCCCCGACTCGAACCGTCTGGACACCTGGTGCCATTACTTCTTCGCCGTCGAGCGGGTGTGTACGCTCACCACTTTGTTACGCTGTTTGCGAATCTGGCGTTCCGCCTTCGCGGCCGCCGTATCAATCGCGGAAGCGGCGTTGTCCGCCAACTGCGTCGCACCAACCGCCGTCTGCCCCTTAACCTGAATCACGAACTCCGCCGTGTACTGATGACGCTGCTTGTCGATCACCGCCTTGACACTCTCCGTTTTCGGGAACCGTTTCACCAAACGCTCCGCCTGGCTCTCCGCATATTCCTTGACGCCCTTGCCGTTGTCCGAATGACGGACTGTCACTTCGATCGTTGCCATAATAGCACCTCCTTGTTGTCGTGTCGGGACGGACCTCGTCCCGTTCCTTTACATACGAAAATCCTTGCCCAAATAGAGACGGCGCGCCGTCTCGTCCTGCACCAGGAACTCGCTGCTTCCCTCGCACAGCACCTTGCCGTCGTACACGAGATACGCCCGATCGACGATCGACAGCGTCTCGCGCACGTTGTGGTCGGTCACGATGATTCCGAGTCCCTTGTTCCGCAGCCCGATCACGATTTCCTGGATGTCATGGACCGCCAGCGGATCAACCCCGCTGAACGGTTCGTCCAGCATCAGGATGGCCGGCTGCCGAACCATCGCGCGGGCAATCTCCAGCTTTCTGCGTTCCCCTCCGCTCAGCGTGTAGGCGGGCTGCTTCGCGACCTTCTCCAGACTCAGGTCGCACAGCAACTCCTCCATCCGAAGCTTCCGTTCCTTACGGCTGAGCTTCAACGTCTGCAGGATCGCCATGACGTTCTCCTCCACCGTCAGCTTGCGGAAAACGGAGGCCTCCTGCGCAAGATAGCCAAGTCCCATCCGGGCGCGCTTGAACACAGGCATACGGGTGATGTCCGACCCGCGGAAGGAAACCGTTCCGAGATTCGGCCGGACCAACCCCACGATCATATAGAACGTGGTCGTCTTCCCCGCCCCGTTCGGGCCGAGCAGACCGACGATCTCGCCGCAGTTCACATGGAGGGAAATCCCGTTCACCACCGTGCGCTGCCCGTATTGCTTGACCAGCCCCTCCGCGAGAATGTCGGGAACGGAATGGATCGTCCCCGTCTCCGCGGCCGGTTGCCGATCGGCTGCCGCCACATCCGCGACCGTCTCTGTCGTCACGCTTTCGTCCATGCCTCTCCCCCGATTACTCCTGCTTCTTCTTTCCGGGCATCTGCTTGCTGAAAAGTCCCGGCGGAAGCACGACCCGGCTGCCGTCCATGACTTCCAGACGTTCGTCGTTCAACCAGAAGACGATTTTGTTTCCGATCACCTCGCCCCCGCGCGGGCCCGTGCCGCCGCTGTTCAGACGCGCGTTCCCGGTCATCACGATCTGTCCGTCGTCTTTCGTGTAAACCGCCTTGTCGCACCTCGCGGAACGGTTCTCGTTGGTGATCGACACATTTCCGATCGCCATGATCTGCTGCACGTCCTGGTTGCTGTTCGTGCCCTGCAAAAAGAGCAGGAGGCGGTCGGCGCGCAACTGGAAACGCGGATCATCGACAAAGACCTTTTCGTCAAAGAGGATAACCCCCTCCTTGTTGTCGTACTCGATCCGCTCCGCCGTGATCACGCTCTCACGGTTCGTATCGACATTCCCGCCGGGCATGCCGGACTGAAGCCAGCTTGGCATCGAAGCGCGTTTCGCCTTCTTCGCCGGCTTGGCGACGGTCACATCAGCCCCCGACTGTTTCTGTGTCTCCTCAGCCATGACGGAGAACAACGCGCACACCACGAACAAAACACCCAATCCGATTTTTTTCACTTTAATCTCCCGAACGTGCCCGAAAACCGCGTCGTCCGAATCTCGCACTCGGACAGAATCTTGACAAAGCGATCCTCCAATGAAAAATACATTCCCTTCCCGGAAAACCGGTCGCCGCCTTTCACCACGGAGACTTCGCCACGGCAATACCCTCGCTTGTTCTTGCGGACGAAAAGGCAGTCGCTCGCCCGGAGAAGTCCGTCCTGATGCCCGTCCGGCGTCAGCAACTCCACGCGCACCCCCTCCGCGAAAACAAAAGCCGCGAAGTCCAACACCTGCGCCTTCTTGGCGAAGAGTCGCGCCTTGACCCTTCCGTCGCCCCAGTACTCCAGCGGAAGAACGAGGTTCTCGACGGGCGCGGTCATCTCCTGGCGCTTCTCTTCCCACAGGCGTTCCATCTCTTTCCACTCCGCCTCGCCGTGACGGTCGAACCAGGCATCGACATCCGGATCGGATGCGGCAAAAGCAGTACGAGGCGAAAAACTCCCCGTTCCCGCGAACAGGAAAGCCGCCGCACAGAAAATGACTCTGAGATTGAAAATCGTCACCTTTTTCAAACCGTCCTCGAATCTCCAAATGACCAGTTCCATTTTGCGGTTTTCCCCCCGGATAGTCAAGCACGGATTTCAGGGCCAGCCAGCTTTTAGCTGGTAGCGGGTAGCGGGTGGCGGATGGCTGGTAGCGTGTGGCGGCTAGAGGCTAGAGGTTCTAGGGCCTCTAGAGTGGCTAGGGCCTCTAGAGGGTCTAGGGCTTCTAGCTATCCTAGAGGGGGCGCAGCGGGCTAAACACAAAACCACCTCTCCCCTGCTACTCCCCGATCAGGTAGGCGATCTGGACCTGTGCGTCCCGGTCGTCGTAGATGGCTGTAACGACGGCAGCTTGCGCGTTGGAGTGCTGCACCTGCGCGTCCGTCCGTTCGATGCTGGACGCCTTTCCCACGTTGAACCGTTCGTTGACGATCCGTAGGTTGTCTTCCGCCAGTTTTTCCGAACGCCTTGCCACCTCCAGCGAATCCTTCGCACGCTGTGCGTCGAGTTGCGCCTTGCGCAGGTTGTAGTAGAGCGTCTGCTCGTATTCCGCCACCTTGCTGCGGGCGACCTGCAATCGTGCCATCGCATCCTGAATCGCCAGCATATCCCGACCGCCGTTGTACACGTTTTGGGTAAGCAAACCGACTCCCGCCAGATTCCACAGCAACGGCCACCCCACACCGCTCGCATTCCCGCCTACGCTCAGGCGGAGTTCGGGATAGAGTTCGGCAACCGTCTGATCGATGTACTGGCTGGCCGCCTGCACGTTCGCGCGAAGCGCCGCCAGCGTCGGCTCGTTCTCGCGAGCCCTCGCCATCAGCTCCTCGACCGTGTTGGTGAAATGCGTCACCTCTCCGTCCGCCACTTCGATCGAGATTTCATCCGCGAATCCGAGACACCTTGTCAGGTTCGCCTTGCTCGTTTCGATGTTGTTGCTGGTAATCGTCGCGTCCAGTTCCGACTGGCTCCAGTCCACCTCCGCCTTCATGCGGTCGTATTCCGTCCCCTTCCCCACGGTGAACCGTTCCTTCATCTGATCCAGGTGTTCCTTGTACTGGGCGACGGACTGCACCGCAACCCGATGCAAGGCGAGCGCACGTTTGACGGCGGAATCCGCCAGCCGAACGTCAAGCAGGACCTTGTTTTCCACCCCGCGCTCGTTTTTTTCCGCAGCGATCAGCTGCTGCACGGCCTGGTTGATCTTCGCATCAGTCCTTCCGAAATCCCACAGGAGCAGATCGAACGAAAGCGCCCCCTGGAAACTCCCCTTCGACCGCCAGCTCAAATCGTGTACGGAACGGTTGTACGTGCCGTGCTGGTACCCCGCGTTCACGGCGAAGGTCGGCTGGTAGTCCGCCTTCACGAATTTCACGTCCAGTTCGGCGAGTTCGACGTTCTTCTTCGCCTGCAGGACGGATGGATGCGCGAACATCGCGATCTTCTCCAGTTCGGCGAGCGTCAGCTTCTGCCCCGGCTGGATGTCGACTTCGGCGGGCGTTACGGTACGTTCGCCCGGCTGAAACTCGGCCGGCTTCTGTTGCTGCAACTCACGCGCCATCTGCACGGTTTCGCATCCCGCCAGCACAAAAATGGTCAATCCGATTCCCAAAATCCGATTCATGGTCTCTCTCCCCTATCGTTTCTCTTCCGCTTCCGGTACGGCCGTCGGGCGTCTCGTAACGACCTCGCGAATCCTCTGCACGAGCGCATACAGCCCCGGTGTGAGGATGATGCCGAACAAGGTCGCGGCGAGCATTCCCGTAAACGTGGTGATGCCGATCGCACGGCGGCTTCCCGCTCCCGCACCATGCGCAAAGACGAGCGGCAGTACGCCGAAAACGAAGGACCATGCCGTCATCAGAACGGCACGGTAGCGAAGCGAGGCGCCGTTCACCGCAGCCTCATACACACTCTTCCCCGATTCACGTTCCTTCTTGGAGAACTCGACCATCAGGATCGCGTTCTTCGCGGTCAGCCCGATCAGCATGATCAATCCCAGCTGCGCATAAATGCTGAGTGATTCCTTCCACAGCTTCATGCCCGCCAGTGCGCCGAGAACGGCCGTCGAAACGGTCAACATCACGGGTATCGGCGTCGTCCAACTTTCGTACTGCGCCACCAGGAAGAGATAGGCGAAGAGCATCGCCAACCCCATCAGGAAACCGATCCGACCTTCGTTCTGTTTCTCCTGCAGACTCATACCCGTCCACTCGATATGATGGTTGGGCGGCAGCGGAAGCGCTTCCACCTGTTTCATCAGAACACCGCTCGGAACGCCCGGCTTCGCCTGATCGTTGAACGTGGCGGAGGTCATCTTGTTGAACCGCTGGATACGGCGCGGGCCCAACTCGAACCGCGTATCGGCGACCGACGAGAGCGGGACATTCATACCGGCATCGTTCGCGATCATCAAATCGCGGATGTCATCCAGAGTGCTTCGGAAATTCTTCCCGCTCTGCATCTTGACATAGAAGGTGTCGCCGAGGATGTTGAAGTCGTTGATGTAGTAGCTGGCCAGCTGGCTCTGCAGGGTCGAGTAGATGCGACTGGAGGTGACGCCCAGCGACTCCGCCTTTTCGTGATCGACATCCACGTAGATCTGCGGCGTGTTGGCGTTGTACGTGGACATTCCGTACAGCGCATCCGGCAATGCGGTGACCTGCCCCGCATGCTGCATCGCCATCTGGGAGAGCTTCACGGGATCCGCATCCCCCTCGACGCAGATGTCGTAGGTCAGTCCGCCCGTCATCCCCAGTCCCGAAATGGCGGGTGGTAGGAAGCAGGTGATCTTGGCATCGGGGATTCCCGCGCCGATTCCCTGAACCTTTCCAAGAATCGTCTGCACGTTCAGTTCCGGAGTTTTACGCTGGTCCCAGGGCTTCAGCTTGATGATCGCCAGTCCGCAGTTCTCGCCCATGCCCCCGAGAAAACCGTAGCCCGCCACCGTCAGGGTCGAATCGACACCCGGAACCTTCTCCACCAGTTCGCGGAACTGATGGACCGAATCGGTCGTGCGCGAGAGCGAGGCCGCCGGCGGCAGCTCGATGTCGCACATGACCGCGCCTTTGTCCTCCGTCGGCAGGAAGGAGGACGGGATCATCTTCCCAACGTAATAGATTCCTGCAATCACCCCACCCAGCAGCAACACCGTCAGCCAGGCGTTGTGAACCAGCACGCGCACGAAACAGAGATAGAATCTGCGGAAGAGGTTCAGAATCCAGTTGACCGGTCGCCAGAGCCCGCCGCGCTCCGACTCGTGCTTCGGTCTGCGCAGGATCAGCGAACACATGGCCGGGCTGAGCGTCATCGCGACCAGCGTGGAGAAGCAGAGCGAGACGCACATCGTTACGGAAAACTGCTTGTAGATGGCACCGACCATCCCGCCGTAGAAAGCGAGCGGCGCATAACATGCCAACGTCACCAGCGTCGTCGAGATGATCGCCCCCGTGATCTGCTTCATACTTTGCGAAGCGGCCTTCTTGGGATCAGAGGTCTCGCCACGCTCCAGCTGGGCCTGACAGTTTTCCACCACCACGATCGCGTCATCGACAAGAGAACCGATCACCAGGATCAACCCGAACAGAGTCAACGTGTTGATGCTGTAGTCGATCACCTTCATGACGGGGAAGGTCGCCATCAGCGCGACGGGAATGGCAACCGTCGGAATCAACGTCGCGCGCCAGTCCTGCAGGAACACGTATGTGATCAGCACCACGAGAAGAAGCGCCAAGGCCAGCGTCGTCACGATCTCCTTCATGGTCGCGCTGATGAACTCCGTGGGGTCATATTGAACCTTGTAGCTGACGCCGTCGGGAAACGATTTCGCGATTCGATCCAGTTCCGCGCGGGCGCGTTTCACGGTCGCGACGGCGTTGGCGTCGCTGTTCCGGAAAATCATCATGCCGACACTTTGCTTCCCGTCGTTCCAGGCGAACGCATCGTAGGTCGCCTGCCCCAACTCGACCTTGGCGATGTCCTTCAGATGCAGCACGTTTCCATTCGCGTCGTGGCGCAGCACAATGTCGCCGAATTCCTCCGCCGTCTTCAAACGCCCCTTGACATTGATTTTATACACCTGGTAGAGATTGCTCCCCTCCGAACCAAGCGTACCGGCGGCAGCCTGAATGTTCTGGGCGTTCACCGCACGGGCGATGTCATCGGTGGAAAGCCCCAGGCCCGCCAGGCGGATCGGGTCGATCCAGATACGCATCGCGTAGGTCTGGGCGCCCAGCACGTTGACATCCGAGACACCGTCCACGCGGGAGATGAAGTCCTTCACGTAGGTGCCGATGTAATTGTTCAGTTCAGCGTTGCTCATCACGGTGCCGTCCGTCGTGAACGCGAACATCGCGAGGATGTCGCCCGTTCGCTTCTGGCACTGGATGCCCACGCGCTGCACGTCTTCCGGCAGCAGCGGCTCCGCCCGTTTGATGGCGTTCTGCGTGTTCACCAAATCCATGTCCGGATTGGTTCCGGGCTTGAAGGTAATCATGCATTCATAGAGGCCGGAGTTGTCGCACGTGGAGGAAAAGTAGAGGAGGTTTTCGAGTCCGTTGATCTGCGACTCCAACGGGAGCGCGACGGTATCCGCCAGAACCGACGCGCTCGCGCCCGCATAGGTCGCCTGGACATGGATCTGCGGCGGCGCGATTTCCGGGTATTCCGCAATCGGCAAGTTGCCGACGCAGAGAACACCGCCCAGCAACATAATCAAACTTAAGACGATCGCCATCTTCGGGCGGTCGATAAAGATCTGGGAGAACATATCACTCCTTTCTCATCTTGGAACAGCCCGGCGTTGCGTCACTTCGCGGGAACCGCCTGAACCGCAATCCCCGGCATCACCTTGTGCGTACCTTCCGTCACTACGGTCTCCCCTTCTTTCAACCCCGACAGGATGTACTGCAGGTTCTCCGTCGCGTTCCCCAACTTCACGCGGCGTTGCTCCGCCTTGTTTTCCCCGTCCAGCACCCACACGTAGGCGCCTTGCGCGTCGTACAGGACCGCGCTGGGAACAACCGCCGTGCAGGATTCCGATAATTTCTTCTGCAGGTTCACCGTCACCGTGGTCTCCGGCAGAAGCCGGTATTCGCGATTCGCGATCTCGGCGTACACCTGAATCGTGTCTGTCGAACGGTTGGCGCGGTTATCGACGAAGACAATCTTGCCCTCTTCCGGATAGGGCTTGTTGTCCGCCAGCACCAGTTTCACGACCGCATCCTTCTTCAGGTTCGCCTCCGTGCCGAACAGCTCCAAATAGTCGCGGTTGCTGATCGAGAACCGGATCCGGATCGGGTCCAGCTGCACGATGGTCGCAAGCGTACCCGAAGACGGCGTCAGGTAGTTTCCGACGGTAAAATTGTTGAACCCGATCTTGCCTGTGATCGGCGAAACGATCTCGGTGTAGGTCAAGTCGTCCTTCGCCGTGACGAGATTCGCCTCCAGCTGGCGGATGGTCGCCTGAAACGCATCACGATCGGCCAGCGCGCTGTCCATTTCGTCCATCGACGAAACGTTTTTCTTGTAGAGCGTCGAAAGCCGCTCGTAGTTTTTCTCGGCGTAGGCGAGACGCGCCTTCGTAGAGACGATCTGAGCCTCGATCGCCTTCACAGCCGCCGCGTAGCGCGTGTCGTCCAAGCGGTAGAGGACCTGCCGGTTCGTGACGATGTCTCCTTCCAGAAAGCCGACTTCCTCCAATTCCGCCGCGACGCGCGGAACCAGCGCGACGCGCTGCGGGGAATCCACCGTCCCCGTGTAGCGGCGCTTCTCCACATTCTCTGCTTTCGTCACACGCCCCTTCCCCACGGTCGGTGCCGGCATTTGCGGCATCTGCGCAAAAGCCATCCCCGCGAGGATTCCCAATCCCGTCATACCCAACAACAGCGTTTTCATTTCTGACTCGTTTCCCTTTCCAGATTCGACAACAAAACATTCAACACGTGGACGGCGGTCTCCAGCTCGTGCGGGGGAACGCCCACCAGCGAACGGTCCAGCAGCTCCTTGAAAAAAGCGAGATGCATCCGGTGGATCTCCTCCATCTTCAGCGAAAACGTGATGAGCACCGACCGGCGGTCTGTCTGCGACGGGATGCGCAAAAGCAACCCGTCCTTCACCAGCCCATCGACCACCTGCGAAGCCGCGCTGGAAGTGATGCCCAGCCGTTCCGCCAAGTCCTTCAGGTTCACCCCTGAAGGCGAAGAATAGAACACCTCCTCGATCACCTTGACCTGCTGCAGCGTGATCGTCCGGAGGTCGTACTTGAAATGACGATCCACCTCCCGGTGCAACAGACTGCTGACGCGGAAAAAGACCTCCACGTTCTGCTCAACTGTTTTCCTTTTCTTCATTGTCAAGTTTCCTAACTTGTTTAAAAATGTGGATAGTTTAGCAAACTTAATTATTTAGTCAAGCGAAAAATGCAAGTGAGAAAACGACAAGGCGCATCCGCGTCATTCACAGCTGCCTCTTTGGAACGAAAAAGAAACCACGGAATACCAGCTGAGGAGGAAGGACGCGCCCGCCTGTCCTCCGTAGCCTTGCGCAAGATGGATCGCGTCCGTTTCGGCGGGTCGGATATTGCTTTCGCTACGGGGAGTCTCGGGGTTTTGGAGACATGGGGCGGCAACTCTCCAAACCTCCCAAACTCCCAGTACCGAAAGGAACCATGATTTGTGGCATGGGACATTGGTGAACAAGGCTAAGTTTGTCTCACCACCACGTCATCCGATTCGGCTCGTTCGGGGAAGCGGCACTCTTGCCGCTTCACGCCGCCTCATTCTCGTTTCGCCTCACGCAGGGACGCGCTCCGTCGCGTCCGCAAGGCTGAACACGCTTACCCGGCTTACCCCGCTTCTCAGCCTCTCAGCCTCTCAGCTTCTCAGCTGGCGCGTAGCGTCCCGCTTCCCCGCTTGCGCGCATGGACACCCGACACTCGACATCCGACATCCGATCTGCGACATACGCCCGCAGTCGCTACGTAACCGGGCGCGACAAGCGCGTCCCTCCCCCGCTTCTCAGCCTCTCAGCTTCTCAGCCTCTCAGCTTCTCAGCTGGCGCGTGGCGCCCCGTTTTCCGGGCGGACCGAATCCTTACACGAATTCGCCTTTGATGTTGATGATGTCGCACACGCGCTGGAAACAGATGCGCAAGTCGTCATTGACAACCTGGTACATATACTCGCCCGCTCGTTCCATTTCCGCCGCCGCGTTTTCGAGGCGGTGTTCAATCACCTCGGGATCATCGGTACCCCGTTTTTCCAGACGGTTGCGCAACTCCTCGATGCTCGGGGGATTGATGAAAATATCCATGTATCCCTGGCGCATCAGGTCAGTCTGCGGCAGCTTCGAGACCGTGCGGCGCACTTGCTCCGCCCCCTGGACATCGATATCCAACAACATGGCGTGTCCCTCTTTCAGGACGTCGTAAATGGGCTGCTTCAAAGTCCCGTAATAATTCCCGTGTACCTCGGCATACTCCAAGAACATGTTCTCGCCAATCAACTGACGAAACCGTTCCTGCGTAAGAAAATGATAATCCTCCCCATCCACCTCATTCAGACGGGGTTCACGGGTCGTACACGAAACAGAATAGGAAATCTCCGGATACGACCGGAGGAGCAAATCACAAATCGTCGTCTTACCGGCACCCGACGGCGCCGAAATCACAATCAACAAAGGCTTCATACCGTAATTCCTTCCACGGCGAATTACTATAGTTTCTTTCCTGCCGTTCAGCAAGCCAAAACTGGCGGAACGGCGGCTGCCGACAGCTTTGGGTTTGGAGTTCTGGGCGAGAACAATCGATCGTTTTCGACAGCAATCGATCCTGCGTACACCCACTACAAGCTGCCGACAAGCGGGGCCGACTTCTTTCCCCAGCAGGAGACGGCGCGGACGGTAAACGTGACATCTTCCGCCGGCACACGTTCGCAAGCGACACGGAAAATGACAGGCCGCGTGGTACGGGGATCCGTCGCCGGGAAACGCGCGGTTTCATCCGCGAGCGCAAACGGGAACTTCTTGCCATCTTTTCCGTCCGCCGTGATTTCAAACACGCCCGCTCGCGCACCACGCGCGGCAGTCGCAGCGGGAATCGTCAGCTCCCAGGCATCCGCCTTCTCCTTACGGCCGCGAAGTTTCGCCTTCACCTTCTTGACACCCAGTTTCGCGTCCTTGGGGAACTCCGGCGCAAGGGCCTTCGCCGCACGGGGCGCGAAAGCAAACGGCTTCTTTTCCGCGACGGGAAGCGGCATCACGAGGTCATCGCAGATTGCGGTTCCGGTGATAAACTCGCGTCGAGAGATGACGACGCAATCGGAAAAGACCCGGATAAACTGTCCCTGCTGACAGTTCTTCCGGAAGGGAATCTCCATTGCCTTGAGGGCGTCGGTCTTCTTCTCATGCCCATGTCCCCTCGCATTTTCAAACCCGTAGGGAGGCATGTCAATCACGCCAGGTATGCCTAGCGAGACATCGCGCAACGACGCGCACCCGATGGCGGTGAATCCCCCTTGCCAAATGGAACGTTCATCGGTCAGCGAGGTGTGGGAATGACCGGAAAAGGAAATCGCGTTGGGAAAGGCGGAGAGGATGCCGGTCGAAACACCGTCATCCTGTCCCCAGACCCCGGGACCGTGAACCGTCCCGCGCGGATGCGGATGCTGGATGTGGAAGAATGGTTTCGACGGGTCGAGCAGTCCCTTCCGTCCCGCATAGAACTCCTTCATCCCTTTTGTGAACCGTTCGTTCTTCCCGCTGCACCCGCCGCGGTGCCAATGCGCCCCGATGAAACGATACCCCTTCACTTCCTTGTCGAAAAACGGCGTCCATTCCTCGTGGAAGATTGCGTCCCACCACTTGCGGGGATTGTTCACGAGTAGATTCTCGTTGCGAACCTTCTCGTCGGCAAAGACAATCTTCGCCCGACCTGGACTGGACCAGTCGTGGTTGCCGAACACGAACACGCGCTCGACAGGATGCCCGTCCGGCGCCTTGTCGCCGGGAAAGACCTTGAACCACGCATCCGCCAACGCCTTCAGTTCCCCGGCCAGGCCGCTATGTGCCATGTCACCCGCGATTACCACGGCATCGGCGCCGTTGTCGCGGAACCAGGAGAAAGCCTTTGTCAGGGTTTCGGTCGTGTACTCGGGGTGAAGTCGCTCCCCGCCTTTGTCAAGGCAGACGTGGACATCGGAGAGGACACCGAATGACAACAACGGCTTTCTGGCGGAGAAAGCTCCGTTCGGAGCCGAAAAAAGACGCCTCGGTCCCAGCGAAACCGCGCTCGCGAGACCACCAATAAAAAATCTTCTAGTCATCATAACGGAGGCAGTATAGCAAAATTGCCCCCTCCCGCCAATGTCAAATCGCGGGGGCCGAGGCAAGGGTTGGGTTTGGGTGGTTAGGTGGTTAGGTGGTTAGGTGGTGCGGGGGTTAGGTGGTTTTGCAATCGATTGCAGTCGATCGCCTTCGATAGCGATCGATAATTCCCTATTGCCTTCTTCTCTGCCACTTGCTTCTCAGCTTCCCCGCCTCTCAGCTTCTCAGCTGGCGGCGTCAGCCGTCGCCTCGCCCCAAAAATTCGGCTTGCCTTTCGCCCGTCAGTCTTTTATTATTTTTGGCGGTTTGAATCCTGTCCATCATCCAAAGAGAAAGGAGGTTGTGCAACCATGACGAAAAGCCAGGAAGATTACATCGAGACGATCTACATGCTGTTTCTCGCGAAACGTCCGGCACGGATCCGCGACATCGCGCGTTGTCTCAACGTGAAGACGCCTTCCGTTGTCAAGGCCGTCTCCGAACTCAAGTCGCTGGGGCTTGTAATCCAGGAACCGTACGGGTCCGTGGAACTGACGGAAGCGGGATTCGATACCGCGAAGAATGTCCTGCTCAAACATTCCCTGCTGAAAAAATTCCTGATCCTTCTCGGAGTCACGCCGGAAATCGCGGACGAGGACGCTTGCAAAATGGAGCATATCCTCTCCGCGGAAACCCTGGACCGGATCACCGAGTTTGTCACGGAACGTCTCGGCAAATCGGCGTGCCAGGAGAATTCGGACGAGTTGATCCGAGAAGCCGTCGGTATTGTGACCGACTCGTTCACCAAGCATCCGCGCAAGCCCCCGAAGCCGCGGAAACAAAAGGTCGAATCCACTCAGTCCGCTGAATCCGCCGTGCCGGATGCTCGCGACGAATCTACATCCGATCAGTGAGGAAGAGAGAGATGAAAATGAACTCGTTGTTGTTGATCGCATGTGCCGGGCTGTTGGCCGGCATCGCCCTTTCCGCGCAAGAGGTGGTCGAGATTTGGCCGACCGGGAAAATCCCATTCCGGAAAAGCGACAAGCCGGAACGCGTCCTTCCTTCGAAAGACACCATCATCCGCATCACGGATGTGAATGTGCCAACGTTGACCGTCTATCCCGCGCCCGAAGCGAAGAGTCCGTCTCCCGCGATCCTGGTTTGTCCCGGCGGCGGATACGGGATCCTGGCGATCAACCACGAAGGCACGGAGATCGCCGAGTGGATGAACGCGCAGGGAATCACGGCGTTCGTCTTGAAGTACCGCGTCCCCGGTCAGGCGGACTCCGCCTTCTGCGACGCCCAGCGCGCGATGGGGTGGATCCGTCAGCACGCGGAGAAATACCGCGTCGATCCGAAGCGCGTCGGCATCATCGGATTCTCCGCCGGAGCCAACCTCTCGGTCCGCGTCAGCACGAACTACCGCGAACGCTTTTATGAACCCGTCGATGAAGCGGACTCGTTCTCCTGCCGTCCTGATTTCTCCCTGATCATCTACCCTTGGCATCTGATTCAGGGAAAGGACAGCGACAAAGACCCGCCCGCCGAAATGCTGGCGGACCGTTATCCCGTCGATTCCCAAACCCCGCCCGCTTTCATCCTGCAGGCGGAAGACGACGGCTGCCACGTGGAAAACAGCCTCGCCTATTTCCTGGCGCTGAAACAGGCGCGAGTTCCCGCCGAGATGCATCTTTACCCCAGCGGCGGACACGGCTACGGCATGAGGACACACAAGCAACCGACCGACGCCTGGCCACCCCTCGCGGCGGCCTGGTTGCAGCGAATCCTGAAACACTAACGCAAGGCGTGAGAGAAAAGTATGAGCGATGATTTGATTGAACGGAACCTGGGAACCCAGCCGATCGCGGCGATTCTGGAAGAAGCGGGACTGAAGCCGCACGACCTCGTGGCGGTCGCGCCGGAACCCATGACCCACAAGATGGTGGCGCGTGCCTGCAAAGGCAGACGCCTGACGCCCAACGTGCAGCACAAGGTGCTGAAGGCCCTCAATGCGGCAACCGGCAAAGAATACACCCTTTCGGACTTGTTCAATTACAGCTAGCGCTGTTTTTTACGATTGGATTTTCCCGTGGCGATTCTCGACTCCATCCAGGTTGCCGACGACGTGCGGAAGCTGCCGCCCCATCAACTTCCCGCCTTGGCTGACGAACTGCGCCAGCTGATCCTTTCCACGGTCAGCCGGACAGGGGGGCACCTGGCCTCCAACCTCGGCGCGATCGAATTGACGATCTCGCTTCTCCGTGTCTTCTCGCCTCCCCGCGACAAAGTGCTGTGGGACGTCGGGCATCAGGCGTATGCCTGGAAGATTTTGACCGGAAGGCAAGAGCAATTCGCCACGCTCCGCCAGTTCAAGGGACTCTCCGGTTTTCCGAAACCCAGTGAATCCCCCTGCGACACGACGATTTCCGGTCACGCGGGCGTCGCCCTTTCGGCGGCAATCGGCATGGCCGTGGCGCGCGACAAACTGGAAGCGGAAACCGCGCCTAAAGACCGTTCGCAGGTCATCGCGGTGGTCGGCGACGGGTGCATGACCAACGGCATCTCCCTCGAAGCGCTCAACAACCTGATTGAGGCGAAAACGAAACTGATCGTCATTCTGAATGACAACGAGATGTCGATTTCCCAGAACGTCGGTGCGCTTTCGCGGCAGCTGGGACGCATGCTGGTGAACGTCCACTACAACCGCATCAAACGTGCGGCCGAATCAGCGGGACACAAGCTCCACATGACCTTCCTGCGCGGTCTCTACCACCGGCTCGAACAGGCGATCAAAAGCATCTGGCTGAAAAACGCGTTCTTCGAGGAGTTCGGGCTTCGGTATGTCGGTCCCATCGACGGCCATGACTTCAAGGCCTTGCAACACGCCCTGCAGTCGGCGGCCGAATACCCGCATCCCGTCTTGATCCATGTCGCGACGGTCAAAGGGAAAGGCTTTGCGCCCGCAGAGAGGACCCCCGCCGCCTGGCATGGCGTGGGTGCCTTCGACCGCCAATCGGGCAATCCCTTGCCTCCCGCCGGGAAACCTGGATTCTCCGAGGCTTTCGGAACGGAACTGATCCAACTCGCGGAAGAGGACAGGCGGATTATCGGAATCACCGCTGCCATGAAGGGTGGAACGGGACTCAACGCGTTCGCGGAACGGTTCCCGGATCGCTTTTACGATGTGGGCATCTGCGAGGAGCACGCGACGGTTTTCGCCGCAGGCCTGGCCGCCGCCGGGCTTCGTCCCTTCTTCGCCGTCTATTCCACCTTCCTGCAACGGGCGATCGACTGCGTGATGCACGATGTCTGTATCGCGAATCTTCCGGTGGTATTCTGTATCGACCGTGCCGGTTCGGTAGGCAGGGACGGCCCCACGCACCACGGCATGTTCGACATCGCCCTGCTGCGTCCGCTCCCCAACCTCTCCATTCTTCAGCCGAAGGACCCGGCGGAACTGGCTGCGATGATGCGATGGGCATTGCGTCAAAACGGACCCGTCGCGATTCGTTATCCCAAAGAGACAGACGCGCGGAATTCCTCGCCGGAATCCGTCGCCGAATTCGAATGCAAGGCAGAGGTGATTTGTGAACCTTCGGCACCTGCCACCACCGACGGGTGGATTTGGGCGTTGGGCACGGAAGTCGGAAACGCCCGGCGCGTCGCCGACATCCTGCGCGAGAAAGGAATCCAGACGGGCGTGGTCAACGCCCGCTTTGTCAAGCCGATCGATCGCGATCTCCTGGTGCGTCATGCGAAAGCGGGCAAGTGGATCGCCACGCTGGAAGACGGTTCGCGAAAAGGCGGATTCGGTTCAGAGGTCTGCGAGACGCTTGCCGCCACGGACTGCCGCGTGTTGTCTTTCGGTTGGCCGGATTCGTTTATCCCGCAGGGATCCATCGCCGAACTGCGCAAGGAATACGGGCTGGCCCCCGAAGCTATCGCGCAGTCGATTCTGGAATCGGTCTGCGAAACAGGAAGCGCAGGATGAACCGCAACCTCTTCTTTTGGTTGCTTTCCGGTTTTCTGCTGGGGGGATGCGGAGATCCGGATTCTTCATCCAAACGCGTCCAATGGCCGACGATGGGAACCATCGCCTCCGTTCGAGCTTCTTCATCCCTCAGTGACGCGACCTCTGCCAAGCGTTCTTGCGAGGCGATTTTCCAAAACCAGGAGGCGATCTTCTCCGCCTGGGAGGAAAGCAGCGAATTGTCCCGGCTCAATCTCACGGCCGGCACGGGAGCCGCCACCGAATGTTCCCGCGACCTCTCCCATGTCCTCGTACAGGCGTTGGCGCTTTGCCAGGAGAGCGAGGGCGCGTTCAACCCGTTGATCGGCTCCGCCCTCCGCATCTGGGGATTCAACGGAGCTTCCCCCGTACACCAGCAACCGGGAGGCGAGGAGATCGCGGAGGCGTTGCGACTTGCCGACTGGCGGCAACTCCGCACGACACGCGCCTCCCCGCATTCCATCTCCCTGCAAATTCCCGTACGGGGCATGAAGCTGGACTTGGGGGCGATTGCCAAAGGATATGCGGTCGATCTCGCGTATGCGGCCTTGAAATCCGCCGGTTGTTCCAACTTGCTGATCAATCTCGGCGGCAACCTGCGGGCGATCGGCGAAGGCAACCAAGGCGAAGGGGGCTGGAGGACGGGAATCCGCGACCCGTTCGGGAAGCGGCAGGTCTTCGCACGTTTCCTGTTGCGTGATGGCGAGGCGGTCGCCACGTCAGGGAACTACGAACGCTTCGTCACGATCCAGGGACGACGTTACGCGCACATCATAGACGGACGCACCGGGATTCCCGTGCGGGGAATGGCGGGAACGACTGTGGTGGCGCCGACAGCCGAACTGGCGGACGGACTCTCCACGACGCTCTTCATCCTCGGTGCGGAGAAAGGAACGGCGTTCCTCATGCGCCATCATCCCGAATGCCGTGCCATCTGGATTCCCGATACCGGGAAAGAAACCGACTACGCCATTGCCGGAAACTGGCAACCGAATCACCTGGAAATACTCGAGAAACCATAAGCGGCTGACGCAGCTCGGGGGGGACGCGGTTGGCTGGTTAGGTGGTTAGGTGGTTAGGGTGGTTGGAGGCGCTACGCGCCGGCTGAGAAGCTGAGAGGCTGAGCGGGAGGGACGCGCCCCGTCGCGTCCGAAATGCGCGAAGGTTCAGGAACCGCCCGGTCCAATTTAACCATTTAACCATTTCAAGCGAAGCGATTGAACCTAGATTCCTCGTTTGGGTTCTCACGCAGAGCCGCTGAGAACGCAGAGAACGTCTCAAAAAATAGCGGCTTTTTCTCAAACGCGCACGGTTGCGGCAGAAAAC
>JAFSTA010000029.1 GCA_017450695.1 Kiritimatiellia bacterium | reverse complement strand
TTGGCAATATCGGCGCGGTACTCGGCGAACTTCGCCCGAACGGACGGATCCAGGCTTTTCTGCGCCTGATAGGCCGCCTCGGAACTCGGATAGCGGATACCGTCGAACTCCACTTCGACAGGATAGAAGTTGCTCAAGAAATAATACTCCTTTATAAATGTCATAATTGTTTTCCTCTCTTTCCGCCATCACCCATAGTTACCTTCTCGCCGTACCCTGTTTCTCATCCTCCTGCGTTTCCGAAGTCCCGACGATTTCCGGGAGCGCAGTATCGATCCTGCGACACCCGCCGCATATCCGAACTACCTCCCCCGACATAACCTCTAGACGAAAAACCGAATCGCCTTTTTGCATCTTTTGAAAAAATATTTATCCATTATTCTCTGTTGGACAATTTTTTTAAACCACGGAATACACGGAGTACACGGAACCTGCCGCAGAGGGCGCTTCGCGCGACACGAAAGGCGTAGGAGCCGCTGAGTACGCAGTGTCCAACAGAGGATGAAATGCGACACGCGCAGGGCCATTCCGACTTTCCGACACGCGCCCGTCCCCCGTCGCTTGTCGCACGTCCCTTCTTTTCAGCTTCCCCGAGCAATCAGCAACCGCACGAGACGGATGTAGATCCTAGAACTGATAGGCTAGGAGACGCCTTCGCCCAAGTATCCGGTTTCGATATACTCGGTGAAGATCGCCTCGACGACTGGGTTGGGAGAAATCTGCGGATTCACGCGGATGAAGTACGCGTGGTCTTCCGGTTTCTGTTCCCAGATGAAATTCCAGTAGTGGTCGAGGACCTTGGCGACCGCTCCGCTCCGCGAAATACCCTCCGTGCATTGGATCAGAACCGGCCACTCCCCGTGACCGACATGGTTCAGGATCTTCTGCGCCATGACGTGGCGAAACCTCGCCGCATTCTCGCCATCGTACAGTTTCGAATAGTCCGTCACGTCGTCGAAGGTCAGACAGAGTAGATTCGGCGATTTCAAACCGGTTTCGGAGAACGGGGGCTTCCCATTCCGCGACTGGATCGACACGATTTTGTTGTGCGCCAGAACCTGTTCCTCCAGCACCGTTCCCATAATCGCCTCAAACCATGTTCTTTTCAAACACTGTATTTTCATCCTAAAACCTCGTTTGGGTTCTCACGCAGAGCCGCTGAGAACGCAGAGAACGTGCCAAAAAATAGCGGCTTTTCGATCTCAAACGCGCACGGTTGCGGCAGAAAACTGATTCACCCAAATGGTGAAAGTCCGGCTTGTTCCGGAATGCCGATATTCTTCCTATCCAGCCTTCATTTCTTTGTGATCTCTGTGATCTTTGTGGCTCAACAAAAATCTCAACAGAGGATTTTAGGCTGAAAATCTCTCGCAGAGACGCGGAGGGCACAGAGTACGCGCGCTTCGCGCTAGCTGAGAAGCGGAGAAGCTAAAAGGCTGAGAAGCAAAAGTAGGCAGCAGAGAATAGCTATCGAAAGCGATCGACTGAGATCGATACGAAAAACTGCCGGAAACTTGCCGAATCTCCGTGTCTCCGCGCCTCTACGAGAGATAAAAATAGTAACCCGAAGTCAGGACTGGCGAAAGCGGTCGCGACGGAGCGCGACCCTCCCGTTTTCAGTCGTCTTTTTCGCATTCCTCCACTGCTTCTTTCGGCGTCTTGACGCCGATCAGCACGGCGGCGATTCCCTTCGCATACTTTTCCATCACCTGAACCGGGAGAACCAGGATCAGCTTTGCGAATTTGTCCCGATCCGCACGAAACGCCTCGATCGGCAAACATATATGGTAGCGAACCTCACCGTCACTGTAGTCCATCTCAAACGCGCCGTACTTGAGACCGTAGTTGGCCCGCGTGATGAACTCGCCCATCTCCGCCAGCTTCTTTTTGGCAGATGCCGGCAAGAGTGCGTAGCCCTGCACGACCGAATCATCGACAGTCACGACGAACCGATAGGAATCGTAGATTCCTTCTTCCCCGGTGATACCTCCGGAAAAGAGTATCTTGTCTTCCTTGTCTTCCATCTCGTATTTCCACTCGTCCGCGTCCAAAAACCCTTTGATCAACGCGGCATTTTCCTTGTACGTAACCTTCTTGCTGGCAGCGGCTTTCGGCGTGTCCTTCCCCGATTGCGCTGGTTCTACCTTCCGTTCTATCAAGTCCACCGCCCTGAACTGGGCCGGTTTCCCGATTCCGTTTGTTGTGGCGCACATTGCCGATACAGCCGCACCCGCAATCACCGCGCTGATCATGATTTTCACGTTTTTCATAGTTTCTCCTTATCCTAGTTTTCCGCCCCACTGGCGAATACCGCGAGTCACGAAATGGTCGTGTGGTCCCTGCCACACACCCGAACTCTCACCCCGGCTACATCCCTTGACGAAAAAACGAGAAGGTTTTTTGCATCCCACGTGCGACCGAAGTTCCGAACAGGAACAAATGAGGCCCGCAATCGAGACGGCTGAAAAGCGGGAAGAGAGGGCTGGCCTCTCTTCCCGTGCGTCACCTTGTTCTGTGGCGCGGCATTCTTGTCGCGCACGGCGACGGCTTCCGCCCGCCCCACGCTAGCGGATGAAGAGCATGAAGCCGGCGGGGTGGGCGTTCCTGAGCAGGAGCCTTCCGGAGTCGATCAGCAGGGAGAAGCCATCCGAGTAATCGTTCCCGGCAGTGTCCGACACCTCCAGCGCGATTGATCCGACGTTCTCGGACGTGAGTCCCGGCACCGCGTCCGCCAGCGAGTAGTAGGAGCGCTGCGGCTTGCCGTTGAAGGTAATCTGGATCCGCTTCAGGCCGGCGAAGGTCTGGGCGTCGGCATCCGCGAACGTGACGGTGTTTTCCGGTCTGGCGCTCGACTGGTTGCCGGAGATCTCCCAGCAGTTGTCGTCGCCCGTGAAACGGAACGGTCCGGCGAGCGTGCCCGCGCCCTTGACCGTGCCGTAGATCGGGCACCAGCCGCCTTCACGCGGCGCGTTCGTGATGGACGAACCGGCGGCCAGTTCGATCACGCCGCCGAGTCCCGGCTGCTCGAACTTCTGCGTACCGTGCGCCGAGTGGGCGATCGCCACGTAACGTTCGTCGAAGGCATGGTAGTCGCCGTTGTTCACCTTGAACCGGATGGCGCATACGTTGCCGTCCACGTCTGTCAGCTTGCCGCCGACATCGCCGCTGGTCCCCTCCGAATCGTCCGCCGTGCGGATGTCGAACGTGTGCCAGCCTTCGCGGAGGGTGATCCGGGCGGTACGCTCCGCATCGGAGGTCGAGGCGATGAGACGCCGTCCATCGACCGAGAGCGCGACGCGGTCGGCGAAGTTCGCGCTGAACGTCCAGTTGCCGGCCGTCTCTTCCGTCACCCGGAAGTAACCGTCGAACCGCGACACGGCGCCACGGAGCAGCGCGTTCGTGCCGATGTTGGCGTACTGGTGTACGAGCTGGAGCGAGTTGGTGATGACGTCGCGCGTCGAGAACTTGCTCTCGTCGGCCGTCGCGAACTCGCTCACGCTGTTGGTACCCGCCTGGTACGTCCGCCAGCGCACACTCGTCCTGTCGCAGAGGTTCGTGGACATCCGCATCGGGACGGTGGTAACGTCGAACACCGTGTAGTCCGAATCGCCGGGCGCCTTGAACTTGAAGGCTTCAGAGCCGCTGTTCGCCCCGATGTTCGGATCGGTCGCATTCGAGTACGCCGAGATCATGAAGTCGTGCCACCCGGCGGCGAGATCGACGGTGAACGTCCCCGTCTTGCCCACGCCGGCCGAGGTGTACTGCGTCCCGTCGATGATGACGCCGGAGTGCGTCTTGCAGGCG
>JAFSTA010000231.1 GCA_017450695.1 Kiritimatiellia bacterium | reverse complement strand
GTTTATCTCACGCAGAGACGCAGAGACGCGGAGATTCGGCAAATATGTGGCGGTTTGCCGCGCGGTTTTCGCTTCATCCATTTGGTGAAGAATCGATCCTTTCTTTTCGCTTCCCAAACTTCGCTCGAACCTGCAAAATGCTCCTGTTTTCGGGCCTTTCTCTGCGTTCTCTGCGCCCTCAGCGGCTCTGCGTGAGAACCCAAACGAGGAATCTGGGTTCAACCTACATTCCTCTTTTGGGTTTCCTCGCAGAACCGCTGAGGGTGCAGAGAACGGGAGGGACAACGTCCTCCTCGTTGCCGGTTGTTTCCAACCCACACGTAATGCGCATGGGTGAAAAACACAGATGCTCTCTTCTTTGAAGAGCCGGATAAATACTGCGTGAATTCTGATTGTGCTTTTGCTATACTTTTCTCCGTTCCCCGAAATCGCGGTTGCGTCGGGGCGTTGAACAATCGGAGAGGAGATTATTATGGCTGATATTTCAAGGCGCTGGTTCCTAGGCGGTGCTGCCGCGTTTGCCGGGGTGACCGGCTGTACCTCGTTTCGGTTGGCGGACGGGAAACCGTCGCTGACCTTTGGCGTGGTTTCGGATATCCATCTCACGACACCGGAATCCACCGCGTTGCTGGAAAGAACCTTCCGCGCCTTCCGCGACCGTAAGGCGGATGCCGTGATGATCTGCGGTGACCTCTCAGACTGGGGACTGCGTAGCGGACTGGAGTATTTGGCGGCGACCTGGAACCGCGTATTCCCGAACAACAAGGGGATTGGCGGTCATCCCGTACAGAAACTCTTTTGCACCGGGAACCACGATTATGAAGGATGGTGGTACGGCGACATGACGATGGAGATGCACGCGCTCGGTTACTTCGAGGACGAGGCGTTGATCCGTCTGGGCATGAAGCAATGCTGGGAATCTATTTTCCAGGAGGAGTTTGCCCCGATCCGTCGCCGTACTGTGAACGGTTACGATTTCATCAGCGCCGAATGGTACGGACGCGAAAAGACGCCAGGGTTCGACCGGACGGATGATTGGCTGAAGGCGAACGGTTCCGGACTCGATCCCTCCCGTCCGTTCTTCTACTTCCAGCACCCGCCACCAGCGGGAACGACCTCCAGCAGTGGTGGCGGTGACATGGCGAAGAAGGTTTCTGCGGCGCTCTCCGCCTTCCCCAACGCCGTCGCCTTCTCAGGGCATACGCACTGGACGCTCAACGACGCCCGCTCGATCTGGCAGGGTGCCTACACGGCGGTCTCCGTTCCCTCCATGTCCTACACCACGGTTCCGCACGGGTACGAGAACGGTGGCGACGTGCGGAACGGAAAATCCGTTCGCGCCATGCCGAAGATTCCTGCCCGCTTCAACTTGGAGGAGGCGCAAGGATTTTTCGTCTCCGTCTATCCCGATCGGATGGAACTGGAACGTCATGATTTCACCCGCCAGAAAAGGGCGGGAGAGAGCTGGATCGTGCCGCTGCCGATGGCGAAGGAACGGAAACCTTATACCTTCGAGGCGCACAGTGCGCGCACGCCCGTTCCCCAGTTCCCAGCCGGGGCGGATCTGCAGATTCTGACTCGCAACACCGAGACGCGCGGCGACACTTGGGAAATCGTGATGATCTGCGACTTCCCGACCGCGACGTGCGGTATTCGCGCTTTTGATTACGAGATTCGCGCCGTGCCGACCGATCATTCCGCGCCGTTGGTGAAACGCTTCCTTTCCCCCGCGTTCCACAAGCTCCCGCAGGACGAGCCTGCACGGATGCGCTTCTACTTCAACGTCGAGGAGTTGCCGCAGGACAAGGAGTATCGGATCGAGGTCTATCCCCGCAACTGTTTCGGGAAGTGTGGCAAGCCGCTGGTCTCCGCGCCACGTCGCGGAAAGCCAGGCAAGGCAAGCGCGCGTCCGCTTGGCTGAGGAGGATAACTTTCTCCCACCACCGAACCACCCTGCCGATAAGTTCACGGTTGGGTGGTTCGGTGGTTGGCCGGTTCTATGCCCCCGCGGAAACGCGCGGCGGGCTAACTTTGAAGTTCAAGGCAATGGTTCGTGCTTTCTGCAAGAATCGAATAATTCTTCCGCTGTTGTCGCGGCGGGATACCGGGTGCCATCTTGGGTAGGGGTTGAATCGACTGTGCAGAACGGTTCCTTTCCGTGGAAGACGCGAACCCTTCCGTCGGAGAAGTCCAGATGTCCACCGCTTCGCCAAGGCCACGCTTCGTGATCGACGTAGTGGAACAGCCATTCACCTTGTGTATCGCGAATGAACAGCATGATGTGATACGGTTCTCCTGTACAGGTTTGGAAGAGAACGTATTCGCGCCCGTCGAGGATTCTGCCTTGATCCAGTATCCGCTCATGGCGTGTGCTGAATTGATCCGCCACGAACGCGACAAACGCGCATGACGCAGCAATCCAGATTGCCCCAACGACAATACGCATGCGTTTCTTTCGTCGGATTCCCGAGACAAGAATCCAGAAAGGCGCAACAAACAACAGGCAAAAAACGACGGCGCACACACTCGCTCGCAGAACGTCCTCCAGCCAAAAAGGAAGCGCAGTATCACCCCGGCGCGTTGTCATCCAGATTGAGGTTGGTCCGTCCGTACTACCAAGGATGCCCAGTGACTCAGCTTTCTTGCCCGCATCATTGCACCCGATGACCCCCAAGGCGATTGCCACGAAAACGGCACCGGTCAAGATCTTTTTCAACTTTTTCGTATCCGTGATTTCCAATCCAGAAATTCGGTCAGAACTTTTTCCCTATCGTCTCTCCTGCTGGTCTCCGCCGATTTCAAATGCTACTGCGCCTCGAATAACGGGGTGGAGAAATAGCGTTCGGCGGTGTCGGGCAGAATGGTGACAACCGTTTTTCCCGCGCCGAGACGTTTCGCCAGTTTTAATGCGGCGAAGACATTCGTGCCGGCGGAAATTCCCGCCAGCAACCCTTCTTTGGCGGCAAGGTCGCGTGCGCAACCAAGCGCCTCTTCGTCGGAGACCACGCAGATGTGCGAATAGATCTGCGTGTTCAGATTGTCTGGGATCAGGCCGTCGCCAATCCCCATCTGCAAGTGCGTGCCGACCGTTCCGCCCGCCAGGATCGCCGCGTTCTTGGGTTCCACCGCCCAGATTTCAATGCCGGGATTCTGCGCCTTCAGCACTTCTCCGATCCCACTCAGGGTGCCACCTGTCCCGACGCCGGAACAGAAACCGTGGATCGGCTTTGCCGCCTGTTCCATAATCTCAAGTGCCGTTCCGTGGCGATGCGCGGCGGGATTCGCCGGATTGGAGAACTGTTCGGGTACGAACACGCGCGGATTTTCCTTCGCCATCCGCTGCGCGATGTCGCAACACTCCGCAATCGCATCGCCGATGTTTCCCGCATCATGCACCAGCACCACTTTCGCACCGTAATGCTGGACGAGCTTGCGGCGTTCCTCGCTCACGCTGTCCGGCATGACGATCACGGTTTCGTATCCTTTGACCGCACCGACCAGCGCGAGTCCGATTCCCTGATTGCCGCTTGTCGGCTCCACGATAATCGAATCCGGCTTGAGAAGGCCACGCGCTTCCGCGTCGCGAATCATGTTGAACGCCGTGCGCGTTTTAATCGAACCGCCCACGTTCATCGCTTCGAACTTCACCAACACCTCTGCCATATCTTGCGTCACCATACGGTTCAACCGCACCAGAGGCGTGTGTCCCATCGCGTCCAATATCGTATTGCAAATCATCGCTTCGTTTCCCCGTTCGACTCCATGCGACGGCTTCAACGGCCCGCAGTCCAAGCGAACAGGATTGCCCATGAGGGTAACTTTGCCTTACGCAGAGCCTTCGCCACGAAATCGTCGCAACGCCCTTTATCATACCAAATTTCCGCGCTCTTTTCCACCCCATACGAACGAGAGAAATCGCGACTTTTTTCGAGCGCGACAGGGAATATGTGACACGCGCGACACCTGAATCTCGTTGATCTTGTCTATCGCTTGGATCCCTTTTGTTCCACCCTCGTCCGTGAAGCGAGAGCGTCGCTTCCCCGAAAGCCGACGGCGGGGGCGCCGTCGCTACGCAGCGGACGGGGAAAGGCCCGTCCCTCCCGAATCCGCTTTCGCGCCGGTTCGCGTCCTGATGGTCGCGCCAGCCTGTCCTCCGTAGCCCTGCGTAGGATGGATCGCGACCGCTTTGGCAAGGTGGAACTTGCTTTCGCTACGGGGAGTCTCGGAGTTTCGGAGACAGGGAGGCTCTTCTCCAAGCCTCCCGAACTCCCGGTACCGAAAGGAACATGGCACCTGATTCGTCGGTTTGTATCGCGCACGGAGGATCGGGAGGGGCGCGCCCCGTCGCGACCGGTTGTGGCGACGGAGCCTGCCGTTTGCCGAGTTTTCAGTTCTGAGCATCGGGGAATCGTGTGCAAGAATGGGCGGCACCGGATTCAACGCTGAATCCGATAGACAAAACAGGCTTCTCGCGTGTCGCATATCCTTCGCAAGCGGTCTTCGAGATTGGACATGGAAAGCTCTGAAAGCCCGCAATGAATCAATCGCCAATCGTTCCGTTTGTCCCAACCACCGAACCGTGAACTTATCGGTAAGGGGATGACACCGGGCGCCATCGGCGGTCTTGTTGGTAAGGTCATTTCCGCTAGCGGATCTGAATGATAGTGCCGAGTTCGTTCCCTTCGAGAACGATCAGCACGCCGTCTCCGGAAAGGCGGTTTCCCGGATTGTTGTCCGTCGCGCTGTACCGCCCCGCCCTCCGTTCAATCCCATTCAGGAAAAGTTTCCGGACGGTTGTCTCGCCTTCGCCGTCGAGCGTCAGCGTACCGTTCGCACCGAGGTCCAGCGTCGCCTCCTCGCTCAACAGTCCGGCTGAGCCGAAACGGAGCGATCCGGCCGTCGCCGCGAGGTTCGTCACGATTGTCGGCGTTTCGATACCGAGCGTGCCGCCATCTACCGTCACCGCGCCCGTGAAATAGTGGCACCCCGCAAGCGTCAGGGTACCGGGACCTGCCTGACGGATCGTCCCCGCGCCGGCAATCGGCGAAGACAATGTGGCCGATACCTGTTCGGTGACCTGCGTAAAAGTCACGTCGCCGCCCAGCTCAATGTCGATCGCCTGCCGGAAAATCGCTTCGTCCGCCTTGGAGAGAACTGTTCCGCCGTTGAGCGAAACCGCGCCCGAATGGGCGGCGTCCCCCGACCAGTACTCTCCGATTTCCAGCGTTCCGCCGTTCAGCGTGTAGGTGGACGGCTCCGTAGCGTACATGGCAAACCGGGTCACCGAGAAGAGACCGCCGTTCTGGATGAAGTCCGCCGTTGCCGAGGAGTGCGCAGGCCTACCTTCGCCCGTGGCCGGAAGGATAAACTTGCCGTCGTTCAGCGTATAGCGCCCGTAGCAGTTTGCCGAGTGGGACAACGCCCAGTATCCGCCGTTCGCGAACCCTAGCGTCGGCGGGTTCAGGCTGACCTCGCCGCCGTTCTGGACGATTTCGCCGCATCCGTTCACCCACCCCGCGTTGATGGCTACGCTGTTGCTTACGAGCGCATCCGCGCCGAGCGTCACCGCAGGCATGGTGAGGCGTTCCGGATCTTCCGAGCGCAGACGGCACAGGCTGACGGGACTGTTCACCACGACCTCGCCTTTCTGCGTAGTCAGCCAATAGATATCCGATCCGCCGGGAGTGGATATGCCGCCGTTGACGACCAGCTTGCCTCCGCCTTTCTTGAGAACCTCGCCGCCCAAGGTGAGCGGCACGTCCAGAATCAGCGTGTTGCCGGCCGGGACGGTGATCGCGCCCTTCGCCACAAGCGTCAGCGCGTTCGCGCCCGTTAGCCGCAGCGAGGCACCGTCCGCGGCACGGTAGGTCAACACCTTCAGCGTCACGTCCGCATCCAGCGAAATGGACGCCTCCACCGCGAGCGTGGAGTAACCGAAATCGACTTCCGCCGTCGCGCCGTCTGGCACGTCCCCCGTCCAGTTTGCAGGTAGCGACCATGCGCCCCCGTTCGCGCCCTGCCAGACGCTCATGGAGGTTCCCGACACGGTGACCGTACCGCCGTTGACGGCGACGCTGCCGGCCGGTTGCGGGACTCCTCCGATGACGAGCCGCTTCACCGAGATGAGTCCCGATATGGCGGCCGAGACAGCCAGGTCGTTCGCCGTCGGCACGGCGATACTCTCCAATTCAGCCGCGGGGACGGTCTGGAAAGAGAGAGAACCCGTGTTGACGGTAAAGTCCGCAGGCCCGTTCACCGTGGCGGTTGAATCGAACACCACGCTGCCGCCGTTGACGGTAACGGGACCGGTGAAGGTTACCGCCCCCGCGAACGTCAGGGAGCCGTTCCCCGTCTTGACGAGACCGCCCGTTCCCTTCACCTCTTCGTTGAACGCGGCGTTGTAACCCGCGGTGTCGAACGTCGTCGCGCCGTTCTTTCCCGTCATGTTCACCTCGAGGTCTCCCGCCCAGTCGCCCGTTGAGTGGATCCGGGCGCCGCCCAGAACCACGGGGTAACGGTTCGTGATGGCCGGGCTATCCAGATTCCGCGAATCGAACGCGATCCGGAATCCGTTCTTCAGGTAGATGTCCCCTCCGTACAGGTAGAAATAATTGTTGTAGCGCTGGGTGGCGAACTGGCCCAGTGTCAAGACGCCGCCGTTCATGACGAACGAGCCGCCCGGAAAGCGCGTGAAATCCTTTGTCAGGAAACTTCCCAGGTAAACGCCGTTCGCGAGGGTCAGGGTCCCGCTTTCGAGCGTGTAAGAGAATGGCGAGCGGGAAAACATGTTGTGCCGGGTGACGTAGATGTCGGTCATCTCGATCTCCGCCCCGTCCTGGACGATTTCGTCGCAGGGATAGAGACCGGATGGGGACGGCACGACCCGGAGGCAGGAAAGCGAGCATCCGTTTCCGAACACGACGCGGGAACGCCCCTGGTTTTCGTGCGTGAAGAAGCTGAGCATCTTGAGGTTTTCGGAGGTGATTAACGAGGTCGTCCCCGCGAACGTGACCGTGGCGTCGAGCGAGTACACCGAGCCGATCTTCTGGCCGCATCCCGGAAAGTTCTTCTTCACGATGAGATTTCCGCCGCCGATGATGGCCGGCTTGGTGCTGTAGTCCTGCTTGACCAGGTTCACGTCGAGCGTCAGTTCACGCCCCGGGCCGATGAACATCCCGCAGGAGTAGTCCGGACAGGCGTGGATGATCGTGCCCGTCCCGGCGATCGTGAGATTCCGGGCGAGTCCCTGGGGATTGAAGATGATGCAGGTGACGGTCTTTTCTTCGCTCAGGGTGATGGTCTTGCCGCCCGCGCGTGAGAAGTCCACCGCAGCGTCCGAGCTGGACGGCGGTACCGCGTCGCCCTCCCAGTTGGCCCCGTCCGACCAGCTCGTGCCGTCGCCGTTTCCAGTCCAGACATACGGCACGAGGATGGAAGCCGGCTCTAGGCAGTCCGCCAGAAAAGATCCGAGCGAAGTCGCCGCGTTGGTGTAACGCCCCTTGGCGAGCGCAACGCCGTTCGTCGTGAGCGAATGCGCCACGATCGCCGTGCGGTTCCAGGATTTGCTGTTCGCTTGGGGAAAGCGCACCTTTCCGCCCGGTTCCAGAGCGAGCGCGAGGGGGCGCGTCACGCGCGCGTTGATGGTGTGGAGTTGGAAAAAACCGCCGCTCTTCACCGTGACGGGCCACGCCGAATGGTCGCCCAACGGCGCCCGCACCTCGACCGTGTCGCCATCCGGTGTACCCACTAGGAAATACCCGTTCTCCACCGTAAGGGAGCCGTCCACGACCTGGTCGTGTCCGACCCGCAGAATCCCTTCCCCTGTTTTGGTGAGGGCGGTGCCGGGCGCGAACGTCGTTTCGTCCGGCAGGTCGAGATACCTGCCGGGAATATCCAGCGTCGGCGTCCCGCTCAGGTTCAGCGGTACGGAAATCTCGCCGGAGGCGGTCGCCGTACCGATGGTGAGCGTCCCGCCGGAAAGGTCGACGAGGCATCCTTCCGCGTTCGCCGAGATGTTCGAGACGGATGCCGCGCCGCCGCTCTGGACGAATCGCGCGGGGCTGCCGCCGGCGCCGAGGATCAGGGACTGCGTCACCGCGAGTGTCCCGCGTTTCAGTTCATAGATGTCTAGATTGGCGTGTCCGGATCCGGTGGACAGTTCCAGCGTGGTCGCGATGTTCATCTGCGTCTCGTCGCCGTCCTGCACGATGCGAGCGTCGTATCCGCCTGAGCTGACCGAGGTCTTGCACTGGTTGGCATCGATACGTGCGGAGTCCCGAAGGAGAAGCTCCGCGTAACTGCCCGTGGCGCCGCCGTTCGCCACGGCCAGCATTCCGTTCGGAACGGAAACCGAGGTATCCCCGCCGATGGCCGTCGTGCCGCCACCGAAGACAAGCGCGTAGCCGGACGCCGTTTCCGACAGGTTCGCGTTGATCTCGAGCTCCCCCGTCTGCCACTTGTCGATGCGACCGGTGGCGGATATCGGCACGTTCAGAATCAGCTTGCTTCCCTGGTTTACGACGAGCCCGCTTTCGTTTTGCTTTGGTGTTTTCACCGGGGTGAGAACGGATCCCGCCGTGCCGTTCAGGGTGACGGTCCCTACGTTCTTGGACAGCCGGATCGACCCTACCGTCAATGTCGAGCCGGTGTCGAGCGTGACCGTCGCGGAGGACGTGAAGAAGGCGTTGTCGCCGTTGGATTTCGGGTAAGTGCTTGCCACGCTTCCCGTGGCGCTTCCCGTGCGCCAGTTCGACGCGGTTGTCCACAGGCCGTCATTCCCGCCGCCGCTCCAGTAGTAGTTAGCGGCGTATACTCGATACCCCCCCCAGCATACCAAGAAAATCATCGCACATATCATTCGGTTCGTTCTCATCTTCGGTCTCCTTCCAGTATAGGGTTCCTTTCCTTATTCGGTCGTTTTTGCCTGCTGGTAGAACCAGCCGATCGGGATTTTCACGAGGCGTGAATGGGCGAGGCCCTTGTAGGCGCAGTAGCCAAGCAGCACCGTTCCGTCGTCCAGCGGTTCGAGGGCTGTGTAGCAGAACCAGCCGTCCGGATCGTCCTCGATCAGTCTCACGTTGCCCCACGTCTTCCCTTCGTCGCGCGAGATCGCGGAGACAAGCGGGGTGCGGCGGCCGGGATTGACCTTCTTCTTCAGCGTCGGTTGCGATTCCCGGTCGTTCCAGACCGCGAGCAGGTCGCCGGACGGTAGGCGCTTGACGCTGGCCGGAGACTCCGGGGAAGCAAGCCACGACGGCTGCGGGGAAGACCAGGTTTCGCCCCGGTCTGTCGAGCGGCTCGTGAACTGGCATCCGCCGTTCGAGCGGATCCACATCAGGATGCTTCCGTCCTTCAGCTGGATCAAGCCGGGTTCCTGCGCGGAGTAGAAGCGGCCGCCTGGCGTGCGGACGCTCAGTTCGGATTTCCCGCGCCGCCACGTCTTGCCGTTGTCATCCGAAAAATAGGTCATCACGAGTCCCCTGCCGTTGAACCTTCCGTTCGGAAAGCTGTGCCTGGATGCCGCGAAGAGCAGCCTTCCGTCCTTCAGCTGGATCACACGGTCGTGGTTGACGACGAAATAGGCCACCTCGTCGGTAATGCAGACCGTCGGATCCGACCATGTCTCACCTTCGTCGGAGGAACGGCGCAGAATGGGACGGCAATCCGAGGTGCTGTTCTTGCGCAAATAGAAGAGGGCGATTTCGCCGCTTTGGAGGCGGAGCAGACCGGCGCTCATCACGTTCATGCCGCCCTCGTTCTTCACGAGGATCGTATCGTTCGTCGTCCAGGTTCTGCCTTGATCGGATGAGTAACGCGCGGCGATGTCCGCCGTCGCGTGGTCTGATTTGGAATTGCCGTAATAACGCGAGTAGGCGAAGAGGATACGTCCGTCCTTGAGCGGAAGGAACGATCCCTCGCTGTTGCGCGGGTTGTCCGGACCGGGCGGCAGCTCCAGCCCGACGTGGACACCGGCTGCGGGATCCGCGCAGACGCTTTCCGCGAGAATGATCGCAGAGATAAGAAGCAGATTGTGCATGACAGACTCTCCTTTGTGTTAGGCCGCGTCCGGGTCAGTCGCGGACCTTGATGACGATTTTGCGGATGCGGCGTGGACCGTCTTCCGAAAGTCCCGGCGCATGCGCCCCGTAAGGTGGAAGGAAAATCGCGAACTCGCCCGGACGCAGGGTGCGGATTTCGCCCTTCGCCCGGAACAGCACGATGTCCTTTTTCGCGTCGAAGTGCGCCCGCGCGTCGGGCGGCGTCTTCATCGTGCCGTAGGTCTCATCCCCAGAGATCGGAGCCTGGATGTCGATGAATGCGCCATGTGCCTCGTATTGGTTCTGGTCGGTAACGGGTTTGAGCGTGCAGTCCTGGACGAACGCCCAGCAGTTCGAGCCGTCGATCTCGTACCGTTCTCCCGGCTTCAGCTTGGAAAGGTCTCCGCGCAGGAAGGCGAAAGCCTTCGCGAAACGGGGATGGAGCGCGGCGTGTTGATCCGCCTCCGCGATGGTTCCGAAGACGGCGGAAGGACGACAGCTTTCTGCGGCGGAAAGTCCGCGGGGCAGAAAGAGGGCTGCCAGTGCGAAACAGCAAAGTGCGGCGATTTTGTCAGGCATGGTCGTTTCTCCTGATGAAGCCGAGGGCGTCGATCTTGCGCGCGTAGGCGGCGTACTCCTCTTCGGTGAGAGGCTGGCCGGCCGGCGACCTCGCCGGACCGCTGTCCAGTCCGATGTAGCGCATGACGCTCTTCCAGTACGAGGCGTGGGGCGCACCGATGACGAGCTCGACGAACCGCGCGACCTCGTCCATGAGCGGCGCGGCCTCGGCGAATCGTCCGGCTGCGGCCAGGCGGCAAATCTGCGCGTGGTGGCGGGGAATCATGTTGTCCGTGGTGCCGATGCAGCCGCTGAAGGTGTCGCCATACGCAAACGCGCACAACTCCTGCTCGTCCGCGCCCGCGAAGAAGATTGCGGGGTGGGGCAGACGTCGGCGGAGCGTCTTCACCGTCCAGTAGGCATAACCGGTGTACTTCATGCCCTTCACGTTTTTCAGCTCGAAGATGCGGACGTCTCGTTCCGGCACGATCTGCTGTCCGATGGAGTAGATCATGAACGGCAGATCCGTCGCTTCGGAGATTGTCTTGTAATGGGCGAACGCGGCGTCGAAGTTCTGCCCGAAATACACGGGCGCGACGGAGGAAACCCAGTCGATGCCGATCTTCGCCGCGTAGCGGGCTAGCGTCACGGCATCGCGCGTGGCGAGGCATCCGACGTGCGCGATCAACTTGGCGCGTCCCCTCGCTGCCTTGACCGCCCGGTCGTACACCGTCTTGCGTTCTTCGACGGAAAGGAGGAATCCCTCGCCGGTGGATCCGGTCAGGTAGAATCCCGTCAGCCCGTTCGACAATCCGAACTCGACAATCTTCTCGATCATCTCCTCGTTCACCGAGCCGTCGGGGTGGTACGGTGTGACAAGCGCGGCGTAGGCGCCCGCCATTCCAGCGAATTCGGCGCCGGACGGAACGGGAAAGACGGGCGATCCCGTCGTTTCCGCTTTTACGTTCGTTCCCATCGCCGCGGCTGACGCGCTTGCGATGGTTCCCATACGGATGAAGTCACGTCTTTTCATCTTCTCGTTTGTTTCCTTTCGATTGTTCTGTACGGTGCTGTGTGCGCCAACTGCTCGGCGTGTACCCCGTGTCGCGCCGAAACTGTGTGGCAAAATGCTGCGCGGACGGAAATCCAAGCTTTCGCGAGATCTCCGTGATGCTCTGACTTGTCGAGGTCAGCGCCTCTTTTGCCTTCGCCATGCGGCAGGAGACGAGAAAGGCGTGTGGCGGCAACCCTGTCCACCTTCTGAAAAGGATGGACAGTTTCGGAGCCGACATCGCCGTGCGGCGCATCAGTTCCTCGATCGGATAGTCTGCGTCAGGATGTTGGCGCATCTCCTCGATGACGGCTTGGAGAGCCGCATCGTCATCTCCGGTAGGCGGCTGGTTGACCGATATTTCGACCAGTCTCAACAGGAGGTGAAGCACCGCGTCCCGCAACAGCAGACGGCGTTCGACCGGCTTGCTCGAATCATCCGAATAGAGTTGCCACAGTCGGCGGAAGGCTCGTCCGGCGAAATCGCCCCCGGAGAAACGGACGGGAAGCGATCGCAGTTTCGACACCAGCCACCGAGACTCGGAAGCGGAGAGTCCCAGCACGGATTTCCCCGATTGCGGAAGACGGAACCAGATCCAGTACATCGCGAGGTTTTTCGGATAGGAACGCAGGAAATGGGGAACATCCGGCTGCGCTACAAAGACGTCTCCCGGCAAAAAAGGATGGATCGTTCCTCCATAATCGAACGAGAGACTGAGGCCGCGCCGGCAGAAAAGAATCTCGATCATGCCGGGGTGGACATGGGGCTTGGTGCCTGTCCCGGCATGGCGATAATGCGTATCGCCCAAGACGGGAATGCAAGGAATCCCGTCCCTCGACAGATCAACCACAACCGTCTCCGGTGTCCGCAAATAGATCGGAAACGACTGAAAAAACTCTCTCTCCTCTTTCGCCATTGCGTGTCATTATAGCACAGGCGAAACGAAAAAAGGTTCGTAAAAATAAAAATATCCAAATGCGAACATTTGACCATTCCGCTGTTGCTTTTGCCCTATACTCCTTGTTTGAAGTCTCGCGCAGGGCCGAGAAAATGAACGGACGGATTTGCCCGCGTCCGATGGCGTTCGCGAAACGGGAGGACCGTGCTTCGTCGCGGCCGCAGACGGGACGAAGCCCGTCTCCCGTGCGAAGCGCGTGCGGAGTGCTTTCACACAAATGGTGAAAGGGTCTGCTTTTCCGAGATGCCGATAATCCCCCTGTTCTGCCTTTGTTTGCGCCCTTTGTGGCTCACACGTGGAATTTTATACTTGGGTTCACGCCGCTTGTTGTGCCGGGCAGAGTTCATGTTGGCGCTGCACCGGCAGGGCGGCTTACCCTTAAGCCGCCGCACGGCGCGTCGGGGACAACGCATCCTACCAAGTACCATACCGACATGTACCATGTCCATCACAATAACACGCCAGACGGTCAAGTTACAGGCAGGGCACCGCCCGCGTTCACTGGCGCAGATGAGGCAGCACGGCCTCCATCCAGATGTCGTATCCCGCATCGGACGGATGGATTTCATCCGGCATAATCGCCTGGGGTACCCAACCCGTCGAATCCAGCAACTTCGCGTTGAAGTCAATCCAGACAATTTCGGGATGCGTGTCGGCAAACGCCTTGAGAAGTACGTTCGTCTTCTCGTTTCGCGTACGGGCGTCGGCATGGCGCTTGGAATCGGCGGAACGCCCGCTTGGAAAGATCGGATGGAGTATCAGGCGGGCCTCCGGCTGTTTCGCCCGGATCAACGAAATGATTTTCTGAACCCCCAGCGCGACATTCGCCGGATTGGTGTCCCTCGAATAGTTGTTGTTGGTGCCGATCATCAAGATGATGTTTTTCGCCTTGTAACCGTCCAGCTCCCCGTGTTCGACACGCCAGATGACATGCTGGGTCCGGTCGCCTCCATAACCGAGATTCAAGACCGTACGCCCGTTCGCCAGTTTTCCCCAGCTCGCGGGATGTTTCCATTCCCAGAAATGCATGATGGAGTCTCCCAGGAGGACGAGATCAACCGTCTTCCCGCGCGCTTTTTCGATCTGCTGGTGACGGCTTAGGAAGCGGTTCGCCCACCAGTAGTCTCCGAAAATCCCCGGATCGCGCGAATCTCTCGTCCGTGTCTCCATCCTTGCGGCGGGCAGTGTCTCAACGGGAACCTTAACCTGGACCGCTTCCGCATTCGCGCAGAATACAGGCATACAGAGCAAAACGGCGACTGCCGCAGATGAAATAAACGATGTTCGCATAGTCCTTCCCCCAGATCATCGTCGCCTGCACGGACCCGGACACGCCTCTCCTCCGTTCTGGAGAAGAGGGTTACCCGATCATTGGAAACGCCGATCTTCCCCGTGTCAACGACACATATATCCTCGATTCCCCTGTTGAAGAATTCGCCCGACCTGTTTTCCGCGGCTTCCACGAACCAGACCACGCGGTCTGAACATCCGCAGCAGAACGCCGCCGCACCTCAAACTGACCAAACGCGTCCATTATGCCATAATTCGTACCCGTGCGCAAGGGGTGAAATCAGGGGGCAATTGCAAATGCATCAATTCCCCCCCCTAAAAAACTCGACTGAAAGTCTCACGCAGAACCGCCGAGGTCGCAGAGCGCGCGAAAAATCGAGAAAGGCCGTCCTGTTCCAGAGTTCCGGTATTCTTCCTGACGGTCAACCACGGAATACACGGAACCGAAACCGTCGCTCACAGAAGCTGTTCCGTGTGTTCCGCGTTCAACAGTGTCCAACAGGGCAAACGCTTATCCCCTTCGACTTCCCCGTCTGGTGTGAAGCGAAGGGAGAGACATCCGTGCGACCAAGGACGGTGGACGGAACTAGGAAAACTCGCCGCCCGCGCTGCGCGCGGAAATGCTCACGCGGGTGTGGGAGCTACCGGAAATCGAATGCGGTTGCAGCCTCTTTCACGGCTTCGGCGGCGCAGGATTGCAACAGGGACGCCCGATCTTTTGAACCCGCGTGTGCGGGTATGTACGTGGTCTTGGTCACGTCCGTGCCGAAGAAGAACGCCTGCCAGACGAGTGCCTGCAGATACTCGCCGGACTTGTTCAGGTGAAGGGTGTCTTCCCGAAGTTTATCGCTCTTGTCCTTCTCTCGCACCCAGCTGAAACGTCCCACCGCTTCGCCGCCCATGTCCGGCAAGGCTGGCCGGACCAGTGCTTTCAGGGTCTCGTCCGACGGCCGGACGAGAGTGACGGGCAACGCCTTGCGGAATTTCTGGACGGCGAGTCCCGTCGGAAGCATCCGAAGATGAAACTGTTTCGCCAGCGACGAGTAACTGGAGGTTAGGCGGTCATACATCCCCGACTGGTCGAAACCCCACTCCCCGCCGGGCAGGATGCGCTTGTCGAGGTTGGAATACGCCCACGTCTGCTGAATCACGATTTCCGCTTGGGGGGCAAGTTCCTTGATCTTGGCGATCAGCTTGTCCGCGCAAGGATGGAAGGTCTCCGGTTTCCAACTCTCGTGGCTCGCTTGCTGGATTGTCACGAAGTCCCATTTATCCGCCGCCAGCATCTGTGGGATGTTGGACTTGAACCGCTTTGTCCCAGCCGCGTTGTTCCGCCAGATTTCATACGGCTTGAAGTTGGGATTCGACGACTTCTCGACATTCTCCCAATGACGCGCGAGGGAGCATCCTCCGATGTACATGCTGGCCGCGTCCAGCTCGGTTCCGGACGCCTTCGCAAGCTGCGGCCAGTTCCGCATCACGCTGATGGAAAAACTGTTCCCGATGATCAGTACCTTCGTTTCCTTCGCCCATGCCGCCGTGACACCCACGACCGTCAACACCATGAACAGTATCCGTTTCATCTCTATCCCGTTCCGTTTGGTTTCTTTTCCTGCGGTAATTCACCCCTCCAAGGGCCCGCGTCCTTGAAACGGCGCGCATTGTATTAGAACTGTTGGAAATCGTCAAGCGTTTTGTACTTTCGCTTTGGTCGCAGGGCGACATTCGACATTCGACGGCCGACAACCGGAACGCCATGCGACATTTCGACAGTCGGTTGTCGCCGGGTTGTCGAATGTCGCTTTTTTCGCCGGTCGCTTCTTTAGTTCCTTTGCCGTACCCCGTCGCGACCGCAATACAGAACACGCATCATCTGCCAACGGATCGACACGGTTTCTTGCTTTCGCTACGGGGAGTCTCGGAGTTTCGGAGACAGGGCGGCTCTTCTCCAAGCCTCCCGAACTCCCGGCAACGGAAGTCACGTTGGTTTGCCGCCTCGCGGGATAACGGAACGGGAATGAAGCGGCAGGAGTGCCGCTTCCCCGAAAGCCGACGGCGGGGGCGCCGTCGCTACGCAGCGGACGCGACGGAACGCCTCCCTCCCTTCTCGGCTTCTCGGCTGGTGCTACGCGCCTCCGTGTGTTCCGTGGTTTTTCAAATTATCCAACAGGGGAGTTTATAGGTTTACCTCAACTGCCCAACCTTGAACTTATAGGTAAGCTGTTAGCCCCCCGCTCGCGCGTTGCGTGAGTGATTCGATTCAGATAACTTGCTATACTACACGCCGGAGGTTGAAGTTATAGACGAAACCAGCGTCCTTACTCACCCGGTCGGCCGATTTCAAGTCGCGTCAGCGACGATTGAATCATTTAACCAGTTAACCCAACCGAGGTAAGCGAGGAGGGTAGCTACTCGCTGCCGCTATCCCAGCAGTCGCGGAAGAGGAAACCTTCATACGGGTGCATTTCCAGAAAGCGTTGGAGGGCATTGGCGTATGCCTGCGGGTTCGGGGGAATCTCACGGATTTCGACGTTGAATTCTTTCGCGCCTGTCTTGACCGCGAACAACACATAGAGCGGGCATTCCAGCATTCTCGCCAGCCGATACGGCGCGACGGGGAAACGAGCGGGCGCATCGAAAAATCGCGCGTCTTTAGCCGCAGCGCCGTAGAGACGATCTCCCATCGTCATGACGAATCCGCCGTTCTCTACTCTCTCGACCATCTCCGCCGCGTAATCGACAAACTGATCGGGCGGGATGATCCGGATTCTCGCTTCCGACTGTGCCAAGTGAAACGCCTCGTCCGCCGCCGGATTTTCCTCCGGTCTCATAATCAGGTCGAACTTTCGGTCTGTGCATTGGCGCGACAGGAACGGAAGGGTGGCCTGCCACGCGCCCGCGTGCGAGAGAATCACCACGCCGCCTTTCGCTCCCGCGCCCAGCAAGCCCGCCTCATCGCGTTTCACGCTGACCCGATACCGATCCGGGCGCGCCATGACCATACCCCGATCAATCAGCACTTTCCCCTGATGGTAAAACAATCTCCAGACATCGAAAAACAGACGGAACTTCGAGTGCGCGGGGAAACGCCGCGTCAGATACGGGAGCGCATTTTGTCGTGCGACGCGATCCATCAGCGCATACCAGCCCGTCACAGGCAGGAGCAGAAGATACGCGCCCCTTGTCCCCGCTACCGCCAGGATCACGCGGAAGATGGCGAAGCCGAGCCGATTCCCCCGCCGGACAGTCGCATCAGAATTCATCCGAAATTCCCCTGTTGGACAATTTGAACCACGGAACACACGGAGGTGCGTAGCACCGGCCGAGGAGGGAGGGGCGCGCTCCGTCGCGTCCGCTGCGTAGCGACGGCGCCCTCGCCGTCGGCTTTCGGGGAAGCGGCGTTCCTGCCGCTTTGGGAGGAACGCGCTTGCTTGTCCTCCGTAGCCTTGCGCAGGATGGATCGCGTCCGCATACTGCTGAACCAAAATTCCTCTGTTGAGAATTTTTGAACCGCAAAGAACACAAAGGTCACAAAGAAAACAAGCGGAACCAGAAAGAAGAACGGCGCTCTGGAACAAGACGGTCTTTCACCATTGGGGTGAGCAGCTTTTTTGTCGTAACCGTGTGAGTTCGGGTACGAAAAGCCTCTGTTTTCGGGTCTTTCTCTGCGTGTTCTGCGTCCTTTTCGTGAAAACACAAACGAGGAATATCGGTTCATCCGTGTTCCCTCCGTTTCTTCGTGCGGAACGCGGTTGCGATCGCATAGACGAGCAGCGACAGGGAAATCGCCAGAATCGGTCCTGCCACGAGGGAGCCGATCCACCATTCTCCGTATCGGGAAAGATACGCTTGGGGGTGCGTCGCCCAAGCCAGGTCGGTCAACCATTTCCCCCGTAGGAGCAGATGTCCCAGTTCCACGCAGAGAACGGGAAGGAACGGCGGGGTGCAGAGTCCCTGTGCGGAGAGCGCAACCGCCTGATTCATCCGGAACCGTGCCGTGACATACGCGATCACCACGATATGCGCACCGAAGATCGGCAGTGCGCCCAGAAAGATTCCGAGAAAGGTGGAAAACGCCAGTTCCAGCGGCGTGACGTGATCGGTGACGAGACGGCGGATCACGCGCAACGGATGAAAGAGCCAGTCGCGGATCGTCAGTGCATCGGGATCGCGTTTCTCCTCCACCAGCCGTTTGGAACGGAACGGTAACAGTCGGCGAAAAATCAACCGGGTGTGCAACCGGCTCAACCGCGCATTGTCACGGAACTTATCGAAATGGCTCACCCGTTTTTCGGGAGGTTCGTAAAACACGGAGACCGGCAGTTCGCGCACCGGGACGCCGCCTTGCGACAGGAAGACGAGAGACTCGATTTCAAAATCGTATCGGCGCGTGGCGCAGGCTTGCCGCAACTCCTCCGCGAAACACAGCGGGTAGGCGCGGAAGCCGCTTTGCGTATCGTGCAGGGAAACACCCGTTTCCAGGCGAACCCAAAAGTTGGAGAAGGCTCGGCCGAAACGGGACGAGGAGGGAACATTCTCGCCGAACTCGCGACATCCGATCCAGAGGGCGGGGGAAGGAACGGATGCGATCGCCTGGTAGAACGCCGCCCAGTCCGATGCCGCGTGTTGACCGTCGGCATCCAGCGTCACCGCCCATGCGTACCCTTCCCGATGCAGGTACGCGAACGCGGTCAGCAGAGCCGCGCCTTTCCCTTGATTCGACGCATGGCGCAGAAGTACGACGTTCGGGGAGTCCGGCAGGGAAGTGCGGTCAATCGGCGGATTCGAGCCGTCATCTACCACTACTACAAGGGGAACGCGACAGTACAGATCGTTTATGATTGCGGGAAGCGTCTGCGAGTGATTGTAACAGGGGACGACCGCCGCCACACGCGGTAGCTGCCACGCGTCCCATGTCTGGAGATGCGTACCGTCCTTCTCCGCCTCGTTCCGAAAGAGCAGTCCCGTGACGCGGCCATCCTCCGCCACCAGCAGGAGGACGGCATCGAGCGATTCGACTGTCGCCATCGCATCCAGCCACGGAAGGACGGTCGGCAACTCCGAAACCGGTGCGCGTTCCGCGAAAAGCGGCCCCTGCAACCCGAAGGCGATCGCGACCTCGGCGGGGGCGCAGCTGGGCAAGGTGTAACGGAACAAAAGTCCGCTTCCCAACTCCCGCCCGTTTTCCAGATAGTCCGCGAAATAGGCGTTGTTCGTCGCGTCCGATCCTTCCGGCGCCAGCAGGACCGTAGCCGTGCGGACACGATCTACGCACGCCGCGGGGAGACGGGAGAAAAGCGCGAACGCCGCATGGTAACAGCGGCGGGCCAGCGGATCGAACTGATTCCACTTCGCAGGCTTATCGGCTGGTAACGGAAGGTGATCCGTATCCGAGACGAACGAAGTGGCGAGCAGTCGCAACATGGCTTAATCCTAGATCTCTCGTTTGAGTTCTCACGCAGAGCCGCATGAGGTCGCAGAGTATGCAGAGAGGATTGAAAACAAAGATTCCCCGAATCCCCTGGCGGCATTGGTGAACGGACAAGAATACGGAAACGGTTTCATCAAACGGATGAATCGAAAACCGCTCGTCAAACCATGGCAAAAGCGTAGAGCCTCCGCGTCTCTGCGTCTCCGTGCGGGATACAAAACGATGTCTGGCGAACGGAACATGGGAATTGAGGATTGTTCCTTCCTGTTATTCCTTTGTTTTTGCATCCTTTGCAGCCAAACGTCTCAAAAGAGGAGTTTCGTTTAGTTCGTTTTGTTCAGCGAGAACAGGCACTGCGCGAAGGATTTGGAGGTGATCCCGACCTGCTTGAGCGCATGGACATGCGGCCAGAATTCGCCGACTTCCGCCAGTTCGTGCGCGTCGGACGCAAACGCCAGTTTCACGCCCTTGTCCACGCAGAGCTTGAAGAACTCCGGATCGGGATGGTAGGGCGAGAAGCGGTTGGCGGGGAAGTTGAAGTTGTGGAAGTTGACTTCCGCGCACACGTTGTTGTCCGACAGCAGCCCCGCGATCTCCGGGTAGAGATCGACCGGCGCCTTCAGCCCGTTCTTGGCGAAGAAACGGAACGGGTGCGCCAGAATCTGGATGTTATAGCTGACGAGACTGGTGATCTCGCGCATGAACAACTCCTCCGCCTGGGACTGCGTGGTTTTTCCTCGCTCGAATCCGCTGATTTGGTGAACCGCACCGATCAGCACATCCCATCCGAATTTCTCGTCTTCGTCATGCAGGAGGAGTTCGCCTTCGCCGTAGAGATCCAGTTCCAGTCCAATCTTCACGCCCAGGGGGCGGAGCTGGCTCGCAAAACGCTGGTACGCCTCCATCCGTCCGCGTCCGGGTGTGTTCCATGCGGCCTCCACCATCTCGGGGTTGGACTGCCACGCGAATCCCATCGCCGTGTGCTTGTCCGGGAAGTAAAGCTGGAAGGCGTGTTCGACGAGGCAGAGCGTCTGTACGCCCATCGTACGCGAAAGCGCGATCGCGGGTGCGCTGTCGATCGTCGTGCCGCAGAACGCGAATTCCGTGTGGCAGTGGAAGTCCGTAATGTTCGAGGTGGTCAGCTGCAGACTTTCCTCCTGAATCTCGATCTTGGTGCCGTTCAGGCGGATCAGGCTGAAATTGAATGGCGGCTCGCAGAGCGCGGCGACCGTGTGATACAGAATGTCGTTGTGGACGCGCGCCTTCTGTCCGGTGTGGTAGTGGCCGCTGAGGGAAAGAATCACGCCGTTCTTCTCGTACGACTCGATAATCTCCCCGACATTGACGGGGCGGTAGGGATAGTTGGAGTCGATCGGCGGATAGATGGGCGCGTGCTGCAACACCACCAGCGGAATGTCGGGGTTCTCCGCGCGGATCCGCTTCAGCAGCTGGAACGATTCCGGTCCCCGCGTACACTCGTGCGCGTCGCCGTAGTGGTCGTTCAGCACGACCAATCCGTAGCCATTATAACGGTAAATTCCGGGCGGCGTATTGAAACACTCGTTGAACTGCGCCGGATCGATATCGTGATTGCCCGGCAGGACAATGACGGGCAATCCGCAACGGACCAGTTCGCCGTGCAGGGAGATCATATCCAGCTGCGCGTTCGGATCCTCGCGGTCTTCCGTCAAGTCGCCCAACACGACCACCACGTCGGGCTTCGTTCCCTCGTGCTGCAGACGAAGGAAAACCTTCTTCAAAAGGGTTCTCGCCAACTCGCCGCGGCACGGAACCATCTGCGCGGTTTGACGGGACAACCCCGTGTAATGCAGATCGCTGATCGCAAGAATTGTTAACTGGGAATCGCTCATACTCGTTTACTTCGGCAAGTTAAAGGCAACAATGATATCCTCGATGACCTGGTCGCTCATCGGAACGATCCCTCCCAAGGGAAGGCTGCCACGAATCGCCCCGGCGGAGCAGTCCAACACTTCGAGCTTGTCAAACGCGGAAAGCAGATCGGGCCCGACAACCATCACGCCGTTGTTGTCCAGAATGGCGGCGGGATACCGCATGGACAACTTTTTCGCCAGCGTCTCCGGTCTCTTGTACAGCACGTCGAACGGGAATCGGCTGACCTCGCGCAGGAAGATGTAGCATTCGGGTAGCGTCCGCGTATCGACCACCTGATGGATGAAACTGAACGCGAGCGTGTTGGGCGGACAGGCGTTGATCACGGCGTTCACCTCGGGCTGCGCCGCATAGACCGCCTGATGCGCCAGCACCTCGGCGGCGGGCACCTTGCCGGACTCGACCTTCCCCTTTCGAACCAGCACGAGCGCATCGGGCGAGACCTGCCGCCGGTCGTAGGCGCGGGGCGTGATCACAAAGGAGTCCGCATCCACGCGCGCCGAAACCGTTCCGGTCGTGCCCGTGAACAGGCGCTGCGTATAACCGCGCTCCACGAACCGGCAGATCCGGCAACGCGCATCTTTCTCGTCCACCGTCATCTTCGCCGCGCCGTGCTTGAACGGCGGCAGCTGAGGATCGAATTCCGTGGCGAGCGCAAGCTGGCGGTCCGTCAACGCGAGAGGCTTGCCCATTTGCGCCGCCTGAATCTCCGCCTCGCAGGTGAACTCCAATGTCTCCACGCGCAACGCGGCTTCCTGCAGGTTCGCGCCGCCACAGCAAACGCCATGACTCTCCAGTACGATGCTATTGAAACCCTTGGCGAAAGCCGCCGCCATCTTGCGTCCCAAGTCCTCGCTGCCAGGTACGCCGTAAGGCGCGAACGCGACCGTTCCGTTGCAGGCGAACGCCGCCGGATAGAGTTTGACGTTCGGGATTTTCTTCGCGATCGAAAACGCGACCAGCGAAGTCGGGTGCGCGTGAACAATCGCCTTGATATCGGGGCGAGCCTCGTAGATGGCGCGATGGAACGGATACTCGGACGACGGCTTGTGCGGTCCGATGATCGTCCCGTCCTTCTTCACGCACATGATGTCGGTCGGTTTCAACGTCCCCTTGTCCACGCCCGACGGCGTAATCCACAGATCCCCGTTCTCATCCAAAATCGAAAGATTGCCGCCGGATGTCGTCGTCATCCGGTTGCGATAAATGCGGGAAATCGTTTGAACCAATTCATCCCGCGGGTGCAGATAGCTTGCCTTCATTTTCAGATTCCTTCCAATCCCACTTCTAGGTCATGCAAAAGACACATCTGTTATACTCAAAGAAATACCAAACTACAAGCTGAAAATCGGGGGAATCTGACTTTTACCCCGTCGCCCGCGTACCGCACGGGACTGTGCAGAGGCGCGACGCGCCCGCTGCGTAGCGACGGCGCCCTCGCCGTCGGCTTTCGGGGAAGCGGCACTTCTGCCGCTTCGTTCAGGTTGGGTGGTTAGGTGGTTGAAAGTTATTCTCATTTCCATTCCCGCGTGAGCACGGGCGGTGGGGTTATCTCCGAAACTCCGAGACTCCCCGTAGCGAAAGCAAGTTCCGCCTTGCCAAAGCGGTCGAGACGGGGCGCGACCCAATTCGGGCAACGAGGACGTTGCCCCTCCCGTTCTCTGCGTGAGGGAAAAAACATGCGACATGCGCCCGTTTCAGCCTCTCCTCTCCTAACTGCCGCTTCGCGGCTACGTCAACTGAGGGGCGCCAGCCCCATTTAGGCCGTAAGGCCACCGAGGCGGCGCAACCGCCACTTATCCGTTTCACCACTTCTCAGCTACCGCTACGCGCAGTGGCTCATTTGAGGATTGCGGGGATGATCTCGTCGAGTGTTTGCACGACTGTCGCGCCCTCAAAGGTTTTTGCGAGGTTCTGTCGTTCCGGGGTATCGGCAACGATCACGACGCGACCGCCGTTGGACAGGAAGTTGCGGAGACCTTTCGTCAGGTCAATTTTGCGGGGAGTCGGCAGCACCACCACATCCGTGTGCGGTAGCAGGTTGTCGTCCACCTCTTTCCCGTAAGACAAATCGAACCGACGGTCGGGAAGCAGCTTGTTCATGTAGAACTGCGCCACCTCTTTCCGCTGGGAGTACTGGAAGAAAACGGAGATTGCGTCGCGGCCACGATCTACACTTACCGCCGTCGGCTGGACGCCGGTAAGGTACTTCAGAATGCCGCGCACGAGATCGTAGTTGCACTCGCTTTTCTCCGGGTGCGGGGCGCTGAGGAATACTTTTCCCTTTCCGAGACGTCCTCCTACGAATGCCGCTTTGGGCGCCAGTGGCATCACCGGCTTGTCCGAGCAGGTGTTGATGTGCAGTCCGTTGTAGCGTCCGAACACCTTCATGTCCGAATCGGGTACGGGGTCACCGTCCAGAAAGGCAGGCCCGCCCCAATAGATCATCGTGCGGTTGGTCGTGGAACCGCGGAAAATATCGAGTCCGTCCGGCGTCAGCTTCACGCGGACCGGACCCCAGCCGCGGTAGTGTTCCGGGGTGTCCGCCTTGTATGGCGCCAGGCCGATGCGGGGGCGGTTCGTGCTGGTTGTTTGCGAACCGAGGAACGCGCCTGCGCAGATACCGTAGTACTTTCCGCCGCCACGCACGAAACGTTCGATGGCTGCCGTTCCGTTCGTGCCGAGCGTCGTGTACTGCGTATGGCATCCGCCGCCGGGTTGTACCAGGAGATCGAAATTGGTCAAGGCGCCCGACGCGATCTCGGCTGCGGAAAGGAACGTGAGTTCATATTCCGGCGCCAGCTTCAGGATCTCCGCGACCGGGAAGTTCGCGCCTCCTTTGTCGGTGTAAAACGCGGCTCGTACCGGTTTCTCCACAGGCGCGGGGAAGGCCGCGCGTTTCACCGTCTTTTCGGAGGCGAATGCGCGTAAGGCGCGTAGCGCGGCTTTCTGATCGGCAACGGTTGACACATCATGGGGCGCATATTTCTGCGCAGCCTCCGCCGCGCTACCCCAGGCGATGACGCGCCCGCCGTGCGCGATGAACTCTTTGGTACGAGCCAGATTATTCTCGTAGAGCCCTGCACTGAGGGCGGCGGACTTCAGTCCGTTGGGGGCGAGGATCGCGTCAATGTGCCGCAACGCACCTTCGGCAATCGTCTTGGCGTTGATTGGCACGAGGTCGAATTCCCGTTCGCGCAGGAGCTGCTGGATGAATGTCGCCGTCTCGATCCCGAACGAGTCGTCACAGACCACCCCGACCGCGAGTTGCCCCCGCCGGCGTTGCGGATAGGCCCATTCCAATTCACGCCCCGTGACATAGCGGAACATTCCCTGTATCACCGGATGATCCTCGACATCCATCTCGGGATGCACCGTCATCACGAAGAGGCGTCCTTCCCCGTAAGTGCCGGCGATCGCGGCGGGATGTCCGACCAGCGAGGCCTTCGGAGCCATGCCTTCCGAGTTGATGTCGCTGGCGAAGGTGGCGACGGTCTCGATGTTTGCGCCTTCCACCGGAGCGGCCGGTACGGGGGCAGGCCCTTCCGAAAAACGGATCCGCGGGGTCTTCGCGGGAATCCCGGCAAGTTCGGTCGCGCGCTTGTTGAAGCGGATGAGCAGGTCCGCATGGCTAAATCCGCCATTCTTCCCGAAGGTGAACGGAACGATTCCGAGCATGTTCGGATGCCCCTTGGTCTCCTGCATCACCAGACAACATCCCGCACAGGTGCCGACATACCCGCCGCCACGCCGGATGAACGCCTTGAGCTTCTCCCGTCCGTCTTTTTCGAGCGATGCCGCCTCTTGAACGGAGCGGCCTCCTGGCATCACAACCACGTCGATCTTGTCCAGCACTCCCGCCCGTACCGCAGCCCCATCAATTGGAACCGCTTTCACCCCACGTGTCATGGTGGTCAGCGCCAACCACTGATATGCACCGATGCTCCGGGCACCCCTGCCCATGAACACGCCTACTCGCAACGAGTTGTCATCCGCATCATCCGCGACGACTTCCGGTGATATTCCCCGGCATCCGCCTAGCGCCAGTACAGACATCGCGACCGCGATACCCAGCAACACACTCCCGATCCTCATCCGGACTTCGTTTCGTTTCATTTCGCAACCATCCTTCGTTTTCCTGATCTTCCCGTTGAACGGAAGACCTTACCCAAAAGCGTTTCGACAGGAAAAACTTTACAAGATATTTTTCTGAAGGTCAATCCCGTAAGGTGAAAGCGGGGCGGCAGATAATGTGGCGGCTGCGCCGCCTAAGTGCCCTTGCTGCCTAAATGGGGCTGGTGCCCCTACGTTGACTTGGCGGGGAAGGCAGATAAGTGGCAGCTGCGCCGCCTAAGTGGCCTTGCGGTCTAAATGGGGCTGGCGCCCCTAAGTTGATTTAGCCGAGAGGCGGCACGGGGACTCGTCTCATGTCGCGTGTCGCACGTCGCTTGTCTTTTCCCTCACCCAGGGTCGCGCTTCGCGTCCGCTGCGTAGCGACGGCGCCCTCGCCGTCGGCTTTCGGGGAAGCGACAGGAGTGTCGCTTCCCCGATTGTTCCACCACCTAACCGCCCAACCACCCAAGTAACCACCCAATCCGCCACCCGCTTCTCAGCTTTTCAGCTTTCTCGCTTCTCAGCTGGCGCTACGCGCCCTCCACCTAACCGCCCAACGACCCAACCACCCAATCAGCTACCCGCTAAAAAATGATCGCGCAAAAATGTAGGCTTGAATCGGCGGCTGAAACATGGCAGACTATGGGTGTTTTATTTGTTGGGTTCTGGGGACTTCTGGAGTCCTTTTGAGCCGTCGGTTCGGATTCGACGGCGGTGGTGATGGAACAAGGTGAAAGGATGGAAGCGATGATGAGGCGGATTGCGGAGTTTGTAGTTGGCGTATTGGCGTTGTTGGTTGGATCGGCGGCTTCGGCGCGTGACGTGACCGGGCTGTCGGTGGCGAACGGTATGGTTACGGTGTCGTTCGATGCGGGAAGCGAGGGCGATTCGCACGTACTCTACTACGTGTGGAGTACCGACGGCATAGACAAGGGAACATCCCTCGCCGACTGGCCGAACGCCTATCGCGTGGATCGCGTGGCCGATGACGCGACAAGCTACGAGTTCGCGTTGCCGACCGCCGCATTCCTGACGGGGCAGTACGCCTGCCGTGCGATGTTGGCTACTTCCGCGAAAGCGTATGACTACTTCATCGAGGGCGTCAAGTCCACGAAAAGTACAAACTGCTTCGTCAACACCTCGTTCAAACCTGTCGGCGGGAAGACCTCGGTTACCATCGACTTCAAGTTGACAGCATCAACCACGCAGCAGTACATATTTGGTGTCAACAAGACATACTCGTTGTGTGCCTACGTCAACGGTTCTGGCGACACAGGAAAATGGGCGTTCTCCAGCAACAACGGGGGCGGATCCTGGTCGAACCCGACCACGCTAGAAGCTACGACGGAACGAACACAGATCACGCTGGACACGACGGCCGTCGTAAACGGAACGAATGCGTCGGTGTTTACCGTTACTACGCCGAGCGCCACGGCCTCGCGGACATCCTTTGAGGCCCATACGGCTACCGCAAGTTACGGTCTGTCATTGTTTGGACGCTCGACTTCCAACACGGCGATCGACAAGCAATGCGGCGCGACGATCTATTCCTGCATCATCACGAACAATGGCGTGTGCGTACGCGATTTCCATCCGGCCGTGTCCAACGGCGTGGCGGGACTGTACGACACCGTGAACAACAAGTTCTACCCGTCCGGCGGCAAGACGGCGTTGACGGCGGTCGGTGGACGCGTGGTGGGTGGTATTGAAGACGGAGATACGGTCGTGGGTGATTCGGCACTCTGGTCACAGGCGATTCCGGACTACACGACGCCGATGCCCTTCGTCGAAACGGCATCGCTCACATTCCCGGCGGGCGGCTCGAAGCGCGGCCCGGCGCCGCTCACGCTCTCGGGCGAGAACGACTGGGGTGGCGCGTTTACCGTTTACGAGGGTACGCTCGTGGCGGATTTCGGAGAGGGACTCGCCGCCACGGACAATCTGATCCTCAAAGGTGGCATCTATTGTCCGCTCACGGCGAACACGTTCACGGGAACGTTCGGCACGGGCGGTGGACAGGTGTCGGTGGCGGCAGACGCAACGGAGACAGGCTTCTCGGCCTACGGTCATCCGTTGACGGTGCGGTACGGCAACGACGCGACCGTTCCGTTCGTCACAAGCAACGACGTGTATTCGCTGACAACCCTGATCCTGAACGACGCCTACGCCACCGACACGCTGACCTTTGAAAACGGCATAGACAGCGGCAGCAACGTCGTTGAATTCGCGGTCGAGGGAACAGCTGTCGTCAAGGGCGCGGTGACGAACGACCGCTCCTTCGTCAGGTCGGGAAACGGTACGCTCCTGCTGGACGGTACGAACAACCTGCGGGTTGTCACGATCAAAGGTAACGGAACGACGCTGGTGACCAATACCGCGTTCAAGGCAGTTGGGTGGACCACCGTGACGAACAACGCACAGGTCGTGTTCTCGAACACGACCGTCAATTGCGCGGGTCTCACGTCTCACGGCGGAACCCATGTGACCTTCCTGGGCGGGTCGGTCACGAGTTCCGGAAGCTGGTACCCCGGGAACCGCATCACGGGGAAGACCGGCACGTTTGTCCTTGATGGAACAACCGTGTCGCTGGGCAGTAACTATCTCTACCCCGGCTACTACAGTTCGGGCAGTAACTACGGGACGGGCGACGTGATCGTCACGAACGATGCGCAGCTGTCGATGGGCTACCTTCATGGTCGTCACGGAACCATCCGGCAGTATAGCGGGACTGTAAAGGTTACAAAGTCAGACACGGGGTCGTTGCGACTCGGATGCCACGGAAACGGCACGTTCAGCTACTACCTCTACGGAGGAACGCTTGATCGGACGCAGGCAACAAAAGGCAATGGTTTCCACCTCGGAATCTTGACATCGAAGGGGTCGCCGACCGGCAACCTGTTCATCTACGGGGGCGAGGCCATCATGCGTTGCCAGTACGGCTATCTCGGCCGGTACAAGACGGGCGGACACAGCGACAAGACGAGCGGTACGGACACGGGCAACATCTACGTGCGCGGCGGCACGTTCAAGATGCCGTACAACGGTGCTATACTTTACGTGGGGTATCAAGGCAAAGGCTCAATGGAGGTCTCGAACGGCGGCTGGGCGGAGGTGAGCGGCGTAGTCTGCGCATTGCCGAATAACTCGGTTCTCCATGGACGCAGCGGTACGGTCAATGTCCTCACGAACGGCACGCTGAAGGTGCGGCGCCTGTACAGCGCCTGCACGAATGACACATCTACGCTCGTCCTCGACGGCGGCACGCTCATCGCCAACACGAGCGCCGCCACGACGAACTTCCTCCACGGCTTCACGGCAGCCTCGGTCGGCGTGGGCGGCGCGACGGTGGATACGGCGGGCTTCAACCTGACCTTCGCGCAGGACTTCGCCGCGCGGGCAGGGCAGACGTGGGACGTGGACGGGACGTCGGCGGCGGATCTCGATGTGGCGCCCGCGCTTACGAAGATCGGTGCCGGGACGCTGACGTTGCACGGCACGAACACCTATCTCTGTGCCACGTGTGTTTCGAACGGTACGTTGGCCGTGACGGATGCGTTGAGTCTGCCCACCACAACGACCCTGCGCGTCGCGACGGGTGCGACGGTCGATCTCTCGGAGAAGGCGCACACGGTGGCGAACCTGATGGGGAGCGGAGTGGTGACGAACGGCTCGCTGACCGTGACGGGGACGGTGTGGCCAGGGTACCCCGACAAGGGAACGCTTACGGTGACGGACGGCACACTCACGCCCGCAAAGCTGGCGTTCGAGCTGGATGACAACGGCACATGCGGACGGCTGGATGTCGGCGGTACGCTCGACCTTTCAGGCGCGGAGATCGTTGTAGATAACGCGCTGGCGGCGACGGGGAAGGGCGTGTTGACGCTCGCGACAGCCTCTTCCATTACGGGTACGCCTGTTTTCAACCAGTCGGATGTGGTCCTTGTCACGAAGAGCAACGCCCTCCGCATCTATGTCGGCAGGATCGGCACGATTTTGAGCATCCGCTAAAGTACAGTGGGCGCTTTGCGCCAGCTGAGAAGCGGGGAGGGGATAAGTGGCGGCTGCGCCGCCTAAGTGGCCTTGCGGCCTAAATGGAGCTGGTGCCCCTAAGTTGATTTAGCCGAGAGGCGGCACGGGGACTCGTCTCATGTCTCGTATCCCGCATGTCGCGTGTCGCACGTCGCTTGTCTTTTCCCTCACCCAGGGTCGCGCTTCGCGTCCGCTGCGTAGCGACGGCGCCCTCGCCGTCGGCTTTCGGGGAAGCGGCACTCCTGCCGCTTCATTCTGTTTTGTTCCCATGCGAAGCGACAAGTATGCCGACACTGCGCACGTAAGAATCGCCAACGCGAACGCCTGACGGCGAAGGAATCCCGTCACGCTCACTTCTCCATTCCTCATTTCCGCCTTCGTATCCATTCCCGGAAGAACGGGCTTGCGAACTTCCAGCCCGAGGGAGAAGGATAGGCAAGCCCGGTTCGCTCAAGCGACGTCAGGGAACGCCTTACCGTCGCCGTATTTGTCAGCCGTGCTTCATCTAGAAACGTTCCCGAAAGCGGATGTTCTCCGCCCTGGATGGCAAGTGCCTTGAGCACACGAAGCTGGATATCCGTAATCGGCTTGATGAACATGGCATACGCACCGTTCTCGCGGTTGAAGACGAACCCAAGTCCACGCTCGAAATGTCCATCGTCCAGCCTGTCGCCTGGCTCGGACATCTGCCAGATCGCGTCGCACATCTCCTGTACGTCTCCAGACGTCCTGTCGACGAACTCGAGGATGCGGTCGAAAAGCGGCCTTGGCAGCCTACGCCGTCCCGTGGCAAACCTGGCTTTGGCGAACGCGAAGAAGTCGTCATCGGGTATCGTACCCACGTCAAATACCGCCGCCGACTTGTAGAACGGACTCTTGGGTGACATGAAGATGTCCATCATGGCATTTCTCGCGCTGCCAAGAAAGACAAACGACGTATGCGACATGAACTGAACCCTGCCTCGCATGAGCGACAGCATCTGTTCGCCGTCCTTCACGTCAAGGATGTCTTGGAACTCGTCGAAGACGACGCAGACGTTCCGCCCCTTGACATGCGACTCCACGGCATTCATGACCGTATTGACAGACGACGGGGAGGCGGACGCCCTGGCATCGACGGAGATCGTCGGAAGCCCGGTCATCGCATCGACGGTCGCCACCGGCCGCAGATGGACGAGCGCGGCGAATATCCTCCGCAGGAACGAGTCGCTCGAATCAAACCGCGCCAAGGCGTCGGCAATGCGGTTGCAGACGTCTGGCACCGACTTTACGCCCACGAAATCCGCATACAGGATGGACCATCCGCGCATCGACGACACGGTCTCCTTCACAAGGGAGGTCTTGCCGATGCGACGCTCGCCCTGAATCACAAGATTCTGCCCGCTTTCAATGTAGTTTGAAAGCGACTTTGAAAGGTCTGGCCTGGCGCAGAAATTCTCGCCCTCGACCGAACAGCCGTACTTAAATGCATTCATGCCTGTCTCCTTGTCATGGTGCAGAATTGTACCATACTGTTTTGTACTATACAAGAGTGTACTGCTCAATACCTGGGACCACATAATAAGTGGGCTACGCCCTAAGTGGCGGCTGGCGCCGCCTAAATGGGGCTGTGCCCCCTAAGTTGACTTGGCGGGGAAGGCAGATAAGTGGCAGCTGCGCCGCCTAAGTGGCCTTGCGGTCTAAATGGGGCTGGTGCCCCTAAGTTGATTTAGCCGAGAGGCGGCACGGGGACTCGTCTCATGTCTCGTATCCCGCATGTCGCGTGTCGCACGTCGCTTGTCTTTTCCCTCGCCCGGTGGCGCGCTTCGTGTCCGCTGCGTAGCGACGGCGCCCTCGCCGTCGGCTTTCGGGGAAACGACAGGAGTGTCGCTCCCCGATTGCTCTACCCAACTACCCAACCACCCAACCACCTAACTACCCAACCGCCTAACCTTGAGGTAAGAGTGCCGCTTTTCCAAATGTTCCGCACGGAACTCAGAATCCCGGTGTTACAATTGCCCAATGCCACAGCGGCGTATAGACCGAATGGATCATCTTGCGGTTCTGCGAATAGAACTGCCAGAGATAGTCGTAGAACGGGACATCTGCGAGGTCTGACCGGATTGTCTTTTTGGACATCTGGTGTTCCCCCTTCAACCAGGCGGTATTTCCGCAAAGTTGACAATTCTTGCATCATCCACTTTGCCGAGCGTCCGCCCTGAATAGATTACCGTGCGGCAACCAGACTCCGGCACAAATCCGGCAATCTTCGAGAGATTACCGGACATCCCGGAGTGGTAAGTGGACGACGCCTTTATCTCATAGAGGTCTAACCTCCCGCGATTCTCCACAACCACGTCGGCCTCAACTCCCGACGAAGTGCGGAGAAAATACATGTCGGCATCTTCTCCCCTGTTCAGGCGGGCCTTGTAAAGTTCCATCACCACCATGTTCTCGAAAAGACTGCCCATGAGCGGGTGCGTGGCTACTTGCGATGAATCACGAATTCCAACAAGATAGGCCGCCAGTCCCGTCTCGGTGAAATAAACCTTCGGAGACTTGACAAATCGTTTGCCGAAATTGCGGAAATAAGGGCGTAGAATGCGTATCACATACGACGCCTCCATCACGGAGAGCCACTCCTTCACAGTCGGAACGGATATGCCGACGTCATCGGCAAGCGCGTTTATATTCAGCAACTGCCCGACGCGACCGGCCAGAAGCCGGACGAAAGTCTCAAACGCCGACAGGTGACGGAGATTCGCCATTTGCCTGACATCGCGCTCTACGTATGTGCGGAAGTAATCTCTGTACAGTTCGCACGGCTCAAGCGCCGAATCATAGAGGCGCGGCATGAACCCGTTGAATATCCAGTCGTCACGGAATTTCTCAATCCCCGCCCCGCGCAACTCGCCAATCGCCAAAGGCATCAATTCCAAAATTCCCGTCCTTCCGGCAAGGGATTCGCTGATTGCCGACTGCAACGCCGGCTGATGGCTTCCGGTAAGTACGTACTGCGACGTCTTACGCGATTCGTCCACTTCCGTCTGTATGTAGCGCAGGATTTCTGGAACGTACTGTACTTCATCAAAAATTACAGGTGCCGGATGACGGCGCAGGAATTCACGCATATCCGACAATGCCAGCGCATGCACGTCCGGATCCTCCAAATTGACATACTCCGCATCTTGAAATACATGTCGCGTCAATGTCGTCTTGCCGGATTGCCGAGGGCCGGTAATCGTAAGCACAGGATATTTCGCCCATAATTTACGGGCAACTGTTGTTATATCGCGTTCAATCATCATCTTGCATCTCCTTTTTGGGACGCGATTATAACACCCCGCTCGTGCAAAAGCAATACCATACTTTCATTTTTGCACAACCATCCCGCTTCACCTCCATCTCGAATGACTCGGCAAGGAGGTCGGTTATCTTCACGCGTATTTTGCCAGCCCCGTCGGGAATCGCGTACTCGCCCTTGACGAACGCATTGTCCTCTGGAATATCGACGACGGACGGCTCAAACACCACGCCGTCGTAGTTGAAGTCAATCATCACGCTCTCGACGAGTTCGCGCCATTCGCCCACCTTGGGTTTCTGAAGCGAGAGCTTCTTCATCAGGTTGAACGGATAAAACGCCTCGATCTTCACCTTGCCGCCCTTGCGGACGATCTCCGCCTCCGAATCGCGCTTGAAGACGAGGTCCTTCTTGTCGCGTAAGATATCGACGACCTCGATCTCGACCTTGAACGGCTGGAGCTGTTTCTCCAGCTCGGCTTTCAAGTCTGGCTCGTGCCCCATGCAGACGAGACGTAGTTTCAAAACAGGTTTGCCGGGGCTTTCCAGCGCCTGGGCAAGCAAATCGCGCGCCTCGACGGGTTTGCGGAACATATCGTAGTTGTTCACGTTGAAGATCGTGAAACTGGTGTAGAATGTCTCTCGCAGAGACGCAGAACCGTCTCGGAGTTTTGGAGATTGGGGTGGCTATTCTCCCAGCCTCCCAAACTCCCAGTACCGAAAGGAACGTTGATCCCAAATTCCTCTGTTACCTTTCCCGAACAAGAGTTTTGATCTCACGCAGAGAATGCAAAGGGCGCAGAGTACGTAGAGAAAGTGTCGAAAATAGAGGAATTTCGGCTCAGGGTTCAAAAGCCGACTCTTCGAATTTCAGGGTGGTGCAATTTGCCTCGACTTGGCGGATCACGGTCGCCTTGTCGAACGGTGCCGGAGATTCCGCCCGGATATCTATCTTGATCGAGACAGTTACTCCCGGTTTCGCAGTAAGAAGGTTCACGACTTCCGCCATCACGTCCGAAAACTGCGCCGCGCCGCCATGCGGATCGATCTTCACGGTGCCATAAAACTTGCGCTTCTCCACAGATACCGGTCGCGAACCAGTACCGGGGGGGGGAGTTGATCCAGGTGCCCCCGGCTTCGAACCAGTACTGGGGTCCGAACTCGGTGAAGATGGCTTTGCACAGATACAGGGATAGTTTCCGCACACCGGACACTTTCTCGCCTCATGCACTTCCTCCGCCTTTTCGTGGGAGATCAACAACGCCGTGTCGTTGATGGGTGTCAGTATGGTCACAGGTTCTCCGTATTTGAACCCGGAGTATTTCCCATTGACCTTCCCGTCGGCATACCCAAACATTCCCCCGTTCTCAATTCCTTGTTTCACTGTTGCGACCAACACGCCCTCGTTGAGCAGTCTCGGAAACATCGGGTATTGGCAGATGTCCTTCCACAGTTTCTTGATGGACACTTCCGCCGCGTTCTTGAAGTAGGTCTCCAGTACCGTTCCAAGGTGGATCGGTGACCAACTCGGAACCAACAGTTCCTCGTTCGTGAGGACGTCCTCCGCAAGGGATGCCACGCTGTTCGCCGCTGTTCCTGTCACGATAAATGATCGGAACTCGATGGTCTTGCCATCTGTGCCTGTTTCGGGAACGAGCAGATGCTTGTAGCATTCTCTCATCCGCGTTGTCAGCAATTGTTCGCTACCGGCCATCTTCGTTTTGGCGTCATGGACCTGCAGGTTGTCGAGCGTAAGTACACCGGCGTTGGATGCTTCGACGATCTCCTTCCAGGCGAGACAGGTTTTCGCCTGATCGAACAACTGGGCAACCCCGCTCTGCTCCGGGAAGAGGAATACCATCCGGTTCATCGTGTTGAGGCGTGGTACTCCTCCGCGACTCTGCATCACCTCCCGTGCAGCTTTATACGCAGCTTCCTTTGCTGGTTGTGCGTGCGCGGAAAACGCAATTTTCGGGTCTGGCGGCATCACGACCAAATCCAGTCCGTCGTGTACCGTGTCGCCAATGTCCCCATGTGGCGTGAACACATAGACACGATTTAGTTTTGCCCCTTTCCCGCATATCTTGACAACCACCTCGTGCAGTTTCGCTTTCTGTTTGTCCAACGGGATCTTCTCTTTGCGGCTGCGCATCTCCTGCAAGAGGTTCGGATGTGTGTCGTACCAGTAACGCTGGTTGGCCGGGTTGACATAGAGGTGGGTGCAGTGGTCGCGCAGATCGCCAAGTACCGTCTCGTAGGTGCCGAGAGTGTGTCCCGGAATGGCGCACCCCAGCAGGATATGTTGCTCGTCGATTCCGCGAACCGCCTGCTTCCCGACATTGACGCTTGACGGTGCACTCCCGAAGAAAATGGTTCTCGTCGCCCGACAGGCCGCCTGAATACACCCGTATAGTGGCTTCTGGATATCAAACCGGTATGGGACGGAGATCACGCCGTCCACCTCCCCTTCGACCACGGGATCCCATCCCTGCGTCAGGTAGTGCGTGCTCTTCTTCTCCACCTCGTGGTCGGCGAGAGGCAGCGATCCCGGCATGATGAACGGGTCGGTGTTGTTCAGCGACCAGAGCCGGTTGATGACGATCGCCATGTACTGGAGTACGCCGCGCGTCCGCTGGAAGCGGTCAAGTGTGGACCAGTCGTTGTACAGCCGGTCGAAGATTTCCGGATGGATCGGGTAACTCTTCTTCATCCGTTCGACATAACTTGCCTCTTGCGTGTGAATGGGGAACTGCTTGGGATTGTCCGTGTACATTTTGGCGAACGCCTGGCAGGTCACGTCTCGTTCCTGCTCATCCCCGACGCTTTCAAAGAGTCTGCGGCGGACAATCTCGAACGACTCCTCCGTGGCGACAGGCTTCCAGACCGCCTCCACGCGCCCGGAGTATTTGGAAAGGACGTTCAACGCGGTGATGCCGTTGTTTCCGGCCACTTCCGTGTTCGACTCGGGCAACGAACACAGTACGACCACCGTCTTCACCGCCGTCGCGGATTCTGTCAGAACCTGAATGAACGAGGTGTTGCTTTCGAAGGTACCTGCCGTCAGCGGCTTCCCCGGATCGATGAGCTGGCGCATGAACGCGGTCAGCTCGTCGCAGAGAATGACACAAGGCCCGGCGTCCTTCAAAAGCTGGATCACCGTGTCCTTGCTGGGAGCCGTTCCCGCCTCATCGCTCGCCTTCATGCGCTTGTATCCATCCAACCCTAGCAGTCGGTAACCGAGCAGACCCCAGAGGGTTCGGATTTGTAGTCCCTCCGTCTCCAGCGGCTGGTTCGGCGCGAAGTTGTTTCCATCAATAACGACCGCCTTCGCTTGGGGTAGGTCGTCAACCCCCGCCTCCGTCAGGATGTTTTCAATGCCGCGAAGTTTGCTCGTCGCGACCGTTCGTGTCGCCAGATGGTACACCGCGAGCAGCGTGTGCGTTTTGCCTCCTCCGAAGTTCGTCTGTAGCTGGATGACCGGATCGCCGCCCTCTCCGTTCAGCCGCTTTACGATCGAAACCAGCAGAATCTTCATCCCTTCCGTGATGTAGGTGCGGTTGAAGAACTGAACGGGATCCTGATATTCGGGAGTCGCCGTCCCCGCCGCTACGCGGGAGAGGTCTGCCGCGAACTCGCTCTGCTTGAGCGTCCCGGCCAGTACGTCACTATGCGGTATCGCCACTTCTCGCCATGCTTTCATGCTCTTTCCTCCAAATTCCTTGTTTGTACGTTAGGTGGTTCAGTAGGTAGGGGATTCAGTTTCTCAGCTGGCGGCTGGGGACAGCCGCCCTCCCTACAAGCCTTTCTTCACAGATCGAATTCTCCCTGCTTCATCACCGGTGCCGTAGCGGTCTGAATTTCGTCCTTGATCAGCAACACATCCTCCCAGCTCGTCGCTAACGCGTTATAGACACGCGCGTTCGCCGCATCGCCCTGTTTCGTGCAAAAATCATAGAGGTAGTACGCCAGATGGTAGATGCCGTCGGAAAGTTTCGCGGGCATCTTCGCGAGCAACGTCGCCGCCTTCCGTTCACTTCCCGTCTTCAGTTCACGGATGATGCGGTGGCACGCCTCCCACAACGGAAGATTGTCGTCCTCGCGCGGATCGTAATCGGGATCATCCGGGTATTCCTCCCAGTTGAGGATGCGCATCTTGCCGCCGCCCGACACCGCCACGCCCGAATCGACCATATGCTGCACCGTGGTGTTCTTCGCTGTAGCCAAGGTCTGCGCCTCGCCGAACGGGCCGTCGTCGAAGCCGTGTACCTTGAACCATTCCACGAAGAAGCGCGTCGAGGAATCGACGTCCTTCAACGCCGTGTCGGGATTCAGGAACGAATCGATCTCCTTCATGATCTCCAACATCGCCTCGTGGACGGACATCTTGCTGCCGTCCATCTTCTGGACAGCCTTGTACTTGGAATACACGCCCATGCCCGGGCCGATCGCCGCCTGCTGCAAATCGACCGGCGCAATCGCTCCATGCTCCGCATCGCCGTTCGTCATGTCCATCAGCGCAACGTGCATCTCAACACGCAGCTCCTTCAGGAACTGTGGACGCGAAATCGTAATCGCGTCCTCCGCGCGCTTACGGCAGACAAGGACGATGGAAGAAGCAAGTGCGTTGGCGCCTGAACCTATCATCCTATTTTCCAATTCCGTCCGTATTGGCCAAGTCCCAGTAATTGCAAAGCCTGCACGAATCACCGCTTCTAAGAATGACTCCCAACCGGCATTGCTTGTCCCCGAGTCATCCGTCTCTGATTGCTTGAACGCATAGTAGATGCTTACAGGAAATGACGGTTTGGAAAGTGTCGCAAGATTGTGCATCGCCGCCGTCATGCCATCCATAAAGAAAAGTTCAGCCGCTTCTTTTCCTCCATGTCTGTATGGTGTAGCAACCAGTTCCTCTGTCTTGGGTGTTGCCATTGTGGAAAAGAGTTCCGGATATATGTCTCTCAATCCACGGCGCATCCAGATGTAAAAATAATCTGAAAGATCTGCATAACCTATATTATCATAATATGGTGGATCCGTAGAAATGACCTTCTCTCGAGAAATTTCTTGTGTCTGTGCGTCGGTTTGAACGGCATTCCCGTTTTTTTGCGACGGGAAGAATCCTACCACCTTCACAATCCAATCGACCATTGCTCGCCAATTGCCTGTAGATTCACACAAAGGATTTACTTCTGCATAATCCCATGACATTGGTATCGCCTGGCGACCAAAAGTATTGCGCATTTTTTCACCCGAGCTGTGCCAAGTACAAATTGAAGACCAATAATCTGCGCTTTTATCAACAGCAAATGTCAGATAAGTTACAATAGCATTCGCGTATGTTGTATCACTTGATATGCCTATAACTTCCTTGCGCGCTTCTTGCACAAGATCGGAAAAGGTGTTGAGCGCTGTCAATTGCCGGTCTGTAAAAAGATCGCCGTAGGTAGTCAAACCATAGTTGGGAGTCTTGAAATCGCGCGGGTTATCAGGTAAAGGCGTCGAGGGCTTCCACGATGGTTTGGCTGATTTAGCAAGTTCCTCCATGTCCGGCGTTGGTTCAATGTAGATGCGCCCACTTGGCCCATCCAACACAACCGCAAACAACGTCTGTCCCAGTCCGTGTTCTTTGCCATAATCACGTATGTAGTTATAGTCAATCGGCGTGTCCGTCAGAACACACCTGAATCCTTTTCGCTTTCCGAGCGTCGTTCCAAGTTCTGCACCTTTTGGCGGCTTACCGACACGGACTTCAAAATGCCATTTGTCACCTTCCACAATCGGTTGAACATACGCTTCCTTACCCGCCTTCGCCGAGAGGACGAAACTGGAAACGAGCGGCACGTCAACATGTGCGAATTGCGGATTGGGGCTTTTCACCGTCCGCGCCCACAGCCAGGCGATGACCGTCAGTTTCTGCCCGACGTATTGTTTCAGGTCGGGTCTGCTCTTCGCCATCTCCTTCGTGATCTCGACGGGCGGGTAGAGGTGGCCGATGCGCTTCTTCGCCTCCTCGCGCATCCAGTAGCCGTACCGCCGCACATCCTCGGCAAGCCCCGTCGCACCCGGCCACGTGGCGAATTCATCTGGCGGCTCTTCTCCTTTGGGAATTGGCCCGATCGGCGCGCGTCCCGCGAACTTGGGCGGAATCTCGATCATCGCCTTGTTGATCATCACGGCGACGGGATTCAAGTCGCTGGCATACGATTCGAGACCCAGCCTCTGCGCCTCCAGAGGCAACGTGCCGCCGCCCGCAAAAGGATCATGGAACGCGGGCAACTTCTCCGGGTCGAATCCCGGCACGCCCTTGTTGAGTGCGCACGTCTCGCGCCACGACTTCCAGATTTCCTCCCGAGCGCGCGCAAGTACTTCTTCGTTGTTCGTGTTCTCCCACTTCACGAGATCACGAATGATGCCGAAGAGTTTCTGCCGTCTGGCCTCGGCCTCCTCCTTGGTCAGACCTTTCGCCCAGCCGCGTTCCCCGCCGGGGTCGTTCACCATCTGCGCGAAGATGACCGCGCGCGCCGCCGCCAGCGGACGACGCGCCCACCAGAGGTGAAGCGTGGATGGATGTCCGTGACGAATGGATTTCTCCCTCGCCGCCGCCTCGTTGATGTCCTTCAACGGCAGATTGACTTCGATGAGCTTCTTCGGCGTCTTGATCTTCATGCCACGTCCTCCGGCTTCTTCGCCTTTTCAAGCAGGTAACTGAGACTGTAGTTGATGCTGGCCTGTCCCGGGTCTGGTTCGTGATCCACCCAGTCCTTCACGTAGTACGGTCCTTCCACCGCGTCGCCATCGACGATGACGATTGCGAGGATGAATTTCTCCTTCAGGTTGACCGCCGTGCAGATTTCGTTGTGCGAAATCGTCACGACATCCGATCCCTTGCCCTTCCCCTTCACCTCGATGAGACGGTCTTCGAGGATGGGCTGGCCCATCGCGGGTGCCGGACGGCGCGAGGTGACGTCCCATCCGACCTTCTGCGCGGACACGTCCTCCACCGTGTTCCCCAGTGCCTTCTCGGCGTCCATCACCGCCTTCATCGCCGCAAGCTCGATCCTGCGCCGTACCTCCGCGTCGGCGCAGAACGTGGTCGCCCCACTCGGTAGGGCGGTCACCCCGTGACCGCCGCCCGCCTTGTCCAGCAGTCCCTGCGGAATGACGATGATGCCGCCCTGCACGGCCAGCGCCTCGGAGAAGATGTTCCGCTCCTGCGCAAGTTTCGCCTCGCGGTCGGCCAGGCGCGCGCGGAGGTCGTCGATCCTGCGGCGCATGTTCTCCGCGTTCGCCTTGGCAAGCGGCGGCGAGTCCGGCTGAACCGCCTGTGCCTGGAGTTCAACGTACTTTGCCGAATAGAAGTTGATCGCCTTCGTCAGTTGGTGATAGATTTCCGTATGCAGTTTCTCGATGCGCTCCAGCTGACGCGTCTTTACCGTCTCGTAGTGTTCCTTCACCACGTTGTCGGCCGCGTAGGCCAGCACCTTCGCCTCCAGATCGCCGGAAATCCAGCCTTGCTGCTTGACGGCGGCGGCCAGCGACAGCGCGGCCTGATTCCCGTCGGCGGGCGTCAAGTCGAGGTGCGGCGCCCATCCGGCGCGCGCAGGCGCGCTGTTCTCCGACATCCTGACAAACTGGATTTCGCGCGAGAGCGTATGCCGGCTTGTCTCGCCGCCCGCTGACACCGAATGGTCGATCATGAAGAGCAGGTACGGCTCCGTCCCCTCGTCGTTGGGGTTGACCATCACCGTGCCCGCCTTGAGGTACGGGCGCGACTCCTTCAGCACGATTTCCGTCACCGCGTTCACGAGCGGGTGGCCGGCG
>JAFSTA010000230.1 GCA_017450695.1 Kiritimatiellia bacterium | reverse complement strand
CGTCGATCACTTGGAAATGTTGCGCCGTCTCTTGTTCTCCGAAGAAACGCAGGGTAAGCCCTTCCATCAGCCGCTCCAGCAACGGAATGAGCCGCAGCGCCGCCGTGCCGCGCCGTACGCCGAACAGCTCCACCTCGTGATGCCCGTGGAATTTCGGCATCCGCAGAAACGAGGCTTTCTCTCCCTCGTGGACGGATACCAGTTCTCGCAGGCATTCCTTGAACTGCGCGAAATCTTCCCGGATCAGATCGCCGAGCTTGTGGAAGTCGCTGTAGGAGAGGAAGTGGACACCCTTCGCGCTGTGGTAGTAAGTCAGCCGGGTGTTGATGTGCGTACGGGAGGAACGCAGCGCGAATTCGATTTCCTTGCGCGTCCAGGCCAGCGGCTTGATGCGCCACTCTTCCCCGCATGTCCGGTAATGCTCCAGCGTCTCGTCGTTGCGCTCCGCCATGAGGATCCCGTCCAGCGGGATTCCCAGTCCCTGCAGCCAGTCGTCGGCATCCGTCAAGATTTGGGTGGAGACGTCGCGCTGCGAGATTTCCAGTACGCCGTTCACCACGTTCGCGTAGACGATGGACTGGCTGAGGACCTGATTCCGGCGAGAGGGCGACACCGCGTTGAAGTTCCAGAACTTCCCGGTGAGTAGGGGAATCGCCGCCGTCGCGTGGTTGCCGCTCGTGAAGGTCATGATCCGCCCGTTCTGCCCCTTGTTCAGCTCGGATTTCCGAACCACGAGGACAGGCAGGTGGTTCTCCCAGTTCTTCAAGATGTCTTTCTCGAAGATGAACGAGTCGCTTCCCCAGTCGTAACAGCAGAAGACCCGGTCTCGCCCCATGGCCGAAACGCTGACGCGTTGCGGGCGCGGGCGCGCGAGGCGACGGATTCGTGCGGCAAACTGTCCGATGATGTCTCTCATGGATTCCTCCCGCTTGTCGGGGAGGCCGACGGAGCGCGGTCTTCCCTCATGTTCTCGCGTTTCAAGAGGTCGTGGCACAACTCCGCCACGGCGTGAAGCCCCGCAAGTTCCGCGACCTCATGCAGGTTTTCCAGTCCGGGAAGGATATGGCGCGTGAACTGTTTCTGCCCGACCGAAGCAAGCCTCCCGTATGCGCCGAGCGCTTGGACGAGGCGTTGCACGGCGCCCAGGTGCAAATGTTTTCCCGCCGCGTCCGCCTGTTCCGGAAATTCCCCGACGTACCGCTTCGCGAGTTCGCGCCGGTCCGCCGCGCAGAGCTTGACGTAGGGATCGTAGAGCAGGGAGGCAAGGTCGTACGCCGCCGCCCCCAGTCGCATCCCCTGGAAATCGATGAGGCAGAATTTGCCGCCGCGCATGAGGACGTTGCTGGACTGGAGATCGCGGTGGATGACGACCTGCGGTTGCGCCTGAAGCGTATCCGCGACCATCCGCAACTCGTTTTCAACCTCCGTCGGCAGCTGCTCGATGCCGAAGCGCTCATCCAGCAGGTGTTTGGCGAAAAGCCCCCGTTCCCAACCGTACAGCGCCGCGTCGAACGCGGGTTCCAGTTCGACTCCCCGCTCCCGCACGAGTCGCGTCACGTCGCGGTGGAGCGCGGCAACCGCATGGATCACGGGCGCATACAGCCGGATGGTCTCGTAAGGGCGCGACAACACGCGCGCCTGCAGGTTGTCGTCCCCCCAGTCTTCCAGCACGAGCATCTTTTCGTCTTCCCCGTAGTCATGGATAACCTGGGGAACGGGTACGCCCGCCTCCGCCAACAATGCGGTGTGTTTCCCGTACCGTTTGTTCTCCGCCCGCTCGTCCGTGTAGGCGATTCCGATCGCCGTCCGCGACGGGCTGAACAGACGGTAGAACGACCGGTTGCTTCCACGCCGTCCCAACGGCTGGATCCCGGTCCACTCCTCATCGGAGAGAGATGCCAGCTGCGGATCGGAATCGGGGGCGTTGCGGTAGGCCGCGAGCGGAACGGCCAAGACGCGCTGCAACTTGCCCGCGAAGCTGCCGCCATGCAGGATGGAACGCTGGATATTGGCACCGCTCTCGATTCGCGTACCGTCGCCGATGATGCTGTTGACACCTTTCACGTCGGACGAAAGCGAAGAGGTTGCGGAGACACAGAAGAAATTCCGCTCGTTGGCGGGAATGCGGTCTAAGTCGGCACGGTAGAATTCTCCTCCCGGCAAATTACGGTAGGCGCGATCCTTCAATTCCCCGTGGATTTTCAGATAGGCGTCCGGTGTTCCGCTGTCCGCCCAATAGCTTTTGGGATCGACGGCGCCGACCGCGAAACGGTTGTCGTACATGGCCGCCTCGTAGGCCTCCACCAGCGTACAAAATTCGCGTTCCGGCAGGTAGCGGAAGAAATCGGGGGAGAGCAGGTGCAGCCCGCAGAGCGTGTAGGTGCCGTGCGCCCCCGCGACATCCGAGTGGAACGAAGTGATGCGGCGTTTCCGGTCCGCCTCGACCGTGCGCGGCCCGCGCTTCGGTTCCAGCCAGACCGCCGCGAAGGAACCGCTCTCGCGGAACGCCTGTTCCAGCGGCTTCTTTTCAATCGAGGCGACTACATCCGCATTCAAGATCCAAAACGGCTCGTCGCCGAAAAAACGCTGTAGGGGACGTAAGGCACCGCCCGTCCCCAAAATCTTCCCTTCCTCCACGGAGACGTGCAGCTTGGCGGAACCCGGGACGGTACGCTGCCGCTCCTTCAGGTAACGCACCATTTTCTCCGGGTGCGAATGGACGTTCACCGCGATCTCCTCAACCCCCCAGGACTCCAAACGGCGCAACGCGTGCTCAAGTAGGGGAACACCCCAAATCGGCATGAGCGCCTTCGGCGTCACTGCGGTGAAGGGATGGAGGCGGGTGCCGAATCCGGCGGCCAAGACCAACGCTTTTCTCATGAAAACACCTCCTCGCGCGTCCGCGCGATTTCCACCACCGCCGCGCCCAGTCCCGGAATGACATCCCGCTTTTCCACGCGGACGGTGGCGCGGTGGACACGGGAATCTTCCAACGCAACGCGCGCGACCAATCCCGCCGCATGTTCGATCAGGCGGCACTTCGCCTCGCGCAAGGTGGCGGTAATGCGGGAAACCAGTGCCGCATAGTCAACCGTGTCGGCGAGCGAATCGCTTTCCACGGCGGCGGAAAGCTCCATTTCCAGCTCGACCTGAAAACGCAACACCTGTTCGCGAACCCGCTCATTCGGCAAGTCGCCAATAATGCAAGAAACTTCCAAATCCCGCAACAGCAATCGGTCATTCCCGTTCGTCACAATATTCCCTTTCCAAAACGCATCAGTATAACATTTTGACAAAAAATTAGCAAGCCAACACTCGAAGCCGCATTGATTCCAATTCGGGTCGCGCTTGCCTGTCCTCCGTAGTCTTGCGCAGGAAGGATCTCGACCGCAATACTGACCACGCCTTGCCGGTAAGTGGTTAGGGGGGATGGTTAGGCGATGCGTGTCGCGTGTCTTTTGCTTCCTGCGATGGTCGCGCCCCGTCGCGACCGCATTGCACCATATCTGGAATATCCGGAATGTCCGGAAAATCCGGCTTTACACACTTACCACACTTCTCAGCCACTCAGCTTCCCCACCTCTCAGCTGATGCGAAGCGCCCGCTGAACTCGCCAGCTACCCCTTGACAGGGCGGAAAGAAACGTATAAGATGCACTCAACAGTTCACGAAAGGTAGGAATCCATGACAATCGAAAAAAAAGCAATGTGCGAAAAAAAGCGGGTACAGTTTGATGAGCGGAAAGCCGAGCCGGGAATGCCGGGCTACGGGACTTTGTTCTGCAAGAGCTGTCTCGTGGCGGTGATCACCGCTTTCTCCGTCGCATTCGGCGCGTTTGCGAATGAGAATCCTGTCATCGCGGTGACGGCATCGCTCAGGGACGGTTCTACGGTGAAAGGCGAGTTCCGTACCGCCGCGATCAAAGGAAAGACCATTTTTGCCAAAGACCTGTCGCTACAAGCGGAGATTGTCCGGTCGGTCACCTTGGACGGCGAGAACGGCGAGTCGAAGGTCGAGCTTTTGAACGGCGACCGTTTCGCCATGACAATATCCAATCCGTCCTTTTCGATCAAGTCCCTGCTCGGCGAACTCAAGATTCCGTGCGCCAGCTTCCGTTCCCTCTCGCT
>JAFSTA010000229.1 GCA_017450695.1 Kiritimatiellia bacterium | reverse complement strand
TAAATTGATACACAACGACTCGACAGATCATGCATGCGTACTGATCGAGGAGCTTTTGCATTTTGCAAAGGAGAATGTTTTGATTTTCTGCCGCAATCTCGGTTCGGACGTATGGGCAACCCCAGCCATCCTTTCCGCATTGGACGAAGCATTGAGCAGAAATGGCATGAGGATGCGAGTCTTGCTGCAAGAGCCGCCTGCCGGTGGTGGTGCCAATCGAGCTTTGGCACTTCTGCGTCGGCATGGCGTTGACGTGCGCCAGACGCACAACACGGACGTTACGGCCAACTTCATCGTCATCGACGACAAGGCATATCGGCTGGAGAAGGACGTTGCCAATCGCAGGGGGTACGCTTGCGCCAACGATCCCCAAAACGCCGCGAAACTTGTCGAGGCGTTCGACGCCCTTGCAAGTGATTCCGAGCAGATTGTCACCAACGGTGCAGGTCAAGCAGAGCCGACGCGATGAGATTTGAGAGCATATTGCTTCACCTCATTGTCGCGGCGGCTCTTTCCCTCGTTTGGTTTTTTGCCAGAGGGTTGTGCTGTTGCAATGATGGAATGTTGAAGGATGTCTGCGATCTGGCGACGGTTGGCGGAATATCGTCGTTTGCGGAGATATCGTTTGCACTCAATACATCTATCGCGATCAAGTGGGTTCGTAGTCAGTTCATGGCTTACTTCGACGGTTTTGCCGAGCGGCGCATAATCGAGTACAAAGTCAAGTCCAAAAAGAACACGAAAATATCCGAATCAAGCGCAGATGATTGCGAGAAGCAAAAGGCTCTTCTCAAGCGGCGTTTTGACAGCATGATGCTCTGGCCGACAAGAATATACGCGACTGTCGGCGTTTCGTTTGCAGTTGCAATTGCCGCTATGCTCTTTTCCGGGATTCCGATGAGCTTGAAGCCGTTCATTGTGCTTTTCCCGTTTCCAGCCATAGCCTATTACCTTACGGCACTTCTGACAGCAGTGTTCATCTTTATCCATTTTGACAGTTTCATGCACGACAAGGAGCTTCCATTTGAGGAAGATACCGAAAATGCAGAAAGCGACGTCGCAACCGTTGTGCGTGGTGCAAGTGCCAAGAGGAAAACAGCCGTTGGGAGGAAGAACGGCAATGGCAAGAAAGCAACGCCAACGAAATAGTGTGACATTTCCAAAGATGAAAAACCTTATCCTTGTTGTTGCCGTGTTGTTCGTGGCGTTTCCTTCCGTGTGGCGCAGAAGCGTAAGCCCTTGTGGTCGCCTTATGCTGAACAGTTCCAGACTCTGAAAAATCGTTTGAACTCGGCAAGGTGTTCTGGGCGCCGCAGCTCGCGATCTCGCGGGCGCAGTCCGCCGTCGGCTACAACTGGTGGCGCCCGCTCGTCGCCGGGGGCGTCAAGAACGCGGAGGGCGGCTATGACGCGCCGTCCGGCGAAGAGCGCGTCGCGGCCGCGAAAATCGGGCTTTCCGAACATCTGAAATCTACAGTCGCCATGATTGCCCTCGGTGCGCTCTTGAAGTGGATATTTGCCGATGATGACGATTGGTACAACTTCAGGCAGTCCGACTGGTTCGAGAAGATGATGCTTCTCGCTTCTCCGAAAATCGGCAACACCACGATCGACTTGACCGGCGGCGAAGCGTCCTTCAACCGTCTCGTCCATCAGATCGCGACGAAATCCAAGCGGTCTGGAACGGGACGCTTGTAGAAATTCGGAGAATACGGCGCACCAACGGTGATGAGTTCCATTCAGCGTTTCATGGAGGGCAAGTCCGCTCCGTGGCTGTCGGAACTCGCCGCGCTTTGGGAGGGACGCGATTTCGTCGGCGAGGAATACACGCTCGGAAAGGCAGTTCAGGGAATGCTCGTTCCTCTGACGTTCGAGGACGTCAAAGACCAGTTTGAGCAGAACGGCATCGGCAAGACGCTTGTCACGGCGCCGCTTTCGCTGCTGGGTGCCGGCGGCTCGACCTACGACCGCAAGCCATACGAGAATGCCGTAAACCGGTTCTTGGAATCGAAGAAGGAGTTTGATACAATAGAGGTCGATGAACTTCTCGACGAGTCGAACCGCAAGATGCTTCTCGACAGCATCCGTTCTGACGATCCACTCATGCGCGACGACGTGCGCGAGGACATCGCCGCCGACATCGCGCGGATCCGCAAGGACGAGGCGCGGGTCAGGAAGGACGAGGGTGAGGGCCGCGAAGCGGACGAATCCCTGCTCTCCGAGATCGAAAAAGAAAAGGCCGCGCTCATCGGGAAAATACGCGCTCGGCGGGGCGAACAGCCATAATGTTGTCACAAGGTTGTCACAAGGAACGCGCACGGATTCGCGTTTCTCGGCGGATATTCTAGCAAACCGCTATCCTCTCCTCGTTGCATTATCCAATCCATAACATACTAAAAACAACCATTTACACCAATTTCCCCACAATTTACCCCCCCCAAAATGCTTTAGGTATCACATTTTGCAAAACGTGAAACCGGTCAACTGGGGAATCCAGGAACAACAGCCACATTCTCACATTCCGTGTATTCCGTGGTTCACATTTCGCGGAGACGCAGAGGGGGAGGGCGGTAGCGAATGATGCCGCATTGCCATGTCTGCTCACGAAGTGCTAGGCATGGGCGTTTCGATTTGCTATACTGACTTCGTTTAGGCGGAAAATTCTGCTTCCGTCGGTTGAGGTGAGTTTAAAACCACGGAATTTACGGAATGAGGATTGCAGGAGATTCACGACCTTCTGCGTATTCATTGGTTTCGGCCGAAAGGATTGGAGAGTGTATGAAACGTTTGGCAGGTTTTTGGATGGCGGGGTTGCTCGCGCTGGTGGCGGGGTGCGTTTCGGATTCGCGTTCACCGGAACGGGCGGTTGCAATCCCGACTCCCGTGGATTGGCAGTCGTTGCAGTGGATCGGCGACGGGAAACCGTTGCCGGAGAGCGACGAGGGATTTTACCGTGACGATCCTGCCCCGCTCTTCCGCAAGACATTTGTGGTGAAGAAGAGTTCCGCCGTTTCCGGGGCGGTCCTTCAGATCGCCTGTCTGGGGTACTACAACCTCACGGTGAACGGTCGGCAGGTGAGCGAGACTTCGCTGATGCCTCTCTGGACGCCCGTCGCGAAACGGATTCTGGTGGATTCGTATGAGGTGACGAAGCTGCTGCGTGACGGCGAGAATGTGATTGCGGTTGAGCTTGGGAACGGATGGTACAATCCGCTTCCGCTTCGGATGTGGCGGCATATCAACCTGCGGGAGGCGCTGACGGTCGGTCGTCCCTGCTTCCAGCTGCACCTCCAGCTTGGAGACGGGGAGGGGAATTCGTTGGAAGAAATCGTTTCCGACACGAGCTGGAAAATGGCGGAGGGACCGGTTGTCCGCAACAGCATCTATCTGGGGGTAGTCTATGACGCGCGTCGGCAGCTGGACGGATGGAATCAGCCGGGGTATGATGACGCCGCGTGGAAACCGGCGGTTGCGATGACTGGTGCGCCGGGGAAGCGGTTGCCGCGCAACGCGCCCGCCCTGCGTCCGTCCCCGGCAACGCCCGGCGCGAGTAGCTGGTTGCGCAAGGGTTCCGTGCAGGTGATTGACTTCGGATCCAACAGCGCGGGCATCGCCGGGTTCATGCTGGGAAAGGGGACTGCCGGTGAGAAGGTCACTTTCCTCTACGGTGAACGCCTCCATGCGGACGGTTCGGTGAATCCGATGACGGTTGTCTGCGGACAGATCAAGGCAAAGGGGGCGGGCGGTCCCGGTGCGCCCGATGTCGCGGTGGAGCGCGACACCTACATCCGGAACGGAAAGGGCGATGAGGTCTTCTTCCCGCAGTTCTGCTGGCATGCGTTCCGCTATGTGCAGGTCGAGGGGTTGCCGGAGTTGCTTACACCTCAACAGGCGTTGCGCGTGACGATCGCATCCGATGTGCGTGACGTCAGCGAGTTCACCTGCTCGAATCCCGAACTGAACCGGCTCCACGCGATCTGCCGCCAGTCGTTCCTGAGCAACATCTTCGGGGTTCAGTCGGATTGTCCCGGACGCGAGCGGTTCGGGTATGGCGGAGACATCGCCGCGACGACCGAGTCGTTCCTCATGAACTTCGACATGCGCGCCTTCTACCTGAAGACGATGCAGGACTTTGCGGACGAGGCGGAAGAGGGCGGTCTCCTGACGGAGACGGCGCCGTATGTCGGCATCCACGACCGTGGGTACGGCGGGATCTCCGGACCGATCGGCTGGGCGATCGGATTCCCCGTCATGCTGAATGAACTCGTGCGTTACTACGGCGACGAACAGGCTCTCGCCTTCTATCCCGTCTGTGCGCGGCAGGTGCGGATTCTGCGCTCGAAATATCCGGATCATCTGCTGCCGCACTGTATCGGCGACCATGAGGCGCTGGAGAAACCGGACACGGGATTGACCGCGACCGCGCACTACTACCAGTTCGTGACGTTGACCGCACGGTTCGCGAAACTGCTCGGGCGCACGGACGACGCGGGTGAGTTCAACCTGCTGGCCGATCAAATCCGTCTGGCGTTCCTCAAGAAATATACCAAGGGCCCGCTGGTAGGAAAGGGGACGCAGTCGGAGCAGGCGTTCGGACTGGCGCTGGGATTGCTTCCCGACAGCGAGCGCAAGGAGGCGTTGGAGATTCTGGTGCGGAACATCGAGGACCACCAGTACGGAATCACGACGGGAATCTTCGCGACCAAATTCCTGCTGGATTTGCTGAGCCGCGAAAACCGTTCGGAGATCGCGGGGAAGATGGTCGCCCGCCGCGAATTCCCCGGATGGCTTCACATGCTCGCGAACGGCGCGACCACGCTGTGGGAGACCTGGAAGGAATCCGACAACATCTACAGCAACAACCATCCCATGTTCGGTTCGGTTGACGAGTGGATGATGAAGCACCTGTTGGGAATCGAGGTCGCCCCCGACGCCATCGGCGCGAATCGCGTGATCATCCACCCCGAGGCGGTGGCTGGCGTCACATGGGCGAAGGGCTATTACCAGACACCCTGCGGTCCCGTCAAGATGTCGTGGCAACAGGATTCCAACCGCGTCATCCGCATGAAAGTGACGATTCCCGGCGGCGTTTCCGCGCGGGTGTGGGTGGATTCCCAGAAACGCTGGGTGGAAGTCCAGTCGGGAGACCACCAATGGTAACAGAACGTCCGTGCTTCGACACGCATTGCCATTTCGGGACGGACGGAGAGACCGTTCGCGGACAGCTGGAACGGGCGCGAGCGGCGGGCGTGGTGAAGGTGCTGGCGATGGGATGCGATCCGGATGCGAACCGGGGTGCGGTTCTTGCCGCGCGGACCGCGCCGGATCTCGCCTTGCTCTCGCTGGGGTTCGACCACTCGCAAGCCGACAGCCTGACGCCCGATGCCGCGTGCGCCTTTCTGCGCGAGTTCCGCGACGATGCGCGGAATCCGCCGTTGGCGTGCGTCGGGGAGATCGGCATCGACCTGCACTGGAAACCAGGTACGGAGGCTGCGCAGACACCGCTCTTCGAAGCGCAACTCGGTTTGGCGGACGAATGGAACCTGCCCGTCAGCATCCACACGCGGGAATCGGACGAGGCGATTCTGCGGTCGATCGACGCCGTTCCGCAACGGAACCGGAAGGGAATGCGCGGCTCCATCCACTGTTTCACGGGAAGTTGGGAACTCGCCCGCGAATTGCTGGATCGCAATTTCCTCATCGGGATCAGCGGCATCGTGACTTTCCGCAACGCGGAAATGTTGCGCGATGTGGCGCGGCGCTTGCCCGCCGACAGGATTCTGGTGGAGACGGATTCCCCGTATCTTGCGCCGGTTCCCATGCGCGGCAAAAGGAACGAACCCGCCTTCGTTCCGCATGTCGTCGAATGCCTCGCCAAGCTCCGCAATGTCTCGTGCGAGGAGATGGCGCGTCAAACCACGCAAAACGCGCAGGCGTGTTTTGTGGGGGGCTGACGCAGCCAGTAGGATAGGTAGTTGGGTGGTTAGGTGGTAGTTAGGTGGTTCGGGCATTCGGGGAAGCGACACTCCTGTCGCTTTTCGGCGACTCGTCCATTTAACCATTTCAAAGCGTAGCGATTTAACTTTCCCCTACGAGGTTGGGTGGTTGGGCTACCCGGCAGCTTGTTCTGTGCCGCGACGTTTTCGTCGCGGTTTGCGGCGTCTGAACCAATGAGGAATCTGGATTGATTCTTCCGGAAAAATCTGCTATACTACTTGCGTCTTAAGATTCATTTTGCTGATGGTGTCAGGACGGGTGACCGGGGAGTATCCGGTACAGTTTGGAAGGAGCGAGTGTATGATGGCAAACTGCATGAATAGGGTATGGAACAAGTTTCGCGATGTGGCGTATCCGCTGGTGCTGCTGGGAGTCGCCGGTTGGACGTCCCTTGGATTTGCGCAGGAAGTGGGCGGAGAGGGCGGTGAACCGAACGAACCGCAGCCGGTGGCGGCAAGTGTTTCCGTGTTGCCGCCGGATGGCGCCGTGCTGCAGGACGGCCGGTATATCGTGAGCGAGACCAACGGCACGGGGTTTGTTTCCGTCGCGTTGAGTGAGGCCTATCAGGATGGCGACGGCATCGTCCGGGTCCGTCTCGACGCGGTCCAGCCGGTGGAGGGCGTGACGAATCTCGTGTTGCAGACCAGCGAGGTCACGATCGAGAATCAGGCGACGAACGCCTTGGTGGAGTTTTCGATTCTCGACGGCACGGTCGCGAGCACGAATCAGGGCGTCACCATCATTCCGACGATTCTCAACGATGCGAGCAACACCTTCACCCAAGTCGCCAGCGGTCTGGTGTACGTGCAGAACGAGCCTCCGCAAGTTACCGTAACCTCCCCCTCCGGTACGCATGTGGGGGATACGATCCTGGCGGCAGCCGGTGATGACATCGCGTTCCACTGGACGGTTCAAGATCTGAATGTGGATGGATGCACGGTCGCGTGGAACTTCGGTGACGGAAACAGTGAAACATTCCCCGGCGATATTCGCGAGGGGGAGGTCACCAACGCATACGCCACTGCCGGGACCTACACCGTAGTCTGCACGGTGAACGACAAGGACGGCGGCATCTCGACGGCCCGGTGCAAGATCCGGATCCCGGCGTTCCCGCTTTCGGGGAAGTATGTGGTCTATACAGGGGGGGGCACTGGGGCGCTGACAGACGGCGATGCCTGGATGGGCGGAACCGCGCCGGGTGCGGACGACATTGCGGTCTTCATCAATGGCTTTACGGGAACGCTCGCGGAGTCGCGTGAGTGGGGCGGTATCCTTGTTTTAGGGGAGCGAGTCGAGATCGAGGGTGCGCAGGGCGTGACGCTTTCGTTGGGCGCGGACGGAATTACGGCGGAGGCGAACCTGAAGCTTGTGTTGCCGATTTCACTGGCCGCAGACCAGACCTTTGATGTGAAGGGGAACACGGCACTGGCACTGATTAAGTCGGTGACGAAGAACGGACATCACATCACGTTCCGGAACGAGGGGCAGATCTGGGTGGGAGAAATGGATCAGCCCGCACTCTCTTACAACTGGGAAGCGGATGACACGATGATCTATGAGGGGACGACTTCCAGCACGACAGCGGGACTGCTGAATCTCCGTGCCGTCCATTCGGTCTCCACCGCCCAGAACCTTCGGATGAACTGGTTTGTGCTTTCGCAGGGTATTTGGGATCACCGGGCGGGAACGCTGGAGTCCGTCTGGCCGGCCGTCCTCGGATGCAGCAACACGGGGATGGGCAGCAAGCTTCTCGTCAATGGCGGGGAGGTGAAAGCACGGCGGTTCTCGATTGGTATGGCGAATCTTGCGGCAAATCCGGCGGAGATGATCGTCTCGAACGGTCTTGCTCGGGCCACCCTGAATGACAGAGACTACGGCGGGGTGGAGATGTGCTTGGCCAAGTCCAACTGGGGCGGAGTTTCACCATCGCCCGAGGCGTATCTGACAATCGCGGGCGGAACCCTCTCGACCTCCCATATACGTTTCGGAACCTCAACCGACAGAACTTGGGTAAACGACGGATATGCCCAGGTCATGCTCAAGGGCGGCGAACTCGAATTGCGCGGCGAAGGGATTTTCGAAACATCGGGCAATGACGCCTGGAGAAGCGATTCGAGTCTAAGCGGTATGTCCAGCTGGCAGAACGTGACCTTCTCCGGTGGTACCGTCACTTCTCCGGCGAACAACGAAATCGCCGTGCGGGTGCGACTGAGCGATGCGGACGGCGGCACGACCGTGACCGTCCCCTCCGGCAAGAATCTCGCGTTCCTGAAAGGACTGTACGGGGATGGTTCGCTCCGCAAGACGGGAACGGGCGGGCTCCGCTTGATCGAGCCTAGCACCTTCACCGGTAGGCTGGATGTGGCGGAAGGCGCTGTCGCGGTCGGTTATGAGCCGACGGCGATCTTCCGCGCGGATGACCTGACCCAGGGGGCGGGCGAGGCGGTCACAACTTGGACCTGCTCGCGAGGGGATAACTCTTCCTGGAATTTCAACACCACGGTCGCGAAAGCCGTGAACAACAAATCCGCCGCGCCGACGGTCGCGCCGGAAACGATCAACGGGCACAAGGCCCTGCGTTTCAACGGTACGGCCAGTGCGCTGGCGATGACCGGGAATGCGGTCACCCCTGCCTCCGGCAAAAAATCGCTGACCGTCTTCGCGGTTGTCCGCGCGACGGAGACCTCGCAGTACGCTGCGGGCGAGACCAACTGGCGGAGGATGCCGCAGATCATCGGTGCCGGATATAATCAAGCCTCGGATACATTCTGGGGGCTTTGCGTGAATTCAAACGGTTGTGCGGGCGCAGGCGTGTGCTATGGTACAGCGGGTACGAATTATTCAGCCTGGTCAAGCGAGCCGTTCACCAACGGGAGCATACGCGTACTGGGATTCCGCTGGAGCGCCGGCGGCACGGTGTCGATTGCAGACAACCGCGACAGCGCCACGCAGAAAGCCGCTGTCTGCACGAACAATCTCGTCCAGACTCGGATCTTGCTCGGCATGAACGAGAACAAGAATTTCTTCTCCGGCGATGTGGCGGAGTTGGTTTTCTACAACAATCTGCGGCTTTCGGACGGTGCCTACAATCAGGTGGGGTACGAGTTGGCGCGGAAGTACGGCGCGGAATTCGAGCCTGTCATCACCCAGTACAGTGTTCCGGAGCCGGATGCCGTGTGGAGCGCGGACAGCCTCACGCAAGGTGCGGGGGAGCAGGTGACAGAGTGGCGTTGCGCGAACGAGGGTACGCCCGACTACTGGAATTTCACCTCTTCGATCGGGGCGGCCATCGCGAATTCGCATAATGTCCCCGCTTCCGCCCCCGTCATCTCAGCCAATACCTTTAACGGTCACAAAGCGGTCTCGTTCAACGGTACGACCGATGTGCTCGGAATCAGCAAGAATACGAGCGGAGAGCATCCTTTCTCCGGCGTCAACAAGTTGACTGCCGCCGTTGTCTTCCGCGCACCCGAAACTTCGGGTAGCGGCAAAGCCGAGAGCGGTTGGTCAACCTGCGCCGGATTGATCGCGATGAACCTTAGTGCTACCAAAAGCTGGGGCATTTCCCTGACCGAAAACGGCCGTATGGGTATGGGTGTCCGCAACAGCAGTAAAACGGGTGAGGCGGCTTGGTCGCAACCTCGCAAGCTGAACGACGGCCTGCCGCATGTCGCGATTTTCTCCTATAAAGGAGGGGATGCGCACCGAAGCTGTGTCGATGGCCATCGGTTCATGGCAGACACCACAGCGTCCTTCTCGCTTGACAAACAGCGCGTGGTGCTGGGCATGAATGAGGGATGCCACCATTTTGCGGGCGAGATCGCGGAAATCCGTTTCTACCGGGGCGTCGCGCTCGATCTGAACCAGATGATGACGCTGGGGCAGGAACTGGCGGTCAAGTACGGTTGCGACCGTTACAACTTCGACGGCAACTATGGTCCCCCGCTGCCAAACGCGAAGGTCTTGGTCCGCGAAGGCGCAACCTTTAAGACGATGGCTGGCTGCACGATGGGTGGAGATCAGGTCATTTCAGGCGCGGGTTCCGTGGTCGGCTTGCTGAACGTGGCATCGAACGCCGTGCTCTCGGCGGCGGACGGAAGTCTGGCTCTGGATGAACTGTGGCTGGAGCCGGGCGGGATCCTGGATGTGCCGGCGGACGCGGGGGGGGAAGTCACGACCGTCCTGCAGGCCGGTAACCTGACGTTGCCCGACGGCGTGGTGACACTGCGCGTCAATTCCGCCTCGACTTCACCGCATGGCGTATTCCTGCGCTGGACGGGGACGCTTCGCGACAACGGCGCGGGGTGGCGGATTCTCGGCGGTAACAGCGCTTCGAGCGTCCGCATCGATCCGGTCGCGAAAACACTGCGCGTCCTATCCCCGATCGGAACGATCCTGATGGTAAGGTAGGGAGTAGGGGGGCGCTTCGCGCCGACTGCGTAGCGACGGCGCCCCCGCCGTCGGCTGGGAAGCGGAGAAGGAAGACAATCGGGAGTAGGGTGGTCGTTTTCTGTGGCACCATTCTTGGCGCGGTTTGGCTGGCTGCCACCTATTCCTCTCTCTTTCTAGCCCCCCCGCTCACGCTTGCGTGAGTGATTCTATTCAGAAAATTTGCTATACTACACGCAGGAGGTTGAAGTGATAGACGAGGGGAGGGGCGCGCTCCGTCGCGACCGCGCTGCCGAACAGAGGGAAGCGGGGCGTAAAATCGGGGGAGCGACACTCTTGTCGCTTCCCCGAATGCCCGAACCACTAACACCCGAACCACCTAACCACCTAACTACCTAACTACCTAACTACCTAACCACCTAACCACCCAACACCTCTCAGCTACCAGCCAACAGCTACCAGCTACCGCCTCCTAGCTAACACCCTTCAATTCCATCGGTTCACCCGCCCTTCTTCCCCCCTTCCAAAAAAGTCACGATTTCATCTGTTTTTGCCTTGCTTTCCCCTAGACTTTCTGCGATACTGAATCCCACACTTTGGCAGGGATGTCCCGAGGGAGGGATGCGCTTTCCAGAGAACCACAACTGCGGGCACTACCCGCACAACACAAAAGGATTTTGATTATGCAGATACCCGTATCGAACGTCCGCAATTTCGCGATCTTGGGACATAGCGGCAGCGGTAAGACAACCATTACGGACGCGCTGGCGTTTTTGCTGGGCATTAACGATCGTCTTGGCTCTTCCGCTGCGGGTTCGAGTATCTCCGATACGTCCGACGAAGAGAAGGAGCGCAAGGTTTCGATTTTCGCCTCCACCTTCTCCTCCCAGTTCGATGTGAACGGTGAAGCCTACAAACTGGTGTTCGTCGATACGCCCGGCGCACCCGGATTCTACGGGCAGATGCGCGGCGCGATTCGCGCTGCCGACTCCGCGCTGATCGTCGTGGATGCGGTCTCCGGCGTTCAGGTGGGAACGCGCCGCGCCTGGCGCGCGTGCAAGTCGCACGGCTTGACCTCCATCGCGTTCGCGATCACGGGGCTGGACCGCGAGAACGCGGACATCACCAAGACAATCGAGTCGGTCCGCGAGGCGTTTGGCAAGGGATGCGCTCCGTTGACCGTTCCGCTGAACGGGAAGATCGTCAACATTTTGGACGAGGAAAACCTGCCTGCCGAGTTCGAGGAAGCGAAGACGCAGTTGGCCGAATCTGCCGCCGAGACCGACGAGAAGTTGATGGACGAGTATTTCGAGAACGGGACCCTTCCTGCGGACACGATCCGCAAGGGACTGCTTGTCGGCATTGCCGAGGGCAGCGTACACCCGATCTATTGCGTCAGCCCGTTGAAGGGAGATGGCTTGAAGGAAATGCTGACGAGCATTTGCCGCCTGTTGCCCGCGCCGGGCAAGCGCACGTTCCTCTCCAAGGAAGACAAGCCGATCGAGGCGGATCCCAACGGCCCGCTCGTGGCGCAGGCTTGGAAGACTTCCGTCGATCCGTTCTTGGGGCAGCTGAGCTTCTTCCGGATTTACTCTGGCACGATGAAAGGCGGCATGTCCGTGCAGAACAATACACAGGACGGTTCGTCTGAGACGATCTCCACCATGATTCTGCCGATCGGCAAGAAACAGGTTCCCGTTGCCGAAGCGGGGCCGGGCGACATCGTGGCGATTCCGAAACTGAAGAACACGCACACGGGTGATACGCTTGCTTCCAGCGGATGCTCGATCTCCCTGAAGGAAATCGACTTCCCGGAACCGGTCACGTGGGCGGCGGTGTCTGCCAAGACGCAGGCCGACGAAGACAAGTTGGGCGTGGCCCTGAAGCGCCTGGTCGAAAGCGACGCCACCCTGCATTACGAGAAGAACCCCGCCACGAAGGAGCTGGTGCTGAAGGGTATCGGCGATGTTCATTTGGATGTCGCGGTGAGCCTCCTCAAGTCGCAGTCCAACGTCAACGTGGTTCTTTCCACGCCGAAAGTCCCGTACCGTGAGACCGTGACGGGCAAGGGCGACGGACACTACAAGCACAAGAAGCAGTCCGGCGGGCACGGGCAGTACGCGGAAGTGTACCTGCACATCGAGCCTCTGGAAGAGGGTGCTGAGGATTGGTTCGTCGATGAGATCAAGGGCGGTGTCATTCCCGGCAACTACATCCCCGCGATCGAAAAGGGAATCCAGGAGACGATGCTCTCCGGACCGCTCGCTGGCTATCCCGTGCAGAACGTCCGCTCGCGCGTGTACTTCGGGTCGTACCACGAAGTCGATTCCTCGGAAATGGCGTTCAAGATCGCCACGCGCAACGCGTTCCGCGAGGGCGTGCTGGCCGCGAAGCCGGTTCTGCTGGAGCCTGTCATGACGCTCAAGATTATCATCCCCGACGAATTCATGGGCGCGGTGACGGGCGATATGCCGCATAAGCGCGGACGCTTGATCGGGATGGAGGCGACGGGCGACGGCGAGCAGATAATCACCGCCGAGGCGCCGATCGCCGAGCTGTTTAAGTACACCGCCGAACTCCGCTCCATGACGGGTGGACAGGGTGAGTACACGATGAGTTTCGCACGGTACGAACGGGTGCCGGAGCAGGTCGCTCAGAAGATCATCGCCGCGCATAAGGCGGCGCAGGAAGACACTGAGGAATAACCGAGAAGAAGGAGCAGAAGGAAATGTTTGACCAGATTCGTCAGGCTATGCAGATGCGCAAGGAAGCGAAACGCATCCAGTCTGAGATCGAGAAGATCACATTCGTCTATGAGAACGGTGGCATTAAGTGCCAGGCTCGCGGCGACATGACGATCCAGTCGATCCAGTTCTCGCCGGATGCGTTCGCCGAGGTTCTTGCCGGCAAGCCGGAACGTTTTAACACGATGCTGTTGAATGTGGTGAACGCCGCGCTCAAGGGCGTCAAGAAGGAGACGCAAGAGTCGATGATGAAGATGATGCAGGGATCCCCGAACGGGCTTTCCGATCTCTTCGGAGGCGGCAAGTAGCGTCTTCTCCCGAATCCGCTCCAAGCACCGGCCTGCTCACGGCACGAACACCCCACGCGCCAGGCGGCAACCGGGGAGGGGAAATTCGGAACCACAGAGGCAGAGGTAATCTGACTTACGGCGTACCGCGATTCACCGGTCGGTACGCCGTTTTTCTTTCACCCCGGTTTTGTTTGGAGTTTGTGTTGTAAGCGGTTTTCAGTTGGCGGCATTCCTGCGCCCGCACGGAAACGTGCGGGGCCCACATTCCCCCACCGAACCACGTTGGGGAAAGTTAAATCGCTGCGCTTGGAAATGGTTAAATGGACGAGTCGCCGAAAAGCGACAGGAGTGTCGCATCCCCGAATGCCCGCACCACCGCACCACCTAACCACCCAACCATCCAACCACCGCACCACCTAACCACCCAGCCACCCAACCACCCGATTCAAGGACACGGCGATATGATACCTGTTATCGATGATCTCATTCACGCGCTGGCGCGTCTTCCCGGATTAGGAACCCGTTCTGCGGAGCGGGCTGCCTTGGCATTGCTGCGGAAACCGGAGGCTTTGTCCGATCCGTTGGTCGATGCCCTGCAGGCTGCCCGGCGGGAGGTCCGTTGCTGTTCCGTCTGCGGAGGGTTCACCTCGCTGGACCAGCCCGCCTGTGCCCTTTGTCAGGACACCTTGCGCGATGACACGATGCTGTGCGTGGTGGAGGAACCGTCCGACATCTATGCCATCGAACGGTCTGGTGGATTCCGGGGCCGGTACCATGCGCTGATGGGAAAGCTCTCCCCTTCGCATCACACCGGCGCTTCGGAACTCCGGATACAGGAACTCATCCGACGGGTGGAGCAGGGCGGATTCCAAGAGGTTCTGCTCGCGCTCAGCACCGACTTGGAGGGCGACGCGACAGCCGGGTATCTAGCGGAACAGCTCCAGCGGTTCCCCGTCACGGTCTCCCGTCTTGCGTTTGGTCTGCCCGCCGACAGCGGTGTCCGCTATTCCGATCCTCTCACCCTCAAGCGCGCCATCGCCGGTCGAATCCGTCAGGGCGGCTAGCTGGTAGCGGTAATCGGCAAGAGCCGCAAGAAACGAAAGGCGGCATGGGCGCCAGTTCTGAACGGGAGAGGCGCGCCAGGAGTAAGTGAAAATGTTAAATGGTTAAATCGCCGCTGATGCGGCTTTAAATCAGCCTGATCCGCCCCGCTTTTCGGCGGTTCGCCCATTTAACCAGTTCACCATTTAAAAGCGCAGCGATTTAACTTTCTTGCGTAGGATGGATCGCGTCCGCTACGTAGCGACGGCGCCCTCGCCGTCGGTTTTCGGGGAAGCGACACGCTTGTTGCTTCTCGCGGTAATGGGTAATGAAATGAAGTGTCAGGAGTGCCGCTTCCCCGAATGTCGCGCTCGGAACAGATGATAGGCAAGGACAACAACTTCAACAACAGAAAGACAACCTGCTGGCGGTAGTCGCGCAACCGCGAGTCTGATCCGGCTCGCGGTTGCGAGCCGACCCGATTCAAGGTTGTTCTTGATGTTGTTCTTGTTGTTTCCCAAACCCCTTGACTAGGCAAGGTGGTTCCGCGTTACGGTCGCGACGGGGCGCGACCCTCCCCATTCGGGCAACGAGGACGTTGCCCCTCCCGTTCTCTGCGTCTCAGCGGCTCTGCGTGAGAATCAGCTGACAGGTCCGCGTGTTCCGCGTTGCGGTCGCGACGGGGCGCGACCCTCCCCATTGAGGGCAACGAGGACGTTGCCCCTCCCGTTCTCTGCGTCTCAGCGGCTCTGCGTG
>JAFSTA010000228.1 GCA_017450695.1 Kiritimatiellia bacterium | reverse complement strand
TCCGCGGCCGCCAAGGAGAAGCTCGTCGGCAAGACGGCGAAGATCGTGGTCCCGTTCAAGAACGAAGAGACCGGCTTCTATGAATTCAAGCCGCTCGTCGTGGACGGCAAGGAGGTCGTCCGCCCGCTCACCGCGGAGGACATCGACACGATCGGCAAGGCCTGCCTCTTCAACTCCGTGAACATCTTCTGACGAATCGAATCGCAATGGGATCCCCGCAAGCGAGCAACACACTTGCCGGCGGGGATTCCGTTGCGCAGTGTCGCCAATGTGGAAGCGTTGCCAGTTCCCAGTTCAGCCACCTTTCAACTTTTCAACTTTTCAACAGGAGACAACCATGGAACTCAAGGAACTGACAACCGCCTTCGCGGCGAAAATGGGCATCGACGGGCTGACGGTGGAGGACGGCATCTGCGCCCTGGAGATCGACGGCATCCCTCTGCAGATCGCGGAGACGGCCGCCGGCGGGGCGCTGCTTGCGACCGCCGTCGTGGGACCGCCGCCGCCGGAGAAGACCGAGGCGTTCCTGGACCTGCTGCTGGAGGCCAACACGGAGACGTTCGGGCCGCAGGACCGGACCCTCGGGAAGCTTCGCGACACCGGAGACGTGGTGCTGCAGTGGCGCATCCCGACCCGCGACGTGGAGCTGGACGGCTTCTGCGCGGAGCTCGAGGCGTTCATGAACCAGGTCGAGCAGTGGCGGCTGGCGCTGGAGAACTTCCGCCCCGCCGCGGAAGAGGCCGCCGCCCGCGACGAGGAGGACCCCGCCATGGGCCTGCCCGCCTCCGGCTTCATCAGCGTCTAGCGGCCCCGCGACGTTTCCTCTTTCAACCGTTCAACCCTTCAACCTTCCACCTTTCAACTTTTCAACTGGCGAAGCCCAACCCTTCAGCAGGAGAACAAACCATGCCCCTCGAAGTCAACAGCCAGAATCTTTTCCAGAACGCGCAGTTCCGGCAGTTCGTGGATTTCGCCGAGACTCAGATCAATGCCGGCAAGCAAAGGGCGGTCGCCCGCATCGACGCGGGCGACATTGGCGAAATTGCCAACCGCACCATCAAGCCCGGGTCCGGCGACTGGGTCGGCATCGGGGCGGGGCGCCTCGCCAGCCAGAAGAGGGCAAACAACGCCACCCGTGAGGCTTTCAGGAATGCGGTCGCCAACATGTTCGGCGGGGAAAACCACATCCCGGACAGCGTGAAGGAGGCCATGAAGCTGGAGGACTACGGCAAGGGCAAGCCCCTCACCGCGCGGCGCATCCTCGCGGTGAAGACGGCGGTAGAAAGTTTCGCCAAGGCCGCCAAGGCCGACATCGAAACATCGGTTGAAGAGGTGGTCCAAAAGCTCACCAGCGGCAGAGTTCAGAAGGAGGCGAAAGACGCGATGGGTGAAAAAGTGCGCGAGATCCTCGGCGCGTGCACAAACGCCACCGAACTGGAAGTCTTGACTCACTGCATCGAGGCGATTACCGTGCGCGGCGACGCCCAACCCCGCAGCGTCGAAGATATAGATAAGAGGGGCGCGGGGATCAAGGCGAACATCAAGGAGCTCCATGAGGTCGCGAAAGGCAACCAGGAGATACTGAAAGCCGGCAAGTTTATGATCAAGTCCCTCAACGGCAAGAGTCTGCCGCCGGGACAGATTGCCACTCTGACGGCCTTGGGGATGAGCAAGGATGTCCAATTGGACGATGTAAAGCGCATCAAGGCCTCGTCGGGCCCAGTCTCGATCACCAGAGCGTTGATTCAGCTCGAGAGAAACTTCCGGAATGCCATGAAGTCGTCGGGGATAGAGTATAACAAGATCGATGGCGAATTAGCGCTACCCATGAAGGACTTCGTCACACGATTGATGATTGTGGGGCTCGGGAAAGGCAAGCTTCGCGATTTCCAGAAGGCGCTCGCAGGCAAGAACGAGGTCAAGCTGTGCGCCCTTCAAGGTGCAATCACCCACTACAGCGGCGGAATCTACGAACTCACGGACAAAGATGAGGGGGGGGACATCGGTGATGAGGAAATCCAGGAGTTCATCATGGGCGATCGCAATAAAGAAATCCCCAAGGAGTTGGAAGAAACAATTAAGGAAGTGTTTCAGAAACTGATTATAAGGGTGATACCCACCCTAGGCTGCATGCTCGACGACATCCTCGGTGGAGTTCCTCCTCTGGCAGCCCCGCCAAGCGACGAATTGCCGGTGAATTCGCTGACCGTCCTTGAGGAAATCAAGGATTGGGTGTACGAGAGCGGGTTGGTGGAGCCGGATTTGATTGGAAGTTGAAAAGTAGCGACGGCGCCCGGATTGTGATACGGAGGCGGAAGTGAATGTGAACGTACGTAGCGACGCGAAAGAACGTAACGACGGCGCCTCGCCGTCGAATGACGACATTCTCGCCGACGGCGAGGGCGCCGTCGTTACGCAGGTGTTTCCGGGATGTGGTGTTTTGCAGGGTGTGGAGACGTATGACGGCAACCATCTGCCACATTGGACGATGGAACATGCGCTGTACCATGTGTGCTTCCGGCTGGCAGATTCCGTGCCTGAGGAAAAATTACGGGAATGGCTGGAGGAGCGGAATGCGTTTGCCAAGATGCGTAGCGACGGCGCCTCGCCGTCGGAAAGCGACATGCAGCGTCTTCGCTTCTTGTATTCCGAAAAAATCGAGAAATATCTTGATTCGGGACATGGCGAATGTCTGTTGCGTAGCGACGGCGCCCTCGCCGTCGTCGTCGCCACCATCAAGCACGATGACGGAAGAAAGTATCGCATCCATGCTTACGGAATCATGCCGAACCATGTCCATGTCATTGTTGAAATCCTTGAAGGCGTGTCGCTTCAGAAGATAGTACAGGCCTGGAAGTCTGTAAGCAGCCACCGCATAAACGCCATGCTAGGGCGCAAAGGACAACTTTGGCAGGCGGACTACTACAACCACATTATCCGGACTTTGAGAGAATACGGATTTCAAATGGACTACGTATTCAAGAATAACTGTTTGGAAAGCTGGCGGTTGCCAGAGGGAAACGACGGCGAGGGCGCCGTCGCTACGCACGCCAACGGCGACGGCGCCCTCGCCGTCGGTCGAAAGGCGAACACACCGCGCCCGACAATCTCCAGATGCTTTGCCGCACGTGTAACCTTAAGAAAGACAATGTGTAAACTATTGTAAGGTTGAAAAGTTGAAAGGTTGAAGGAGGAAAAGGGTGAATGTTAAAGTTGAAAAGTCGATACTCCGCCGCCTGCTGCGCGACGCGCGGCGCGTAGCCATTTTGTCGGCCTCGCTCCTTTCCATTGCCACCGCCCGCGCCGCTGAGAACGCCTACACGAACCACGCGGGGAACGTCGTTTCGGGCGTCGTCGTGGCGCTCGACGCGCGCACGACGACGATCTCCAACGAGATGGAGACCGTCGCGCTGCCGCTGTCGATCTTCCCAGAGCCGGAGCGGCGGCGCATCGCGGCGGACTTCGTCCTCCGGCAGGGCGGCGCTGGCAAAATCGACATCCTGCGCGTGCCGGCCGAAGTGAAGCGTGCGGTCGAAGGGGCGGAAAAGGCGATGGCGCGTTCGCGCAAGCGCGCGGAGATGGGACTTTGTTCGAAGGAAGAGAGCGACGCTTTCTGCGAGAAGTCCAAGTCCGCGCTCCAAAGCTACCTCGACAAGCAGGTTGAGTCGGGCGCTATCACCCCCGTCGAACGCAAGGCGCTAGGCCATTGATCTCCCGTTCTCGGAACACGGCTGCGAAACTTACACGGAAGCGGGTAGCGCAATATGCCTGCCCCGCTTTTTTGCACATTGTCTCTGGTTGATCAAATTCCTCCGTTGCCTTTTCTGAACAACGATGTTGATCTCATACGTAGGTGCTGGGACGCGGAGATTCCGTAGATTTGCGGCGGTTTGCCGGGCAAGGCAAGGCGATTGGAGAGGAAACCCTTCGGCGCTTGCGGACGGGACAAAACCCGGATGCCGGTTCGCGTCCTGGCGGGAGGACCGCGCTTCTTCGCAACCGGATTTTGCCCGATCGATTCTCACCCGTTTGGGGAAGGATCGTACCCTTCCTTTCGGTTCGTGGATACCCGTTTATTCATCCAAACGACCACCATTTCCGGACTATTCTTGCGTACTCTGCGCCCTCAGCGGCTCTGTGTGAGGACCCAAACGGGGAATCTAGGGTGAATGTCTTTCTATACAAAGTTCAGTCTGCTGCCCCGTGTGTTCGATTCTTGACGGAGGGGGAGAGAAGGGATATACTGACCACATCGTTTGTGGCAAAGAAAAGGAGAAATGATGAAGGTATTGGATATGCTTCGCAGAACGGTTCTTTTAAGCAGTGTCGCGGTGGCGGTATCCGCTTTCGGCGAACCGGATCGGATCAAGGCTGTCTATACCGTTCCGGGGGAGCTGAACAGCCTGATCAAACACGGTCATATCCAGGGGGCGACCTGTTCAGAGAAGGCGGTGTATCTCTCCCACGCGGGCGGGATTTTCAAGATCGACTGGAAGACGGGCAGGGTTCTCAAGAGTTGCGACGCGCGTCCGCACCTGGGCGACATCGCATACGCGGACGGCAAGATTTACGGTGCGTATGGCCTTTTCGGTGTCAAGAAAGGCGAAACGCCCTTGATGATCGGGGTGTGGGACGAAGACCTCAATCCGATTGCGGAAAAACGGTACGAATACCCGAACTCCCGGTATCTGGACGGGGCGGTCGTATTGGGCGACACGCTGTACACGGGCGTGGAACACTACGGAAAGGAGAAATGGGGCGCCCCGCCGCACAACGATTGCACGGTGATGTTGATTTCGACAAAAGATCTTTCCTGTCTGGGCACGAAGGAGATCGTCTTCGATTATCCGATTCACTTCGGCGTCCAGACGCTGGGGACGGACGGTAAGCATCTTTTCTTCGGCAATTACGGCGCCAAGCGTGAGCAGGGGAATCCCAAGGGCCTTAACTTCTCGCGGGTGACATTGGACTTCAAGTTGGTTGAAAGCCGAACTTTCCACGCAAGCGAGGGATTCGGACTGGTGCCGCCTTCCGTCACGGGGCGGAATGATCCGGTTTTCTTTACGGTGAACGCGCTTGGCGGCAACATGCAGGGGTGGCGGAAAGATCCCGTGAACAATCCGCCGCGTATCCGAATCGATTTCTTTGCCTACGATCCTGCGATCGGTGCGATGCGCGACATCACCGATCGTTCGAAACAGGGGAAATAACAGGCAGATGAATGGAGGTTTGCTATGAAACGAATTCCTCTCATTTTCGGAAGAAACGTTCCTTGGATTTTTGGGACGATCATCTTTGCCTGGTCTTGCGTGGCGCTCGGTGCGCCGCAGTTGCTGAAACCGCTTTACACCGTGTCGGGGGAACTGAACAGTCTGATCAAACACGGTCATATCCAAGGGGCTACCTGTTCAGAGAAGGCGGTGTATCTCTCCCATGCGGGCGGGATTTTCAAGATCGACTGGAAGACGGGCAAGGTTCTCAAGAGTTGCGAGGCGCGTCCGCACCTAGGCGACATCGCATACGCGGACGGCAAGATTTACGGTGCGCAGGCGTTGTGGTCCGTGAAGGATGGGGAATTCCCCCAGATGGTCGGAGTGTGGGATGAAGACCTCAACCCGATGACGGAAAAGTGTTACGAATACCCTGGTGGACGCGGTCTGGACGGGGCGGTCGTGTTGGGTGACACGCTCTACACGGGTGTCGATCATTACGGGGAAGGGCGTTGGGGATGTCCGCCGCACAATGACTGTACGGTCTTGATGATCTCGACGAAAGACCTCGCGCTCAAGGGAATGAAGGATATCGTTTTCGATTACAGCATTCACTATGGTGTACAGACGCTGGGAACGGACGGCAAGCATCTCTTCTTCGGAAACTATGGCGGGCCGCGCAACAAGGGAAATGCCAAGGGATTCAATTTCACCCGAGTCACGCCGGACTTGAAACTGGTTGACAGCCAGTCCTTCCACGCCTCGGAAGGACTGGGCTTGGTTCCTCTTTCTGTAACAGGCCGGTCGGAGCCGATCTTCTTTACGGTGAACGCGCTTGGCGGTAACATGCAGGGGTGGCGTAAGGATCCGGTGAACAATCCGCCCCGTATCCGGCTGGATTATTTCGCTTACGATTCCGCGACAGGCGCGATACGGAACATCACCGATTATTCGCGTGGCGCGCCTGTTGCCGAGACGCTTTTTCTCACAGGGGACAAGCCGTATGTGATTGAGGCTGAGGACTGGAAAGAAGGGATGCAGGAATGGCCGAGCGTGACGATTCCCGTGCCGGGCTTATTGTGTGACTTCCGCGGATATGACCGTGTGGCGGTTGATTTCGTGAACGAGGCCGAGGATCTTCCCGTTGCGAAGATGGGCAGTTACATCTCGGGACCTTCTGGCCATATCAACCGCGGTCTTTACAACGGCGGGTTCACGGTTCCGGAATGCGGTTTCGCGAGGTGGGAGGTTCCGCTCGCCAATTGGGAGAAGGCGGTAAGCGTGGATCCCGCCAACATCACGCGGGTGCATTTCTTCTTCACGCGCCCGAAAGCGGTCAAGCTTCGATTCTATCGCGTCATGCTTTTGCCCAAAGGCGTGGCATGCCCGCCCCCCTCGGATATTTATTGGAAGAGCGTGGCGCAACCGCTGGAGAAAAAACGGGCGCAGGTAATCGCCGCACGGGAGGCCAAAAAGGCGGCGCTCCGTGCTGCCGACGCGGCCAGGTTCCGTGAGGCTTGCAACGCGACAGGTCAGCGCGGCGCGTTCTGTCTCGGTACGGCAACATCGATGGACAAGATTCGACCGCGCGACGGCGCGTTTCCGTCCGTAGCCAGTGCCCTTTCCTTACGACTGGCGAAGGATGAGAAGGAATCGACGCAGGTATTTGTGACGCCTCGCTCGCGTGATCTTGCCAACGTGCGCGTCTCTGTGTCGCCGTTGGTGTGCGAAACCTCGCAGGGCAGAGCGACGCTTCCAGCTTCGAACGTGACGGTTTCTGTGTTGGGATATGTCAACGTGACGAATCCGCCCCCGTACTCGTGCGGCGTGTGCGAGGCGACAACCAACTCGCCGGGGTATATCCGCAAGGCGATGCCGTGCCAGCTCGGCTGGTGGCCCGATCCGATTCTGGGTTTCCTCGATCATGTTGAGGTTGTGCGAATGGGCGAGGTGCAAGGGTTCTGGATACGCGTACACGCTCCAGCGGACCAGCAGACCGGAATCTACCGTGGAACCGTGACGGTGCGCGCGGACGGCGTGGAACCAGCCATCCTGCCGATGACGGTTCGCGTCAACGCCTTTGCCGTGCCGAAAACACCGATGCTGCCGCTGGCGATTACATTCGGTCCCGGTCCCACCACGCAGTGGGAGGATTCCGCCGGACTTGCCGCTGCTGCCGCGCGTCGGAAGGATCCGCTCTCGCCCGTCAACCAGTGGAAGAAACACAAGGAGGAATGGTGTGATTTCCTGACGGATCATTACCTTTCCTACGATAGCCTCTACCGCGCGGATGCCGCCTTCCCGGAGTTTGACATGCTCCTGCGCCAACGCGCGAAAGGACTATTCGGGAAATTCAACCTCGGGTACTGGGGCGTTCCGGGCGAAGGGGAAGAGGGAAAAGAGAAGTGGCGCAAGAACACGCTGGGGCGGCTGAAACGAGGGTATGAAAAGGCCAAAGAACTCGGTATGGTAGGCGACGCATACGTGTACGGTTGTGACGAGGCGAACAAGGATACCTTCGCGCGAATCCAGTGGGCTGCGGCGGAAATCCGACGCGAATTGCCGGGTGTTCCGATATCCACGACTGCGTATGACAACGAGTACGGCGTGGATTCGCCGCTCTCGGTGATCGATTGGTTTACGCCGCAGACACCGGTTTATCACTACGAGAAGGCGCGGCGTTCCCGCGCGGCGGGACATCAGGTCTGGTGGTACTTCGCCTGTAGCCAGAAGGCTCCGTGCGCGAACTCATTCATCGAGTGCGAGGGGATCGAAATGCGCAGCGTCATGGGGGCGCAGGCAGTAAAATTCCGTCCCGACGGATACCTCTATTATCAAATCACGTTGTGGAACTCCGTGCGACCAATCACGGGTGGACCCTACACCGACTGGGATCCGCGTAGCTGGACGACCTTCAACGGGGACGGCAGCTGGACCTGTTGCGGTCCGGACGGGAGACCTCTCTCGACCTTTCGGCTGGAGAATTTCAGCGACGGACTGGAGGACTTCGCCTACGCAATGTTGCTGGAAGCCAAATTGAAGGCAACACCGAATGCGCCGTGGGCAGCGAAAGCAAAGGAGTTGTTGGCGGTGCCGGGTAGGCTTGTTGAAAACACGCGTAACTACTCCGGTGATCCTGCGTTGCTCTATTCGTGGCGAGACGCGATGGCTGACCTCCTCGAACAATAGTTGGCCGGGGAAGCGGGGGGCGCTTCGCGCCAGCTGAAAAGCGGGGAAGCTGAGAGGCTGAGAAGCGGGGCGGCTAACGCCGCCAGCTGAGAAGCGTGTTAGGCGTGTTAAGCCGGGTAAGCCGGTTAGTCTGGGTAAGAATTGCGGACGCGACGAAGCTCCCTCAGCGGCTAATTCCGTGAGTTCCCGGGGGGGGGGGGCTAAGTAAGTGTCCAACAGCGGAATCCAGATTCAAGGTTAGGTGGTGGTTCGACAATCGATTACAGTCGATTGCTTTTGATCGCTATCGATAGCCATCGATGATTCACCACTCCCTACTACTTCTCAGCTTTTCAGCTCCCAGCCTCCCGCTTCTCAGCTGGCGCGAAGCGCCCGTTTTCGAGAATGTCGGCGACACGGGCGGCGGCGTCCGGCATGGCGGCGGATCGAATGGCCAATGACATCTGTTGAAGTTCCATCGGTTTCTTCATCTTGTTGGCCAGGTAGCGCATGATGGATCGTCCCGTCAGTTCCGCCTGGATTCCTTCGTCTGCACCGCTCGTGGCGGCCAGCGCCTGGGCGTTCAAGTGTTGATGGTCACGAATCGCGCTGGGAAGGGGAATGAGCAATGCGGGCTTCCCCAGCAGCGCCAGTTCAAAACAGGTGGATGCTCCCGCCCGCGAAATGATGAGGTCGGCGGAGGCCATCGCCCGTCCGATGTCCGGGAAGAAAGCTTGGACCCTACCGGGAATCTTGTGTTCGGTATAATACTGCTTCAGCGATTCCTCATCCGCTTGTCCGCACTGGTGCAGGACGTAGATCCGGTTGGGATAATCGTGGTTCAGGAGCATCACCGCTTGCGAGGTAAGACGGTTGACCGCCTTCGCGCCTTGGCTGCCTCCCGTGATGAAGATCACGAACGCGCCTTCTGGAATATCCTCGTACCGTTTTTCTTCCAGTAGCTTGAGACGAACGGGCAGTCCTGTATAGGCGGTTCGACGGTTGGGAAAGTAACTTGCGGTCGTCTTGAAAGAATAGGCGACGCAGGATGCGAATCGCGCGAGGAATTCGACAGCCTTTCCGGGGACGGCGTTTGCCTCGTGCAGGACAACTCGCACTCCGCAGAATCTGGCGGCCAGCACGGGCGGAATACTGGAATAAGAACCCATTGCCAAAATCGCGTCGGGCTTCCATTTCCGAATCTGCCTCATGCAACGCAACAGGGAGAAGAGGAGCTGCGGCATCGTACGGAGGGAGATTTTTTTCGCGCCGGTGGAAAAGGTTTCGCCGTCCCAATCACCCAGCGTGGAGGATTCGATATTCCTTCCGGAGAGCCACACCTGTACGGCATGCCCCCGTTTTTTCAATTCGTTTGCGACAGCGAGACCGGGGAATACATGACCGCCGGTTCCGCCGCAAGTAACGATCAATCGTTTTTCTTTCTGTTCCACAAAGCCTCCTACGTTGTGAAAATGTCCTCGCAATCAAGTATGATTCTATCAAACCTAAAACCGAGTCGCAATCCCGGATTTTTCGGATTCGCCGGGGAAGCGGGGGGGGGGGGGG
>JAFSTA010000227.1 GCA_017450695.1 Kiritimatiellia bacterium | reverse complement strand
CCGAAGGTCAACTGGATCGCGGGATCGTGCGAGGTCGTCCGGTACGCGAGTCCCGTCGCCGTGCGACGCGGGCCGTCCATCCCCATCAGTACGCTCCAGCCCTCCAGTTGCCCCGCCGTGCAATCCCAGTCGGTCCGGTGTTTTGGAGGAACCGGCGCGGCGAGATCGTAGGGGCCAAGCCCCACGTCCTTCGGCCCGTAGTTCAGCGGCCAGCCGTCGGCGGGCTTTTGGCAGAAGGTGTCGCGCACCGCCTCGTAAAAGCCGAATCCGTATTCGGCGTTCGGTTCCGCGTAGGAGCCTTCGCCCCACTCGTTGAGGGGAGCCAGGCAGAGTCGCTTGATGCCGGTCTCGTCCGCGAACGCCTTTGCCGCCTCGCAAATCCGGCGGAAGTCGTCCGTGTTCTTGCCGTAGATTTCGCAGTGGTCGTTCCACGGACGGTCGTCCCAGCCCGTCGAGAGGTTGGGCAGGAACGGCAGGATGCCGGTCTTGTGCAACGCCCGCCAGTTCTCCGGATTGGCCGCCGCCACCTGCGAGTACGGGAAGCGGCGGTATGACTCCGAACGGCCGCCGTGATCCATGAAGTGGTAGATGCTCGTCATGTCGAATCCCATGTCCTTGTACTTCTGCACCGTTGGCGGCGAGCAGTCCGCCTCCGGCCACTTCATCGCGAGGAAGTAGATTCCGCCCAGTCCCGCCTCACGCGCCATCCCGCGGGAGATCTCCAGCAGACGGCGGCAACCGCCCTGCCCCAGGTCACGATTCATGTTTTCGCCCTGCCAAATCCAGACGACAGGCTTGCCGTCGATCCGCAGGTATTCGGGGGTACGGAAGTAGTTCTCGATCCAGAACTTCGTCACCGCTCGCTGATCCGCCTCCGAATGGCTGCCCGGCGGATTGTGGTTCGCCCACATCATCGCCCATTTCATCAGCCCGCGATATTTCGCGCGGTAGAACGCCTTGACCCAATGGTCGTGGTGTTGCCGACCGCGATCCCAATACCAATCGACATAGAGCGTACGGATTCCGTTTTCGGTCAACCATTTGATCTGCCAATCGACCACCTCCGGATTCGCCTCGTCATACCAGCCCAGTATGGGCTTGCGTTCGGGACAGACGTTCCAGATGCGCTCCCACGCCTGAACCTGTCCCCAGCCCGGAAAATAGAGCGCGGCGAGATCGTAGTCGGTCTTCACCGGTTTCGGTTCCGGCACGTATTCGGCGCGCGCCAGTCCGAGGGTCGGCAGCACCTTCACGGAACAGGAGGCTTCGACCGAACGAGTCCCGGCGGCATGAACCTCAAACTTGACGGTCGCCTCCGCCTCTCTGTCGGATGTCAGGATCACGGTGAACGCATGGATCGCGCCGCCCCCGACCGTCACAGGCTTCGCCAGTTCGTCCGCGTTCATCACGCGGAACCCTTCCGGCGCCTGCACCGCGATTCCCACATCGCGCGCATCCATCGTTCCGAGGTTCCGCAGAAGGATGGTGAAGGGAATCGGCTGGCCGACGCGGTTGACGGCATCCGCCACGCGTGCGGAATGCACGACGAGATCCGCGGGGATGTCGGGTTCGTCCGCCACCGGTTTCAAGTCAGTTGGCGCGGCGGCGCCCTCCGTCATTTCAAAACCCAGGCAGGAAACGCTTCCGCTCCAGGCGCTGTCCGCCGAGAGATCCACGTAGAAACGATGCGGCCGGCCGTCGCCCGGCAGACGGGAATCCGTCCGATGCACACCGGATTTTCCCTCGCTGACCCACAGCAACGTGCCGACGCCCTTGCCACCGGCCGTAAACGTGAAGCCCGTGTATTCATCGGATGAGAAGGTCGCCAACGGCTGCGACTCCTCCACGGAAAGGCGCGAGATCTCAAAGGTGCCGCCGTCCGCGGCGGAACTGGGGAAATCGATGCGGATCCCTCCGATCACCTTCTCGCCCTGCCAATAGGGACGTACGCGGTACTCGTGCCAGTTGCCGTCGCCGAACCACTCGAACCGGCAACTCTGCTCTTGCACCGCCCCGTTGCCGGGCGTCATCCAGAACAACTCGCCGCTTCCCCGACGGGTCCCCTTGGCGCGGAAGGTAACGATCTGCGAGGACTTCGCCGGAATCTCAAACGAGGGACTGTAGATATGGCCGTCCATGCCGGAACAGACAACGCGCAACACGCCGTCGCCGAACGAGGTCACGCACTGGTGCGTCCGCATCCGCGTCCATTTCGCCAGCTCTTCCGGCGACTCCCACGACACGAGGGTTTCCGCCGCCGCGACACCCGCCCCGATCCACAACAACACACCAAGCCAACACTTCTTCATCCGAATACTCCTTTCCCGTTTGTTCCAGGTTGGGTGGCCGGCCACCGCCTACCAGCCAACACCTAACACCCACCCGCTATCCCCAGCAGGATGCCGCCGAGCAGGATCAAAAAGGGGGAAGCCTTTGTGCAGAGGGTCAGTCCGAAGGAGGCCAGCAAGATCAGCAGCGTGGGGAGGTGGGGGAGACGCTGAATCACCGCCCGGAAGGAATCGCTTTCCCAGAGGCAGTTGAGGCAAAGCGAGACGGCGGCGGCGGCGACGAGTCCGCTCACGACGGGACGGAGGATCGCGAAGACGCGAACCATCGCGGGATGGTCCCGGTGCTTTTCCCAGAACGACCCGAACACGTTGACGCAGAAGAAGGAAGGAAGGCAGACGGAAATCGTGGCGGTCGCCGCGCCGAGCACGGCGAACCAGAAAACGCCGGGCAACTGTCCTTCGATCGTCCGGTACCCGACGAACGTCGCGCAGTTCACGGCAATCGGCCCGGGCGTCATCTCGGCAATGCCGTAGATGTCGAGGAACTGCTGGTTCGTCAGCCATCCGCGACTCACCATCTCGTGCTGGATGATCGGCAGCATGGCCAGACCGCCGCCAATCGTCAGCAGCCCGACCTTGAAGAACACGCATGCGAGTTTGAGGAAAACGCCCATTATCGTTTCACCTTCCGCTTTCTCAATTGGAACCATCCCCACCAGGCGAGACCGGCGGCGATGCCGGAGACGATGACATGGATCGCGTTCATCCCGCCGACGACCACGAGCGCGAAGACCACGAGCGGCAAGACAATCCCCAGCCGGTCAAGGGTCGGTGGGTGGGTGGTTCGGTGGTTGGGTGGTTCGGTGGTTG
>JAFSTA010000226.1 GCA_017450695.1 Kiritimatiellia bacterium | reverse complement strand
TGTTGGGACGCGCCCCGTCGCGACCGTCTGCGTAGCGACGGCGCCCCCGCCGTCGAACCGGGTAAGTTTTCTCACGCAGAGTCGCGGAGCCGCAGAGAGCGGGAGGGTCGCGCCCCGTCGCGACCGTTGTGCGCCGTTGTCCCACACGGTATCATGGGATGCGGACGTTGGTCGCGCTCCGTTGCGACCGTTGTGCGTAGCGACGGCGCCCCCGCCGTCGAACCGGGTAGTTTTCTCACGCAGAGTCGCGGAGCCGCAGAGAGCGGGAGGGTCGCGCCCCGTCGCGACCGTTGTGCGCCATTCTCCCCGCATGGCGTTGTTGGAATCGGACGCGACGGGGCGCGTCCCTCCCGGGTTTGCGCTGGAAATGGTTAGTCATCCGTGAAGACGGATTCTTCGGCGGCGTAGAGTGTATGGAGGTCGTCCAGCGGATAATCGGGGGTGGGGGAGGCGGGGGCAAGAAAATCGGTGAGGATTTGTCGCAGTCGAGCGGGGGCTTTCGTTTCGCACTCCCAGATGACCAGCACCTTCCATCCCGCCTCCCAAAGTTGCCGGAGTACGGTGGCATCCCGTTCCTTGTTGCGTTGAAACTTGGCCTTCCAAAATCGGGTGTGCGTCTGCGGTGTGTGGTTGGTCATCTCGCAGTTGTGTCCGTGCCAGAAACAACCGTGGATGAAGATCACCTTTTTGTGGCGCGGCAGGACGATGTCCGGTTTGCCGGGCAGTTTTTTCGAATGTAACCGGTAGCGGTATCCCATAGCAAAAAGCAACTGCCGCACCGTCAATTCCGGGCGCGTGTTTTTGCTTCTGACATGTGACATGCACCGATGTCGCTGCTCTTTTGTCATCCGATCCATAACGCGGAACAGTTTACTCCCAAAAATCAAAGAAGGCAATACACACTTCTGCCAACTCGTCATTCTGGAACATCTGTGTCATTCACCGCAATCCATTCCCGGATGGGATGAGATGAGTTTTAAATAGCGCAGATGGCTCTCTCCCGTGCGAAATCGCTTGTTTGGCTGGGTGAGTTTGTGTATACTCTTTGCCAGTTAACGGGAGGTGAAACGATGAGAAGTGTCATCACGGTTGTTGCTGCGTTGGGATTGCTGTCGAGTGTTTGGGCTGATGAAGAATTGGCTACAGGGTGGAAGTTTGCGAAAGATCCGTCGCAGAAACTGGAAGCGGCGGGTATCGATTTCGATGATTCCGGCTGGGAAGAGGTGCGGGTGCCGCACGACTGGGCAATTTCCGGGCCGTTCAACCCGGAGGAACACGGGGGGTCGGGAAAGCTGCCGTGGCGCGGTGTCGGCTGGTACCGCAAGGCTGTGACGTTGGATGCTGCGGAGAAGGGCAAGTCGGTCCTTTTGGATTTCGACGGCGTGATGGCTTCGCCACAGGTGTATGTGAACGGGCATCTTGCCGGTGGCTGGAGCTACGGGTATTTGGGGTTCCGGGTAGATGCGACGCGGTTCGTGAAGTTCGGGGGGAAGAACGTGATTGCGGTTCGCGCTTCCACGCTGGATCATCGCTCGCGCTGGTATCCCGGTGCGGGCATCTATCGGAAGGTCGTCTTGCGGATCCAGAATTCTGCGCACTTTGCTTATCATGGAATTCAGGTCACGACTCCGGACGTGGAGAAGTCGTGCGCAGTCGTGGCTGTGAACTGGGAGATGGAAAACGCGCCGGGCGATGCGATGGTTACGGTTTCCATCTTGCGAAACGATGTGCCAGTCACATTCGGTTCCGCTTACGCATCGGCGCGTGGACTGCGCTTGACGGTAGGGAATCCCGCGCTGTGGGATGTCGAGTCGCCGCACCTCTACACGGCGGAGTTGTCGCTGTTCTCCAGGTCGGGGGCGAAGCTGGCGGAAGAGCGTGTGCGGTTCGGAATTCGGACGATTGCATTCCCTGTAGCGGGGGGAAGTCTGACGAACGACTGGGCGGCAAACGGGTTTCACCTGAACGGTCGGCGGGTACAGTTCAAGGGCGTTGACCTTCATTCCGACTTGGGGTTGCTGGGAATGGCGTTCAACAAGTCTGCGATGCGTCGCCAGTTGACGCTGATGAAGGAAATGGGCGCAAATGCGCTGCGCACCAGCCACAACCCGCCCGCGCCGGATGTGCTGGATCTCTGCGACGAGATGGGAATCGTGGTGTGGGACGAGTGCTTCGACAAGTGGGACGGCACCGCCGGACGCAGGAATGACGAGAACCTTGAGGAATATATCATCCGAAACCTACAGGCATTCGTCAAACGGGACCGAAACCATCCGTCCGTGGTAATCTGGTCAATCAGCAACGAGATCGGCGAGGGCGATCCCAACAACCCGAAGAACAACGGGTTGACGCGTGCGCGGTGCGCGGCATTCCGGGAAAAGATAAGGGAACTGGACACGACCCGTCCCATCGGGAACGGGAACATCTACTACATGTCGGATCCGAAGGTTTTGAACAAAGGCATCTACGAAGATCTAGACATCACGGGATGGAACTACGGCGCCTGCTACCGCCGGGTCAAGGCGAAATATCCGACCAAACCGGTCGTCTATTCCGAATCTGCATCGGCGTTTAGCTCTTACGGCTTCTATCTGAATCCGCCGCCGGACGGGAAGCATACCTACGGGAATGACCAGTTCCAGATTGACTCCTACGACCACAACGCGGGACCGGACATCCCGGATATCGAGTTCGACTACATGGAGAAGGACCGGTATGTCTGCGGCGAGTTTGTCTGGACCGGAATTGACTACTTGGGCGAGCCGACGCCTTTCGCGAAGGAGTCGCGTTCCTCCTATTTCGGAATCGTCGATCTGACCGGTGTTCCGAAGGACCGCTATTACCTTTACCGTAGCCACTGGAACAAGACGTCGGAAACCATCCACATCCTGCCGCATTGGAACTGGAAGGGGCGGGAAGGCAAGAGTGTTCCGGTCTATGTGTATACCAGTGGTGACCGCGCCGAACTTTTCCTCAATGGGCGTTCGCTGGGGATGCGCCAAAAAGGCGAGAATCCGCTTGCCAAACTGCCGAACTTGCTTTCTTCCGCTAAGGTCGTCGCATCCTCTAGCGAAGTTGACAAGGCGAATGTGGAGGAATGTGCGGTGGACGGAAACGGGCAGACGCGCTGGTGTGCAAGCAGTAGCCATTTCCCTGAATGGCTTCAGTTCGATCTGGGAGAGGTGCGGAGTTTTGCGAGCGTTGTGATCGACTTTGAATTCGCCTGTGAGAAATATGCGTACGAGTTACAGGCATCGATGGATGGGAAGACGTGGACGACATTCTTCTCCAAAAAGATGGGCGAGAAGAACAGGCCTTCCTTGAAGACACCTGTGACGACGCGGTTTTTCAGGGTTCTTGTGACAGAAGCGGACAGGGCGTTCGCCTCGATTCGCGAGGTTTATGCCAGCGAAAAACCGCTTGATATTCCGCCGTTTTCCTCTTACTACAACGTTTGTGGAAAGTACCGTCTCCGCTGGTTCGACGTGCCGTACGAACCGGGCGAACTCAAGGCAGTCGCCTATCGAGGAGAGAAGCGTATCGGAGAGACCGTGATGAAAACGGCGGGAGAACCTGCCGCGTTGAAGTTGACGGTCGAGCCGAAGCTGGCGAATGATCCGGATGCACTGATTTGGGTACAGGTGGATGTGCTGGACGCCGCCGGTGTCCGGAATCCGTTGGCGATGAACCGCGTGAATTTCCGACTCGACGGCCCTGGTAAGATCCTGGGGGTCGGGAACGGCAATCCGCACGCCTTTGAGGCGTTTACCGACACCGCGTCGCATCCGTTCTTTTTCGGGAAAGCGATGGCGGTGATTCGTCGTGATGCCCCCGGCGAGTTGAAGTTGACGGTCACATCCGACGGTTTGGCGGAAGCAAGTGCATTGCTTTGGTAACGGGTGGCTGTTGGCTGTCAGTCCGCCGCCTGTGCTTTGCGTGAGTGATTCGATTCAGATAACTTGCTGTACTACACACCGGAAGTTATAGACGAGAGTGTAGTGGGAACACCCAATCGGGGAAGCGACACTCTTGCTTGTCGCTTCTCGTGGCAATGGAATGACGCGGCAGGAGTGCCGCTTCCCCGAAAGCCGACGGCGAGGGCACCGTCGCTACGCTGCGGACGCGATCCATCCTGCGCAAAGCTACGGAGGACAAGCAAGCGCGTCTTCCGAGCTAACCACCGCGCCTTGAGCGACAAATTCCGTGTATTCCGTGGTTTAGATTGTCCAACAGAAGAATTTGGGTTTACTGGAGGGTGACGGTGGCGGCTTTCAGTCCATCGGAAGTGGCTTTCAGCGTGATTGGTTCGCTTCTTCCCTTTTCACGGCGAATGACCGCGACAGCCTTTCCGTAGTATAGCGGATGGGAACGCGTGTCGGTAAACACGTCGAATCCACGCGGGTTCGCATTCCCGACCGCCACGATCTCACCCGGTCCCGACAGTTCAAACGCGATGCGGTTGGTCGCGCGCGGATCGCGGATTCCTTCGGCATCGACCACATCCACTTGCACGAAGACCACGCTATCGCCGTCGGCAGGTAGGTCCGTATTTTCCGGCGTCAGCTGGACGGAAACGGGTTTCCCCGCCGTGCGCATCACCTGTTCACCGATCTTTTTGCCGGCTTTGTAGGCGACGACTTTCAGTTCGCCGGGTTGATACGGTACGTTGAACCAGCGCAGACGGTACTTGGCGCAGACGTCGTAATACGGATTGAGACGGTAGGCATCCACATCCTGGTCGCAGACGGTCACGTCGCGCAAGGATGCCCAGCTTCCCGGTTTCAGGTCCTCGAAAACAACGCGGAGATAGCGTCCCGTTTCATGCATGGTGAAAATGGAGGTTGTCTCGCCGAGTTTTTTGGAGGCGGCATCTTTCCAGCTCTTTCCATCGTTTCCAATCTGGATGCGGCAGGCGTAATCTTGGGGGCCCCGCTCGAAGGCAAGCCGGACGGTGCGGATCGGGAATTCTTTTCCGAGATCGACCTGCCACCACTGCGCCTTCGCTTCCGTGGAGGCGCACCAGCGCGTGTCGGCGTTTCCATCCGTCGCCAACTGGGCCGGATGCTGGCGATCGGGCTTGACCTCGAAACTGGAAGCGGAAGCGTTCTTTCCTTTGGCGAGGTTGACGATCGTGTCCTTCTCTCCCTTGGTGCGTCGTCCGAGAGATTTCCCGTTCAGGAACAGTTCCGCGCTATCCCCGCTGGTATAAACGAACACCGGCACATTCTTGCCTTCCTTCCCTTGCCAGTTCCAGTGGGGGAGAATGTGGATCGTCTCGGCTTTCTTATTCCAGTAACTGCGGTACAGATAGTAGCGGTCTTTCGGGATTACCATCAAGTCCGCGATTCCGAAGTAGGAACTGCGCGCCAGTTCCCTTTCGGGCATTTGGTCGAACTTGCCGAAAACCTTCCCTTTCGTCACGGGGGTGGGTTCACCGATGTAATCGATGCCCGTCCAGACGAACTCGCCGCAACAGTACTTGTCCGTCTCCATGCGGTCGAATTCCCAGTCCGGGATATCCGACCAGTCCGCCGCGTTGTGGTCGTATCCGTCCACCTCGTGCGCATCGTAGGCATAGACCGTCTTACCCGGTTCGGGCGGATTGGAGAAGTACCCGTAGGAACTGAGGGCGGAGGCCGATTCGGAATAGACCACCGGCTTGCCGGGATGCTTGCCTTTGACGTGCGTGTACATCCGGCGGTAGTTCCAGCCGCTGATGTCGAGTTCGGCGAACATCCCGGTATCGACCGCATTCGCGTGGCAACACCCGATACCGACGGGGCGCGTCGTGTCGAATTCGCGGATCGCCGCACGGAACTCGCGGAACCGTTCCGCGCTCATGCCGTCCTTCGCCTTCGGGTTCTTGCCGTTCCAGTCGAAGCCGACGGGCGTGATCTCGTTGCCGATCGACCAGATGATCACGCACGGGTGATTGCGGTCGCGCTGCGCCAGCGCGCGGCAGTTCCGCGCCACGTACTCTTCCAGGTTCTGCTCCGGCTTCCGGCCCGCCGTACCATCCCACTTGTCGAAACACTCGTCCCACACCACGATTCCCATTTCATCGCAAAGTTCGAGTACGCCAGGAGCGGGCGCGTTATGGCTTGTGCGCAGGGCGTTAACGCCCATATCTTTCATAATCTGGAGTTGCCGCCGCATCGCGGACTTGTTGAACGCCATGCCCAGAGGTCCGAGGTCCGCATGGAGGCAGATGCCGTGCAGTTGCACGCGCCGTCCGTTCAGGTGGAAGCCGTCGTCCGGCGGGAAGGCGATCGTGCGGATGCCGAAACGCGTGGTTTCCGTGTCCGAGTTGGAGAGCGAGATTTCCGCCGTGTAGAGGTTCGGCGACTCGACATCCCACAACTTCGGTATGCGTATCAGGAAATCCTTGGAGAGCAGCGCACGTCCCCGTGCGGGTACCGAGACTGCGCGGAATGTTTCTGTTGCAACTTGATTGCCGTCAGGATCGCGCAAGGCAATGCGCACATCCACGCGCCCTTCCTTTTCGGTTCGGTTGGTGACAGACGAGTTCAGGTGTACCCAGGCGCCCTCGCCCGTGACCTCGCGCGTTGTCAGGAAGGTCGCCTGATGCGCGATTTGGATTTGCGGGCAAATCACCAACCGGACTGGCCGGAAGATGCCCGCGCCGGGATACCAACGCGAATGGTGGGCGGTCGTGTCTGCCCGCACCGCGATCACGTTCTCTTTGCCGAAGCGGAAGAACGGGGTGGCGTCCACACGGAAACTCATGTACCCGTAGTCCCAACCGCCCGCCTTCTTTCCATTCACATAGACTTCAGGGGAAGCCATCACACCGTCGAAGTCGAGATAGACGGAGTTTCCCGCGAAGGTTGCGGGAACCACGACGGAACGGCGGTACCAGCCGACGCCCTGCCAAGGCAGCTTGCCGGAACCGCCCGGCGCATCCGGATTGAAGGGACCGGAGATCGCCCAGTCGTGGGGGACGCGAACCTCCTGCCAGCGGTAGTCGTGAAAGTCAACCGCCTGGGCCTGCAACTGTTTCGACTCGTCCTTGGCGAATCTCCAGATTCCGTCGAGAGAAATAGACGTGCGTTGCGCCGCAACCTGACTTGCCGCCAACGCCATCCCCATGAAACATCCAACTAACATACGCATGTTTGCCTCCTTGATACGCCGTCCATCTTATCAAGTTCCAAGAGGAGTGGCAATTGGAAAGCGAGGAGGCTGAGAGGCGGAAGACGCTATGCGCCAGCTGAGAAGCGGGGAAGCTGAGAGGCGGAAGGCGCTATGCGCCAGCTGAGAAGCGGGGAAGCTGAGAGGCTGATAAGTGTCGGTTGTGCCGCCTACGTGGCCCTGCGGGCCTAAATGGGGTTGACACCCCTAAGTGACCTAGCCGCGAAGCGGCAATTCGGAGCGGAGAGGCTGAAAAGATAGGGACGTGCGACAAGCGACGGGCGATGGGCGCGTGCCCACCGTTTCCTTTCCGTACGCGAAACCCCGGAGAACGCGCTTTGTTTTTCCGGTTTGTTCTGCTATACTGACGTCCATAAGAGGAACATGAGATGAATCGGAATGAGTATGTCCAGAGCCGTCAGTCAACGAAGGGGGATTCAACCGTGCCTTCGCATGCCGATGCGACGTTTCCGTTCGGCGGGTCCAGTATCGGCCGGATCATCGGATTCGGTTTCCTTGTGTGCGTTCTGTGTCGCGCCGTGGCCGAAACAATGCCCTTGCCCGGCTATTGCGCCATTCCCGCGAATCCGCAGTTTCGTTTTGTACATGGGCTGACCGATCTGAACGGGGAAGCTTCCCCCATTTCCAACGCCTATTTTCTGGCGGAGTTTCCCGTAACCTGCGCGGAGTATGCGCGGTACATCACCTCGGTCTCAAACGAGACGGTACGGGTTCCGAACTTTTGGAACGAGCGGAAATTCCCGCCTGAAAAAGCGAACCATCCGGTCACGGGGATTTCCCGTCTGGACGCGGAAAGATACTGTCAGTGGCTGGGACGGCAGCAGACGAACTGGACCTTCCGCCTGCCGACCGAGGCGGAGTGGGAATGGGCGGCGAGCGGTCCGAACAGGAGGTCGTACCCGTGGGGGAATGCGCCGGAGGTCACATTTAATCCCCGCACCAGACAGTTGACGACGCGGATGAATTATCAGGCGGTCGCGGCGCTGCGTGCGTTGAACGACCCGGCTGCGACGAACGCGCTGTACGTCAGCATCTCCTCCGAGTCATTCGGTACGCGGGTTGACATCACCAATCTGTTGAGCATCACGACCAAGGGCGTGGTGAACGGGTGGCACGATCCGCAGAAGCGGACGGGGTACATTCTGACCGATCTTTTCAAGCAGAAACTGCAGACAGGTGGTTTCACTACGCCGGTGGATGCGTATCCGAAAAATATCAGCCCCTTTGGTTGCCGCGACATGGCGGGAAACTGTTGGGAATGGACCTCCTCGATGATTCGTGCGCAGACGGGACTCAAAAAGGGAACCCTCGCCACGGCGATCCGTGGCGGATCTTGGTTTTCCGAGAAGAAATCATGCGAGGTCATCTTTCGCGGCGAGGCGCGGCATGGCGGTGGCGCCTACGCGACCGTAGGTTTCCGCGTGTTGGCAGAACCCAAGAAGGGCGGGGAGGGGACGCCATGAGTACCGGACGTTTTATCACTTTCGAAGGCCCTGAGGGCGGGGGGAAGAGTACGCATATTCGGGAACTGGAAACTTTTCTTTCGCGGCAGGGAATCCGATCGATCCGTACCCGGGAACCCGGCGGGACAAAACTGGGGGAACGGATTCGCGATCTCTTACAGCATGATGAGGCCGGCGAGTCCCCTGTCGCCCGCGCGGAGGTGATGCTCTTTCTCGCCAGCCGCGCGCAACTGGTGGAGAATGTCATCCGTCCCGCCTTGGAGGAAGGCGTCTGGGTTTTGGCGGATCGCTTCGACGATTCGACCTTTGCCTATCAAGGGTTCGGAAGGGGCTTCCCGATTCCCGAACTGCGTTTGGCTGATACCTTCGCCACCGGAGGGCTTGTTCCCGATTTGACTTTCCTGCTCGATGTGCCGTTATCCGTGATGCGTGAACGCCTCTCCGAACGCGAGACGCAAGACCGCTTTGAACGCGAGGGGATGGAGTTCCACCGCACGATCCGCGACGGGTTTCTTCAACTGGCGGCTGAATCGCCCGACCGTATCGTGGTGGTGGACTCTTCGCGGGCGCGTGAGATTGTCCGCGCCGAAATCGAAGAGGTGGTGCGGACGAGATTTCATCTGCAATCCGGAGCTGTGATATGAAACCGAAGGAAATACTGGATTTGTTCCGAAAGGCTTTCGAGGCCGGACGGTCCGCGCAGTCCTACCTGATTACGGGGCCGATCCGCGAGATGGGGAGCCGTCTAGCGGTTCAGATGATCCAGGTGTTGTATTGCCAGGCGCCCAATAAGCCCTGCGGAAAATGCGAGGATTGCCGGAAGGTGGCGGAACGGCTGAATGTCGATGTCCACTGGATTTTCCCGGAAAAGAAATCGCGTATTATCAGTGTCGCTCAGATGCGGGAACAGGTGCTGGCACCGCTTTCGGAAAGCTCGTTCGCAGGTGGCTGGAAGGTCTGTGTTATCGTCGGTGCGGATTGCCTGAAGGAAGAGGCGGCCAACGCTTTCCTCAAGACGCTGGAGGAGCCGACGGCACGAACGCTTTTCCTGTTGCTTTCCGATACCCCGCAACGACTCCTCCCCACGATCATCTCCCGGTGCCAGCGAATCGATTTGGAGGAGACGCGCGAGTTGGTCGAGCCGTTCCAGAGTCGTGTCCTGGATGTTCTTGCAAGCCCCTATTTACGAAATGCCGTGGAACGGATGGCGATGTCTGCACAGGTTGTGGCGATCCTTGCCGACATGAAGGCAAAGGCGGAAGAGTGGGTAAAGGAGGAAGAGGCGAAACTGGAAAAGGACGGCGAGGTTGTCGTGGAGAAGGATGTCCACCTCGCGCGTGTCAGTGCTCGTTACCGTGAACTGAGGAAAGATCTGGTGAGTACCATGTCGCGCTGGTATCGGGATCTAATGGTTCTGGTGGCAGGTGGGGACGAGTCTTTGGTGTACAACCAGAAACACCTGACGGTGCTTCGGGAACGAGCCTCGAAGTTGAAACTGCACCATGCGCTCTATAACCTGAAGGCGATCGAGGAATTGGATCGCCAATTGGAAATGAATCTCAAAGAGGAACACGTTTTCGCCTACGCGATAGACCGCATTCGCCACGGTTTGCCGGTTTAGTTGGTAGCTGGTGGCTGGTGGCGGGTAGCGAGTAGCAGGTGGCTGGTAGCAGGTGGCGGGTTGGTGTCGGCTGGTTACATCGGCCTTCGGCCTTGAAATGGTTCAATTGCCCTGCGGGCTTTCAATTTCAAGCGAAGCTAGAAGCGGGTAGTGGGTTGGCGGGGCAATCGATTGCAGTCGATAGCCTTCGATAGCTATCGATTATTCACTATTGCCCCGCTTCTCAGCTGGCGCGTAGCGCCTCCAACCACCCAACTACCAAACCACCTAACTACCTAACCACCGAACCACCCAACCACCGAACCACCCAACCACGTAACCACCCAACCATCCGTCCCACTTTTTGTTGAAAGAGCAACATGGACAGATGCGTTTGAATCCGCTATACTGAAACTATGGTTAAGGATACAGAGCGTGAAGAGTCGAAAGTTCCTTCTTCCGGCAAGCGGACCTTGCGGTTCACAGCATTGTTGTCCATCGCCCTCGGCGGAATCCTGACGATTCTGTTGATGGTGTTGGCGGCACGATTGGATTTTTCTTGGGAATCGTCGGTTGACCATGTGCAGCAGGTTTCCGAACGGACGCGGGGAATTCTTGCGAATACGCAAGGTTCTATCCGCATTACCTGTTTCTTCGACCGGGGCCATCTCCTCTTTCGTCCGATCTCGCGCCTTCTGCGCGGCTTTCAGCAAGCGTCGCGTGCGGTCGCGGGGGCGGACTTGGAAATCGACTATGTCGATCCCCGCTGGGATTTAGCGAGGGCGGGGAAACTGGCGGCGTTGAAGATACCGGAAAACTCACTGGTCTTCGAACAAAAGCACCGTACCGTCACGGTGACGCTGGACGAGATGCTGGCCGCCCGATCCCACCTGCGGACGGACGGCTCCGAAAAGGAATATGACCGGAACGAACTCGGCGTCTTTCGAGGGGAGACGATCTGCGCCTCCGCCATCGCAAGGCTGGGGCTTCCCTTCGAGAAGTCCGTCATCTACTGGCTGGACGGACACGGTGAGGTCAAGTACGACAACTATGACGAGCGTTACGGATTCTCGGACATCGCGCGGGAACTGACTCGAGACGGTTTTGAAATCCGTCCGTTGCAGTTGCCCGGATTAAAGGCGATTCCGACAGACTGCCATATCCTGATTGTCGCGGGACCGCGCAAGCCGCTTGCGAAAGAGGAATTTGAGTTGCTTCAGATTTATCTTCTGCGTGGCGGCAGGATGCTCTGCCTGTTGTCCCCCGTTACTCCGCCGGACTTCGCGAAGTTTTTCGCCAGCTGGGGAATTCGCGTTTCTCCGCTGGTCGCGGTCGGACCGCGTACCTTGACGGGCGGTGACATCGTGATTTCGAATTTCGGCGACCATGTGATCTCGCGCAATCTCGAAAACGCGGCGGTCATCTTCGGAACGCCGCGTTGTCTGGAGGTGGCCTCTCTGGACGACAACAGCCCGGATAAGCCGACCGTGAGTATTCTGGCGAGCTCCTCCCAAGACGGGTGGGGAGAATCGCAGCCTGACGTCCGTCCGTACACGTTTGATCCGGCAAACGACAAGCCCGGTCCTGTGGCGGTCGCCATTGCCGTCGAACGCGGAGAAAAGATGTCTCACGACATCGTCTTCAAGCCCACGCGCCTTTGTGTCATCGGCGAAACGGATTTCGTGATGAACGGTGCGCTCGCCACGCGCGCCAATGCCAATCGTGACTTCTTCCTCAATGCCGTAACCTGGCTGGCGGGAATCGATACCAGCACGGCACCTTCGCAGGGCGGAGACGCAACTCTCGTTACTGGGATGACGAGAAAGCAATGGATTCTCCTGAAATTGATCGCCGTAGCCGGGATTCCCGCAGCGATCCTTTTCTTCTTTTTCCTCGGGGCACTCAAACGGAATTTCTGACATGGGAAATCGACGCACGCTTCTCTTCCTGCTCTGCGGTATCTGCCTGACGCTTCTCGCGCTGTATCTGCTGCGTTCCCCCGCCGCGCTCACCGCGACGGATTCCAACCAGCAGCTTGTCGAGCAACCGCTGACCGACATTGAGCACATTACCATCGACAACGAACGCGTTCACATCGGACTCGTTCGGCAGGACGATCACTGGATCATCACGGCTCCCTTCTCTGCGGAGGTCAATCAGGGCGCCGTGCAGAAATTCCTCGATGCGCTGGAAAAAAGCCGTGTTTCCGATTCCGTCTCCTTTCCCGATCTGGTTAAACGCGATCTCTCCCTGCGGCAGCTCGGATTGAATCCACCTTGCACGAAGATTACGCTGGAAGGACGCGGGAACCGGATTGGCCTGGAGGTGGGGGCAGTCTCCCCGATGGGCAAGGAATTGTATCTGCGCAGGGACGGTGAGGATCGGGTTCTTACAGTTTCCTCCGGTCTCCTCCAGAGAATCCCGCAGCATGTGAATGAAATCCGTTCCTACCAAATCTTTCCCAAAGATGCTTCGCAGATCACGGCGCTTTCGATCCGTTCTCCGGGAAAGCCATTCATGAAACTGGTGAAGAACGTATCCGGCTGGGGGTTCGTTCAACCGGAACCGGCGCCCGCCGACGAACAGGCGGTTTCGAAACTGCTTCAGATCCTCTGCACCAATCGGGTTACGCGATTCGTCTGGCCTGATATCTCGAATGTGATGGATGTCATTCGTTCAGAGTCGCTCTTCAAAAGCAAATTGGTCCTGTACGGACTGGACGAGGAGTCAGGAACACAGCTGCAGGTATCAACTGGCGTCCAGGAAAAACCTCTGCAACTGACTTTCGGGAAAGCCAGCCCAGATGATGCCGCCCTCTCGTACGTTCAACTCTTCGACGGCGAATCGATCGGGCTGGTCTCGAACGATGTCGTCACGGCCTTCCAAATCCGTCCGGAGAACCTGCAGGACACGAGGCTCTTCCACCAGCCGCCCGAGCGAATCCAGCGGTTGCTGATTCAGATGGGAGAGAACCGTTTTATTTTGGTGCAGACCAACCGGCAATGGCGGCTGGAGTCCCCCGTCAGCGATCTCGCCGATCAGGCGACCGCCCATGAACTGGCGAACTCGCTGATCAACCTGCCCGTCGCGCCGCTTCAGGAGGCGGTGGAAGAGGCGCGGGAAAAAGAGCAGCGCTTCCAACCTGTCAGCATCGTCGAGCTGACTTTCCCGAACGAAAAGAAACGGCTGGAGATCGCGTACAACGACATCGCCCAGAAAACCTACCGAATCCGCATGGAACACACGTCAACCCGTTACGGCATCGCTGTTTCCAACATGCCGCCGCAACTGGTCAGCATGACGGGACTTCTTTCACTCCATGACAAAACCATGCTTTCCCTGTCGCCAACGAGCCTGCGTCGAATCACGCAAAAACGTCAGGGCGGAGAGGAACAAATCATCGAGCGGAAAGATACGAAAGCGCCCTGGCTTTCCGTCAAGCCGGCGGGGACGATTGATACGGACGCGGTTGCCGCGCTCGGTACTCTGCTGACCGCGCTCAAAGCCGCCCGCATTGAGAAGTTGAACATCTCGCTGGAGGATCTTGCCTCCTACGGTTTCCGAGAACCGTGGCTGGAACTGAATCTCGATGTCGATACCTCGGACGCCATACGGAAAACCATCCTGATCGGGAAATCGACCGGATTCGGAAAACGGTACGCCATGACCAGAGGAATCGAACTTCTCTTTCTCTTGGATGAAAAAGACCTTGCCGTCTTGTCCCAGCCGCTCGTGAAAGTGTCCTCCCCGGAAGGGAAGCAGTAGGGAGGAGGTTTCCTTCACGAAGCCGCAAAAGGGAGGGACGCGCCCCGTCGCGTCCGTTCCCCGCGTGGACATGAACCTCAGATCGATGGACGGGGCGCGGCGGGGCGCGACCCTCCCGCCCTTTCCTCCGTGTCTCCGCGCCTCTGCGAGAGATAAAAACGACAACAAGGACAACAAGGACGACACAAGGGTTGTCTTCGGTTAACGAAACGAACCACCGACCAACACGGACACGCCGCGCTTACGCTTGCGCACTTCAAGACCAAGGCGAGCGTTAGCGATGCCTGTCCGTGTATGTCCGTGGTTTCCTTTAAAGGGAGGCGAAGAGATCGGGCGCGACCCTCCCGTTCGTTCCTCCCGTGAGCGGCGTAGCCGCGAATCCATCCGTTTGTTTTAGCCACAAAGAACACAAAGGGCACAAAGGTATGGGGCATCACGCCCTGCGTCTCTGCGAGAGATAAAAACGACAACAAGGACAACAAGGACGACACAAGGGTTGTCTTCGGTTAACGAAACGAACCACCGACCAACACGGTCGCGCCGCGCTTACGCTTGCGCACTTCAAGACCAAGGCGAGCGTTAGCGATGCCTGTCCGTGTACGTCCGTAGTTTCCTTTAAAGGGAGGCGAAGAGATCGGGAGGGACGCGCCCCGTCGCGTCCGTAATGCTTACCCGGCTTGCCCATAAGTTCCGAGCTCTGAGCGAGACGTTCGGGAAAGCGGCACTCCTGCCGCTTCATTCTGTTCTGTTGCCACACGAACGGCAAGAAGCGGCAATCCACACTTTTCACCCACTTCGGATTTTGGTATCGTGAAAGGCGTTTGGAAGGACGAATACGATGATTTGGGAAAAGTGGAAACAGAATTTCAGAAAACCGGGTCTTTGGTGGGGAGCCAGACTCGCCTTGCGCATGATGAACAACCATCACCGCGCGTTGCAGGAATTCGCGGCGCAGTATTTCATGGTTCCGGAGGATGGCGTCGTGTTGGACATCGGGTGCGGCGGGGGATTCCTGATCGATTTCTTGTTGAGACGGTCGCCCCGCGCGTTGGTTTACGGGATTGACCACTCGCCTTTGAGCGTGAAGCAATCGCTTCGGTACAACCGTAAGGCAGTCAAAGCTGGACGTGTTCAAGTTCTGGAAGCGAGCGTTTCGGCCATCCCATACCGGGATCACAGCTTCGATCTGGTCACCGCCTGTGAAACCATCTATTTTTGGCCGGACCTTGCCCACGATTTCGGCGAGGTTTGGCGGGTTCTGCGTTCTGGCGGATTGTTCGTGATTTGTTGCGACAGTTGCGATCCGATCGCCTGCAAAAAGTACACGGATACCATCGAGGGGATGCGTGTCTATACGGTGGAACAACTCAAAGGGTTTCTCAACGAAAGCAGATTCGTCGAAATCACTTCGCACATCTCCCGTTCCGGGAAAGTCTGCCTCAGCGCGCGAAAACCGTGAAGACGGCGGGAGACGCGCGCGGTCACAGGCTAAGCATTGCGGGCAGGCGCGACAGGGCGCGTCCCCCACAACTATTTTTGCGATTTCGAGAGCGTCCCTTCTTCTCAGCCTCTCAGCTAGAAACCGATGTCGTCATTGAGCATGACCACATGGAAATCGGAGGTGCGTGGTTTCCGTTCGAGGATTGTCGTGACGCAACAGATTCTGTCCGGGGATTGGCAGTCCATGCATCTCCCCGTCTCCGCGCAAGGCGTCTTTTTGTCCAGGCGCATCGCGTTGGGCGGCGAGGCGATGTTCTTGACACGATCAATCGCGTCCTGAATCGTCCCATCGACAATCTTGTTGCGTCCGATCACGAGAACCACTTTTTTCGGCCCGCAGGTCATCGCGGCGCAGCGGTTCCCCACCCCGTCGATGTTCACCAGGATGCCATCCATCGTCACCGCGTTGGAACTGGCGAGAAACAGATCGCAGGTTAATTCCGCATTCCGCACGCGCAACTTTTCTTCCGGGGTGAGATCGGGATGTCCGTGATTCAGGATGCGCTTTCCCTGTTCCGCCAGCTTCTGCTCCACGCCGAGACCGGCAATCGTATAGGAGCCGCCGAAGCCGACGGAAACCGCCTCTCGGGTCTGTTCCAAAACGTAATCAACCGCCTCTTGGCGAGTCGCGCAGTAAACGGCTGTGAACTGGCGTCTCTGCAAGTGCTCGACGACGGCACGGCAACGTTTCTCGCCCAGCCAGGATAGAACTTCCTCTTCCGATTTTTTCATGACGGTGCTCCTTGTCGTTGCCTAGCGGGCGACCGCAGCGCGTCCCGCCTCGAAAGCCCGGACATTCAGGTCGATGAGTTTCGCTTTGGAGGCCAGGCGGTCTTTGATCGCATCGATCCACAGTTCCGGCGCAAACGGCGTGACTGTCGAGAGAGCACCGGCCAGCACCATGTTCATGCAGCGGCGATTCCCCAACTGCAACGCGATTTCATCCGCATTGAGGCGAAGCATATCCGGATACTCACGAACCAGGCGTTCTTCCAAATCCGCTATGGCAGGCTGCTGTCCCGTGGATACGGTCACAGGGGTCATATTCACGTCATTCATCACGACCTTGCCATTCGGCGCGAGAAGATGCCGCCAACGCAAGGTTTCCAACCGCTCAAAAGAAACAAGCAGGTCACTCGTCCCGTCCGCAATGATCGGAGAAAAGACCCTGTCTCCGAAACGCACCTGACTGATCACGCTGCCGCCACGTTGCGCCATGCCGTGAATTTCGCTTTTCTTCACATCCAGTCCCGCCAACGCCGCAGTCTTCGCCAACACGTCGCTCGTCAACAGAATCCCTTGTCCACCGACACCGACCAACGAAACATTGAAAGTCTCCATACTCAAAATCCCTTCTCCTTTGCACTCGGAAAGCAAGCGTTGCGCCACTTCCCCGAAACGTAAAATAACATGATAGCAAATTTTTCGATGCTCGCCAAGAACGGTTATCATGCGCTTCTCGAGCTTTTGACAACCAGCTGTTGGCTTTGTGTGGCAAACTTTCTTGCCTATATGTTCGAGGTTAGGTAGTTAGCCTGCCGTCCGCTTTTCGTGGGGAATGGAAAGAGGGTAAGTTTTGTTTGCCTCACACGATGGGAGACACGCTTCGTCGCGTCCGCAATAACCTGCCAACTTGTAGGCAACGTGGTTTCCGTCAGATCTTCAAAAAGGGTTGTAGCGTACGGAAGCGACGGATGATTTCCGTTTTCTGTTCCTCGGTCAACGAGACGTCTGTCAAGATCGACGCATCAGGCTTGCCGGTCGGCAGGGCCTTTCTCCTGAGGAGATTTCGGAAGACGCCACGCAACTGTAGGACATAGAGGTGAGAACCGCGCTGACCGGTCGCACCGCCCGGCAAATCGTTCTCTAGATTCTGCATCAGCAGAAATCCGGCAAAAGCCGCGTCCACGCTTCCGGTCGAATCGTGGGATTCGAGGAGTTGCCAGATTCGCGCCAGCAGGTCCGCGTAGGCGCAGCGTTCGACAATCAGGCCTTCCGTTCCCAGTTGCCTTGCCTGATAGAGCCAGGAACAACCGTCCTGTGCGCTAAACACGCGCTTGATCGTTGGTTTCTTCGCGACTTCCAGGGAAATTCGTTGGTCAACGGTCTCCGTGACCTTCCCGTTTTTGCGCGTGACCGATTCCTCCTGGACGTACCCGAAAATCTTGGGGTATTCGGTTGCCAGCTCTGCCAGCAGATTCACGCTTGGCGCCACTCCCTTGTACGCGCTTCCCCCGCTGGTCTGGATAATCACGGGACGGGAAAACACGCTGGTCAGCGCATGATAGTACGCGCGCAGGTCTTCTTCCGTCCGGCCGTTGTCGGGAGGTCGCGAGATGATGCAGGTCGGACGTAGCGTTTCGGCAAGTTCCGCGAACTCCAGCATTTCCTTCGTGTCGCGTCCCTGTACGCCGAGGCAAAGGGCCGTGGCGCGTCCTTTCAGCGTCTCCGCTAAAATCCGCATCCCCTGCTTCTTTTCCTCCTTCGTCAGGAACTCGCAACTGTCGTTCGATTGTGGCCAGACCATGCCGGAACATTCGCAGAAATCAACGAACCGAGCCTCCGAGGCAAGCGTGTCGAAGTCCACCTCTCCCGATTCGAGGAAGGGGGTAGAGAGAATGGGAAATGGGCCGCGCACACGCGGGTTTCCCCAAATGGGAGTTCGGACGGCAGGTTCCTCCTCTACCTTGCCCGTTCGGCATCCGGCAAGAGCCGCAACAGATGCGCATCCGGCAAGTTGGCACATCAGCTCTCGTCTTGTTAGCGTCTCCATAATCCTTTCCTAGGAGTTCAAGGTTAGGTGGTGGTTCGGCAGTCGATCGCTTTCGATCGCTATCGATTATTCTCTACAGCCTTCTTCTCAGCCTCTCAGCTGGCGCGAAGCGCCCCGCCCTCATTTCCGCTCCCGCGCCAGCGCGGACGGAGGGCTTACCGGAACTTCGACAGGTCGCAGTTGTCCATGTCGTTGAATTCCTGGTTCTCGCCGCCCATCGCCCAGACGAAGGCGTAGGAACCCGTACCGCATCCGCAGTGGATCGACCAGGGCGGGGAAAGCACGACCGACTTTTCGCGCAACGTGACGTGACGAGTCTCGTCCGGTTCTCCAAGGAAATGGAAGACCAGCCCGTCCTTCGGCAAATCAAAATAGCAGTAGATTTCGGTACGGCGGTCGTGCGTGTGGGGCGGGAAGGAATTCCAGACGCTGCCATCCTTCAGTTCCGTGAACCCCATCACCAGCTGGCAGCTCTTGGTGAAACCGGGGCGGATGAACTGGTGGATGGTGCGGACATTGGAGGAAGACGCCTGCCCCAGATCCACATTGTTCGCGTTCCCGATCGCCATCTTCGTGGTCGGGTACTCCGCATGGGCAGGGTAGGAAACCAGATAGAACGCCGCCGGGGTCTTCGCGTTCCGGCTGGAGAAGACGACCTTTTTCGTGCCGCGTCCGATGTACAGGCATTCGCGGGTCTGCATCTCGTATTTCTTGCCGTCACAGGTGATGACGCCGGGGCTGCCGAGATTGATCACGCCCGCCTCACGCCGTTCGCAGAAGAAGGTGCAGGCCATCTCCTTGCCGCCCTTCAACTCCAGCGATTTCGTGGTTGGGACAAAACCGCCCACCACGCCGCGGTCCACATCCGTGTACACGAGGTTTTGCTTCCCCGGCTGGAAAAGATCGTCGATCACAAAACGATCACGCAATTCATCCGTCGTCATCCGTCTGTAGGACAACCGATCCGCTGCTTCGATTTTTCGCATACTTTCTCCTTTGCATTCATGGACGAAACGCCTCTATTGTATCAGAGTTTCCGAGAGAAACCAATGCCGTACACGCGGGATTTTTTGTGGGGAACCGGCGCAAGAATGCGCCGACACAGAACGGGGAGGCTGAGAAGCGGGTAAGCCGGGTGAGCGTGTGAAGCATTGCGGCGCCGGGGATGGCGACCTACTGCGGGACCAAGCCTATGCGATAACTAGTGATTGCACTTCAAGGACGGATTGATTATAATAAACGGCACTTTCAGAGGTTGTATTAATGGCGGAAATTGACATCAGGACGGCAATGGCGGACATTGAGGCCACTTCCGATCTTCTTGAGCGTGCGCTTATTGTCAGGACTTATTACCACCTTGTTCCAGCAATATGGCTTTCCCCTTGTTGTAGTTGGCGAGAGTGCGGTCGAGTTCTACACAGAGGACGGGTACATGTCGGGTGACATCGATTTCTGCCGAAAGTCTCCGGCCGCGATCCCGCCTCGCCTGATGCAGGAGATCATTACCGAACTTGGTGGAAAGGGAGTGACGCGAAGCTGGGAGATTTGCGTTTTTTACGTTGACTTGCCCGGATTCCTCGAAAATGAATCCGTTCTTCCGAACAGGGAACTTGAAACGCCGTACGGAACGGTTTGGAGCATCCCTCCGGAACTCGCACTTGTGGATCGTATCCTAGTCGTATATTATCCACCGTCTTCCGAATTGCTTCCGACGGCGAGGAAGATGATGGTCGCGGCGGTCGGAGACCCTGAGTTCAACTGGGGTGAGGCGGAAAGACTTGCGGCACTGCCAGATTTCGGCATTTTGGAAGAGCTGCGTAAACTCCGCGAGGAGATCGAAAATGAATGAAGGGCGTGTGATCCGGCTTTTGTGGGACGAATGGCAGGCTGGTCGGGCGGCGAAACGAGCCGCTCTCGCGGCGCATGGCCTTTCCGCCGAGTCGCGTCGGACATCCGTCCGTCCTGAGGTACGCCGACAACTTCAGGTTTTGCAGAAACGAGCGTCTAACGTGTCGGAGAATCTTCCGCCAAATCAAGAGTGACACGGGCAGCACGCGGTGGTAGATGGGGACTCTTGGCGATGGTGGCAAAGTTGTCAGGTAACGCGTTTGCGGCAAATCCGATCTTGCCGCTGTACTGGGTGAACCCTTTCATACAGTCTCGCGGTATGGTACAATTTGGAACGTCAGGGTGAGATGGATGTCTTGTGAAGGGAGGATAGGAGAGTGAGGTGGTTTGTTTCGGTTGTGTCTGCGCTGGTTTTCGGTGGAACCGTGGTTGCAGAGGAGATGAGTGGGCGTCACGGCGCCTACGCCGCGACGCGGGACCTGTATCAGTTCACGGGTAGTGATCATCGTCCGATCCAGATTCGCGAGGGTGATTCCGTCGGAGTCCGTTTCCATTCCGACTATCCCGTGGATCGTCTTTCTGTCTGCTGTCCGAGTTACAGCAACAACAAGGGATCGCTGACGTTGGCCGTCTATCAATGGAAGGGGACGCCTGCCGGTTCTCGTCAGGGGGAAGCGTTGGCGAAACAGCGGTTTGTTGATTTCAAGGACTGCGCGATCCTGTCGGTCTCGTTTCCGCGTCAGACGGGTGATTTCTATGGGGAATTGAGCGACGGAGAGGAGCACGTGGGGGTCTGGCGTCGAGAGAAGCCGGATCCCGGAGCGACGTTCTTCGTGAACGGGAACGAGGTTGCGGACAGTTTCGAGTTTTCCGCAGACCTTCATGGTGTGCCTGTTGCTGGAAGTGGGGATTTCTCGCTTCTGGAAAAACTGGCTGCCCCGACAATCGCGCCACCTCAGTCCGCATCATCCCTCTCCGATGACCAAGGGGCAGTGATACCCGGAAGGACGTTTGAATTGCGCGATCTCTATGCGGACACATGGGACGCGATCGACGGACTGGGACGCGTCCTCGAACGTGCGGACACGTTACCCGCCCCGCGCGCGAAACAGGTCGGCATTTTTTATTGGACTTGGCACGAACGCTTTGTCGCCGCGCACGAGCCGCGAAACAACGCGCGTCTGTTGGCGGAGAATCCCGGAATCCTGGAGCGGCCGGACGATCCGTTGTGGGGACCGGCCATGCGTCGCCATCACTGGGACGAACCGCTGTTTGGCTATTATCAGAGCATCGACACCTGGGTTCTCCGCAAACACGCGCAGCTTCTGGCGGCGGCGGGTGTCGATACGGTCGCCTTTGATGCGACGAACGCTTACCTGACATGGATGGATTCGGCCTGGGCGCTGCTCCGGACCTGGAGTGCCATGCGCCGGGACGGTTTCCGTACCCCCTCTTTCATTTACATGCTGCCGTTCGGCGAAAATTCGCATCAGATCGTGAGCATCCTCCAGCTCTACCGCGACCTCTACAAGCCGGGGAAGTTCCGCGACCTCTGGTTCTATTGGAACGGGCGTCCGCTCATCCACGCGACGCCGCAAGTCATCGAGCGCGCGATTCACTCGTCGAAGACGAACGAGGCGGATCGCCGCGACCTGGAAGAAATCCTCCGCTTTTTCACTTTCCGCCCGTTGCAGGCATCCTACACCCGTGGACCGATTTCGCAGGATCAGTGGTGTTGGCTGGAGGTCTTTCCCCAGCACGCCTATTGCCAGAGGGAAGACGGGACGGTCGAGATGTGCGGCGCGGGTGTCGCGCAGAACCATACGTGGAAGGGACGGGACGGTCATGTGGGGTTGGCGGCGATGAACGACATCCACGTCTTCGGGCGAGCCTATGTCGGACCGGGCGAGGATGAACTGCAACCCGGCGAGAAACTGCGTTTTGCCGCAGACCGCAATCCGCGACGCGGGGAACCGCATCGATTTCTCTGGGGCGACAACTTCGCCCAGCAGATGCGGCGTGCGCGTGAGATTGACCCTGACTACCTGTTTATCACCGGTTGGAACGAGTGGTCGGCCGATCTTTTCCCGAACTGGATGGGCACCAAGACAGCCTTCCCGGATCAGTTTTCGCCGGAGTTCAGCCGGGATTTGGAACCATCTACCGGCATTCTCCAGGACCATTTCTATTACCAATTCGTGAACGAGGTCCGGCGGTTCCGCGGGGTGCGTCCGCAACGCGCCTGTACGGAATCTCCAATCTACCGCGACGCGGTACACGACACGCTTCCCCGTGACGCGGTCGGCTATGGTGGCATTCGGTACCAAGACTCCAGCGGCCGGAACGATTTGGCGGAGTGCCATGTCGAACACGATGCGCAAACGATTACCTTCCGCGTGGTCTGTTCCGATCCGGTCACGCCCTACACAGACTCGAACTGGATGCGCCTCTTCCTTTCCGTGTCGTTGGATGCGGACGATCCGCTGCCGAACTGGAACCATTTCCATTTTGTTGTCAACCGCGTTTCGCCGCCGGATGCCCACACGGCGATACTGGAGGTTTGCGAGGGCGGTTGGCGGTGGCGGGAATCGGCGCGGGTTCCGATGACGGTCAAGGGCAAGGAGTTGACGCTCGTCCTGCCCCGTCAGGCGTTGCGTCTGGAGAATCGGAAACTCAACCTCTGGTTCAAATGGGCGGATAATACGCCGTGCGGGGAAGGGGATATCCTCGACTTCTACCGGTACGGCGATGCCGCTCCCGACGGCCGCTTCCTCTACCGATATTTTGAGAAATCCCGCTAGGGTGCTTCGCGCCGGCTGAGAGGCTGAGAAGTTGAGAAGAAGGGAGTGGCGAGTCGGAATGTCGGCGCGCGTGTCTCGCAAAGAATGGGAGGGGCGCGCTCCGTCGCGACCAATATAGTAGAACGCGCAGCTTGCGCATTCCTTGCGACGCAAACGCACCGCATGAAGCGGCAAGTGCCGCTTCCCCGACCGTCTCGCTTAGAACTCAGAACCACCGAACTTCTAGGCAACGCATGTTCAGCAATACGATCGCGACGAAACGCACTCCCCCCGCGCGCCCCTGCGTGAGATCAAAAACGATGCCTCCCAGCCCAGAACTTTTGTGTCTTTTCGTGTCCCACGCTAGCGGGGTTTCATGTCCTGACGAGAGTTTGATCCGCGTCAGGCTTTCGTGGTCGCATGAAGTGCTTTCAGCGGCATATTCCGTGAATTCCGTGGTTTTCAAAGTGTCCAACAGAGGAATTCAGATTCAACCGTTGATTTTGGAAGAATCGTGTACCACGCTGATTTGTTTGATGCGGTATTGACGATTGGTAGGAGAAATAATAACCTTACAGCAATTAGTAGAGAGCAGCGATTTTCTTTTGATCGAAATTATAAGGATAGTTATGGCAGAATATTCAGCGAAAAGTTTCAGTTAGATTTGCGATTGAATACTGATGCTGCGATCCAAGTTGAACCAGGAATGAAAGAGGTTGTTGATGGGATTGCAAAGGTTGAAAAGGCAATTTGAAAGGTGGCGGAACAGAAAGGGAATAGGACTTGATGAATAATCCTTCCATCCTTTCGCCCTGTCGCCCCCTTGCCGCGCTGCGTTTCGCCGCGTGGCGGGTGAGGTGTCGCGTGGGTTACGCTTGGGAAGGGGATGTTTGGTTAACCACGGACGTCACGGACAGGCTTCACTAACGCTCGCCCTGATTTTGAAATGCGCAAGCGTAAGCGTGGCGCGTCCATGTTGGTCTGTGGTTCGTTTATTCACCACGGACATTCACGGACAGGCTTCGCTAACGCACGCCTTGATTTGGAATGGCGCAAGCGTAAGCGTGGCGCGTCCATGTTGGTCTGTGGTTCGTTTATTCACCACGGACATACACGGCCAGGCTTCGCTAACGCTCGCCTTGATTCAGAATGGCGCAAGCGTGAGCGTGGCGTGTCCGTGTTGGTCAGTGGCTTGTTTATTAACCACGTGTTGGTCTGTGGTTCGTTACAGCGTTTCTAGCGAGTGGGGGTTGAGGAGAAAAGGTACGATGCCCATGAAGGTGATGCCGCTTTCGTCCATCCACGGCTTTTCGTACGGGTCGCCCGTCACGACGATCTTGCGGAAGGAATCGCCGATATGCCTGAGGGAGAAGGTCTCCTGTCGGCGCTTCTCTTCCTCGGGAATCATCCATGCAGACTGAATGTAAATCCTCTCGGAAAATCTGTTTACGACAAAGTCTATTTCATGCTGACGTTTCTCGCGAACGTTCGAGTGCGAGGTCTCTACTATGGCCACGCCGACATCAACGGCGTACCCCCTGCGAATCAATTCGTTGTAGATTGCGTTTTCCATGAGGTGGGTCGGTTCATATTGCCTGAAGTTCATGTGCACGTTGCGGATGCCGGTGTCCATGGCATAGTATTTTGCAGGGTAGTCGAGATAGTGCCGCCCTCTGACATCGTACCGTTTGGACATGGAAAGGAGATACGCCTCCTGGAGGAACTCAAGGTGTTTCTTGACGGTCACATGGTTGGCGGGAATCCCGGCTACGGTCTGGATGGCGTTGGCGAACTTTGTCGGGTTCATAAGTCGGCCGACATTGCTCATGACGACATCGAAGAGGGTTTCAAGCAGAGCCGTGTTCCGTATCTTGTTCCGTTCCTGGACGTCCTTGAGGTAAGACGCCATGACGCAAGATCCGACACGACTCGGCGTACCGACGGGATGGACCTTCCAGCAGACGGTCGCGAACCTCGATGTGGAATCCAACGTCGCGGGTATCCAGACCGGAAAGGGGATTGCCACCGGAAACATCGAGTTCCACTACCGGAACTACGGTGCTCCCAACGCGATCAACATCCCCAACGCCAGCGGCAATAATTTCGACTTCGGAGACCGGTTAGATACGGGGGGCAACTATGGTTGTATGCAGGTCCACAACTTCGGCGCGCGGCAGACGATTTGGGCACACAACCACTTCAACGCCGGCAACACTGTACAGATTGGTATCGGAAACAGTGCCTTGCGTAGCGATGTCACCGACTGGACTTTCTCGGACAACGCCGGCAACTACAGTCACCGCCGCCTCTGCGTTTTCGTGAGCCGCGCGAAGATTCCGCAGGTACTGTCGATGGGTGTCGAGGCACCGCGCCGTGCGGTCGTCAGCCTTGCCCGCGACCGCGTGTGCGTCTCCTATCCGGCCGCCGTGCCGAAGACCCTGCTGGCGGCGGACCGTTACGCCTTCGCCGACGCCTCTATCCAGATCAAGGATGTTGCGCGTTCCGCTTCCGAACCGCGCGACGTATTGCTGACATTGGCGGAACCGCTGGCGGAAAACACGACCAACTCGCTGACCGTCTCCCTCGCGCCGTACACGGCGGACAAGACGCTGGCCGTCGTCGCGCCTCCCGCCACGCTTCCCGCGTTCCTGACGCGGTCGAACGTGTCGGAGTTGAGGGGCTACCAGCTGCTGAACGCGCTGGAGATCAAAGACAGCGTTTGCTACAGCTATCCGGGCGCGGACTACCTAGTTGACGAGAGCCGGTTCAACGCGGGTATCCGTTATGACCGCGTGGCCTACTGCATGGAACTGCAGGACACCAACCACTACCAGTGGGTTTTCGCCGGGATGGACACCTTCTGCGAGGACGCCTCGAAACTCGGTGTGCCAAGCGTGGAACGCCAGATTCTCCACCAGTGCTACGTCTCGAACCTCACCGTTTATGCAGGGGCGAGCGACAACGATATCACCGTTCAAACAGGGAGTTTCCCGGCTGGCAACATCGAGTTCTGGCCGAACAACTTCGCGGCGGGGAATGACAAGGGGATTCCCGGCGCGGACGGGTCTTACTATGATTTTGGTGACAGCATGACCGCAACCGCTCCCGCTTGCGGTCACGGCTCGATGCAGGTACACAATTATCTGGCGCAGGAGACCATCCTTTCTATGGTCGCCTTTGGGCATTCAGGGAACACGGCGCAATTCCGCACACCCGGACTCGGCATCGGAAACAATCCGAATTTCACGGCGAAGAAAGACCCCGACTGGACCTTCTAGGAGGGGAACGCATCAAGCTACAGCGTGAAGAACTTCTATGTGCTGGTGCGTCCGATCGCGACGGGAACATCGACCGGCGACGGCCCCGCCATCGTGACGCAGCCCGATGCCCTGACCATGCGCCATGTCAACAACGGCGACGTTACGCTCTCCGTGTACGCGCCGAACGCCACCTCCTACCAGTGGCGGATGGATGGCGTCGCGATCCCGAACGCCGTCAACCGCGAGCTGGTGATTTCGGACCGGAAGCCCTTGTCAGGCACCTATGACGTCCTCGTGTTCACCGACAACGCGAACTACACCCTGAGCACCGCCGCGCGCGTCATCATTTACGGCGACGGATCGAAGTTGATCATCCGCTAGGCGGCGCTACGCGCCAGCTGAGAGGCTGAGAAGCGGGGAGGTGTGTCGCGTCCGCTGCGTAGCGACGGCGCCCTCGCCGTCGGCTTTCGGGGAAGCGACACTCTTGCCGGTGCCTCGTCCATTTAACCATTTCACCATTTAAAGCGCAGCGATTTAATTTTCCCCTTGGCACTCTTGTCGCTTTTCGGGGTGTTGTTGTATATTCCTCATGCAGCAACGCAGGAGGGCGCTACGCGCGATTACGAAAAGACACGAAAGGATGGTTAAAAGATTCAATGGTTAAATCGCCGCTGACGCGGCTTTCAATCGACCTGATCTGTTCCGCTTTTCGGCGGCTCGGCAATTTCACCGCTGTTGGACAATTTGAAAAACCACGGAACACACGGAATACACGGAAAATCATCCGAATTTTTGATCGGTGATTCCGTGTGTTCCGTGGTGAATCATGGCGCATTGAAATTTTGCTGACTTTCACCATTTGGGTGAATCCGTTTTCTGTGTGTGCGGGGGATTGAAAAGCCTTTGTTTTCGGCATTTTCTCTGCGACCTCAAGCGGCTCTGCGTGAGAACCCAAACGAGGAATCTTAGGTTGAACCATTTCAAAGCGTAGCGATTTTACTTTTGCCAAATTGCATCTTGCCAGAATCTCGCAAAAATGAATATAATTTCTCCGTTACTCTTGAAAGGTTACGGAACATGAAAACAAAATGGACAGTCATTGCGGTTTTCGCCGCGTTTTGGACGGTGGCGGCACCGGTCGAGTTTTTTGTCTCGCCGACGGGCAACGATTCTGCGGCAGGTACGTTCGAGGCTCCGTTCGCGACGCCGGCCCGTGCGTCTGCCGCCGTGCGCGACATCAAGAAGTCCGGGCCGTTGCCGAACGGCGGCGTGATGGTGTGGTTGCGCGGGGGAACGTATCCAATGCGAGCTGCATGGGCGTTCGGCAAAGACGATTCCGGTACGCCGGACGCCGCCATTACCTACCGTGCATGGAAGGACGAGAGACCTGTCCTCTCCGGAGGGTGGACCGTTCCCGCGTCGGCGTGGCGCAAGGCGGACGGCCCGCGTATTCCCGCCGCCGCTCGCGGGAAGGTTTGGGCGGCGGATGTAAAGTCCCTCGGTTTCGATGCCCTCGACCCAGACGCACCCTGCGGCTTCGGACTTCCGAATGCCCAGTTCCGTATCCTCTCCCTCTACCGCAATGGGAGTCTGCTCACCTTGGCTCGCCATCCGGACAAAGGCTTCCTTCCCATCACCTCTGTCCTCGACGCCACCAACCGTATCTTCACGGCGGATCTTGGCGATTGGTCGCGCTGGGCGCCATCCCTCGCCCCCGACCTCCAGGCGCTCGGCTACTGGAAGTACCTGTGGGCGGATCAGACTGTTCCCGTCTCCGTCGATCCTGCAGCCCGCACGATCACGATTCGGTTGGTTGACCAGTGGAACTTCCCCAAGAAGGATGCGCCGTTGTACCTGCAGAACGCCCTGGGGGCACTCGATTCCCCCGGCGAGTGGTTCCTTGATCGGGGGGCGGGTGTCCTCTACCTCCGTCCTCCGGCTGATGCTGATCCGGGGAAGGATCATTACGAGCTAGCTCGTGCCGCATATCCGCTTCTCCAGGTGAAGGATGCCTCGCATATCCGCTTTGAGGGACTTGTCTTCCGTACCGGACGCCATCATGGCATGGTGATGAACAACGTGACCGATGTCGCGTTCGAGGGGTGCGTGGTGCGCGACTTCGGCGGGACCGGCTTCCTCATGTACGGCGCGAACGGGTGTACGGTTCGCGGCAACGTGTTTCATACATTCGGGCACAAGGCTGTGGAAATCGGCGGCGGCGATCGGCGTTCGTTCAAGACATCCGGCACGGTGGTGGAGGCGAATGACGTGAGCGACACGGGACACGCGATGCACACGTATTCGACGGGGATGGCCATCAGCGGTTACGGGATGACAGTGGTACGGAACCGTCTGCACAACCTGCCGTCGAGCGCGTTCGGGGTGGGCGGGAACGAGCATCTGATCGCATCCAACCTCGTGGAGAACGTGGTGCTGGAGTCCGACGATCAGGGCGGGGTGGATATGTGGGGCGACCCGACCTGCCGTGGCAACCGTTTCATCCACAACATCTGGCGCGACATCGGCGGAGGCGGGGAGTACATGAAATGCGGACAGGCGGGCATCCGCTTCGATGACGCGATCTCCGGCAACTTCGTCTATGGCAACCGCTTCGACAACTGCTCGCGCGGGCAATTCGGCGGCGTCCAGATTCATGGCGGGCGCGACAACGTAATCCGCAACAACCTCTTTACGCGCTGCCGCTACGGAGTGAGCTTCACGGAATGGACGATGAAGTACTGGCGCGAGTACTTCGAGCGGCCTACAACGCGGAAATGGATCGAGGATGCGGACGCGCGCGGCGCGAAGTTCCTGGCGAAGTACCCCGAGTTCGCCACGACCGTGGACACGCCCATGAACGACACGGTGGAGTTCAACATCTTCGTGGGCGGCGAATCGCTGTTCCGGAACAAGGCGGCAGCCGCCAAGGTGCAGGGGAACGTGTCTTTAGAAAAGGTTCCGGACAACCTCGCGTCTGTTCCTGGATTCGATCCGCTTCCGCCGGAGAACGTCATCGGTCCCGGCGAAGACGCACTGCTCAAGCGCGCCCGCGCGGCTGATACATTTCCTCACGCAAATGGGGAGGGTCGCGCTCCGTCGCGACCGTAACGTCGCTACGGTGCGGCGAAAAGAACTCTTTTGGAAAGGACAACAACCAAAACAACGGATAGACAACGCGCTGGCGGTCGTCGCGCAACCGCGCGACGGTTCTCATCCGGATCGCGGTTGCGAGCCGGTCGAATACCAGTTGTTCTCGATGTTGTCTGTGTTGTTTCCCAATCCCTGCCTTAAGTGGTTAGGTGGTTAGGTGGTTAGGTGGTTAGGTGGTTAAGTGGTTAGGTGGTTTGGTGGTTGGGTGGTTAGGTGGTTAGCCTACCGCAGAGACACAGAGGGGAACAAATCGTCCAATCGGGGAAGCGACACTCTTGTCGCTTTTTCGGAGTGAGCGTGGAGCAAAAGGGATCGAAGTGAAAGACAAGATCAAAGCGATTTTGCCGCCCGCGTGTGTCGCTTGTCCCCGGTCGCTTGTCCACTGTCGCCGCGAACGGGAGACAAGCCCGTCGCGTCCGCATAATGCTTACCACGTTTACCCGGCTTGACCGGCTAACTTATAGGCAAGGGGGCTACAAGTTGGACTCGCAAAGCGCGGGAGAATCTGGTATTCTATCGGCGAGTGAACGAAAGGATTGGAAGAATGGCAATGTTAGATGGTTCAGTAATGACAAGAGTGTTTGCGATTACCGCATCCGGTGTCGGGCTGGGACTTTTGTTCTCGCTGGGGGGCGGACTCTCCAAGCTCGTTTCGAAATACAAGCGGGAGGCTAAGGATACGCCGACCTGGGTGTTGTTGCCTGCGCTTGGGATGGCTTGCATACCGGTCACAAAACTAGTCTATGCATTCATTGTCGCGACAATCCTGTCGCAGCGAAATCTTTCGGCAGATCATCTTTCTCTGTTTGCGACCTTCGCGGGCTGCGCATTTGCGTTCGTTGCCGTGTTTCAGGGGGCGTTTGCGGCAAAACTGATCAATATGCCAACGGAAAAAATGGAACTGTGTGATCAGCGCAAGTTCGCGGTGCTTGGTGCAATCGAGACCTTGGCTATCGTCGCGCAGGTCGGTATTATCGTGTTCTCAGCGAAAGTGGCAACCGGGGCGTGATTGCCCAAAGGAAGCGGAACGGTAAATCTGGATTCTCCGTTTGGGTTCTCACGCAGAGCCGCTGTGGTCGCAGAGTACGCAAAGAAAGTGTCGAAACAGTGACTGTTCGCCCGAAAACATCCACGTTACGACAGAAGACTGCTTCACCACGGAACTCACGGAATCGCCGTTCCAAGGAAGGGATGATTTTTCCGTGGAATCCGTGTGTTCCGTGGTTTTTTCAAGTTGTCCAACTGGAATTTCGGTATCATCTCGCGCGAAAGGGCGCATGGGGTCTCGTGCGCGGCGCAAATCGTTTTCACGCTCAAGAACTGGGTACAGAACGGCATGACGATTGTCATACGCTGATTGTTCCGGACGGGCGGTAGAGGTAGGAGGAAAGGAAAGATGAATAGACGCGAATTTTTGATGGGGACTGGCTGGATGAGTCTCGCCGCTGCGGCGGCAGGCAGCCAGATAGACAAAATCCGCTTGGATGGAGGCGCACCAATGGCGGAATTCGCGGCGCCTCCACTGAGACGTATCCGCATCGGATTTGTCGGCGTGGGGAAGCGCGGCACCTTCGCCGTCAGTCGTATCTGCCAGATGCCTGGCGTGGAGGTCGCGGCGCTTTGTGACATCCAGGAATCGGCGATCCGGGGGTGTCAAGATATCCTCCAGGCGAAGAAGCTGCCTCCCGCAAAGGAGTATCTGGGGCCGGAGGCGTACAAGGCGCTCTGCAACGACTCTGGTTGTGACGTGGTCTATGCCTGTACGCCCTGGAAACTCCATGCGCCCGTGGCGCTGGAGGCGATGCGTTGCGGCAAGCACGCGTTCGTCGAGGTTCCGGCAACGATGGACGTGGATAGCTGCTGGGAACTTGTCGAGACGAGCGAGAAGACCCGCCGTCACTGCATGATGCTTGAGAACTGCTGCTACGGCGAGACGGAGATGCTGGCGCTGAACATGTGCCGTCTGGGGATATTCGGCGAGGTGGTCTATGGAGGGGCAGGATATCTCCACTATTCAACCGACCGTGCGATCAAGAACGGCCCGACCTGGCGCAACGAGTGGTACAGGGAACACTGCGGCAACTTCTACCCGACGCATGGCCTCGGTCCCGTGGCGCAGTATATGGACATCAATCGCGGCGACCGCTTCGACTACCTTGTCGCGGTCGATACGAAGTCCGCCGGTCCGGGGGCGATGGCCGCGGCGCTGTTCCCTCCGGACTCTTGGCAACGCACTGTGAAGCTCAAGGCGGGCGACTACAGTACCGCCATCATCCGCACCGTGAACGGGTACGCCATCTACCTTGCCACGTCTTGCTTCGTGCCGCATCCCTACAGCCGCATCAACATGATTCAGGGGACGAAAGGCATCTTCATGGACTATCCGCTTCGCATCGCCTTTGAAAACCAGTTCAGCGACGGGAATGTTCCGGACCGGGCATTCGATGATGCGAAGACGGAGGAGTACCGCAAGAAGTATATGCATCCGATGTGGCGCGATGTCGGCGAAATCGCGAAGAAGGTCGGCGGCCACGGCGGCATGGATTTCATCATGGACTTGCGGTGGATATACTGCTTGCAGAACGGTCTTCCGCTCGACATGAACGTCTATGATCTCGCCTCGTGGAGTTGTCTCTGCGAAGTCACGGAAAAATCCGTACTGAACCGCAGTGCGCCTACGGACATCCCCGATTTCACGCGCGGCGCATGGAAGAAGCTGAAACCTCTCGGTATCCATTCCGTCGATCTGAGCAAGATGGGCGTGAAGGACGTGGATGCGGGACCGCAGCAGGACATCGGCGCGACATCGTGAGTTCGCCGCTCTTTTTCTTTGGAAGAGACGGGGAGTAGGCAGTAGGGTGCTTCGCGCCAGCTGAGAGGCTGAGAAGAAGCGACTCGCGACAAGCGACGGGCGCGTGTCGGAAAGTCGGAATGTCGTCGCGCGTGTCGCGTGTCGCATATCGCGTGTCGATGATTTACGACTGTCCCGCGCAACACTCAAAACTGATAGGCAAGCGCGCCCGCTCGCGCTCACGTGGAAATGTTCACCTTCATAAGTTCCCAACTACCCAACTACCTAACCGCCCAACCACTCAACTACCAAACCACCCAACCACCCAACCACTCAACCTTGAACTGATCGGTATGAGCGAGTTTTCTCGCTTGTGCAGGAAAACTGGTTTTGGTAGCATGAGGTAATTGCAAAACCTCGCAGGAATGAGATTCCGAGGTTTAAGTGGTGAGGGCGGTGGGGGACAAGAGTCCAAAACACGGCACACAAGGAGGTGAGACATGGCCGGCGAAGGCGAAAACGGGGCGAAACCGCGGTTTGC
>JAFSTA010000028.1 GCA_017450695.1 Kiritimatiellia bacterium | reverse complement strand
GACTGGTCTCCATTGTGAAGCATGTCGGCGCCGTAGTCACGGACAAGGCCGCCTTCGCATGGAAGGGCCATGACGCCTTCGTGAACTCGTCCGTTTCCGGCTCCTACTATGTCCACCGCTTCGCCTGCCAGCTTGCCAACCGCCTTGAATCGGCCGGCTGGATGATGCACCAGGTCTTCCTCGACCCCGTCGGCGAGGACGTTGTCGATGCCTCCCCCCTTGCGCGCCATGTGACTGGCGGGCTTGACTTCGCCGTCGTGATGAGCGAATGCTGTCAGTTCACAAGTCTCTTCGACCGCGCGGGCGTCCCGTACGTTGTCATCGGCGGCGGAACTCGCGGCTTTCCCAACGCTCGAGCCATCGTCAAGTCCGACATGTCGGAATGCTTCGCGGATCTAATCGCCTCCATGAAGGCTCAGAACCTGAAACACATTCTGGAGGTCGACTTCGATCGGCGGATGGATCGTTCCTTCAAGCTGCAGCTTGCGGCGGCCGGAATCAATGTCCGTCGCCTGATGTGCACGTTTGACAATGGACGGGACCGCTATTCGCTGGGGGACGTGACGGCCGGCGGACGCCGCGTCGTCGCGGAGTTCCTGGATAACTCGAAAAACCGAGCACATCCGCCCGACGTCATCCTCTTCGACGACGACTATCTGGCGGCGGGGGGTGTCTCCGCTCTCCTTGAGGCAGGTCTGCGGATTCCGGAAGACATCCGCGTGGTCGCCCACTCGAACAGGGGGAACGAACTCGCGCTGGTGCAATCGCTCGCCAGAATCGAAAGCGATCCGGCCGCCAACGCTGATCTCGTTGCCGAATACGTCATGGCGGTTCTTGCCGGCCGCCGCGCCGCCGCGCCGCGCTTGAAGATACGCTTTGTGCCAGGTGGAGGCCTGTGAAGCGCGGGGCAAGCCATTCGGGAACGGCATGCCATTCTGTCCGGTCAATAATTGTGGTTTATTTGTGGTTCCTGACATAATTCTTGCATTTCGGCGAATGTTGCATTATCCTTAATAATCATGCTGTATGGCGTGTTGCCGTCGGCAAAAACACAGTCCAAGGAGCGAACACCATGAACTCTCGATTTGGTTCCCCTAGATTCTGCAAGGCGGCTACGGCGCTGTGCGCTTCGGTGTACATGTTCGCAGGAGCGGCTTTTGCGGCGACATGGACGGGAGCGAACGGCACGGACATCGACGATCCAGGCAACTGGAACGGTGATGTCACGACAAGCGCCATGCAGTTCCAGGGCAATGCGAACCTGACGCTTGGGCAGGATTATGCCGTCTATCAGGTCTTTGGAACGTCAGGAGACAACCGTTCCGTGACGATCGACCTCTCCGGCCATGCGCTTCAAACGACATCCACGGCAAGTTACAACCGCGACTTCTGGCGCGCCAGCAACGCGACAATATGCATCACGAACAGCAGCGACACGGCCGCGACGTTCACCCAGAAGTCCGACATTCAATTTGACAGCCCAACCTACCACGACGCGACGCTTGTGGTGTCCGGCCGGAAGACCACAATGAACGGCACGTTTTTTAGCAGAGGCGGCCCCCGGTTCAACTTCCGAGTTCTCGATGGCGCCACACTCTCCGGTGCCACGATGGTAATAGGAAGCAACTTCACGACCAACACCGTCGCCAACGGAGCGACCCTTTCCGCCACGACATGCCTCAACATCGGCGCCGGCTCAGACCTAAAGCCCAACAATTCCTATTGCGGCGCATGGCATGGCAATCTGCTGACCATTTCCGGTGCAGCCGCGTCCGGCGGAACCCTGCTCGTGGGGCATGGACAGCCATCGGCCACATCTGGTGCGCCCTATGACAACCATGTCCTCGTCGAAGAGGGTTCAACGGCTTCGTTTACCGACTTTTACGTGGGATGCGGTGCGGCGGCGACCAACAATTCGCTCCGCGCAGCTGGGGCCGGATCGTCGCTTTCCGCCACCAACATGAAAGTCGGCACCCGCGCCGGTGCGGGGAGCGGCACGCTGCATGCCACGCTTCCTGGAACGAACAACGTCGTCATCGTCGAAAACGGTGCAACTGCGTCCGTAAAGAACACTTACGTCGGTGCGGGCGGGAATGCGCTCGTCATTCGTTCCGGCGCGACGTTCGAAGGAACTGCCGCCGGAACCGTCCAGCTCATGTCCGACATGACGGACGCCATGATTGCAACGGCCGGCGCTCCCGTAGGCTCGCGCATAGAAATCGTAGGAGGAACCCTCCACTATCTGAATCAGCTGTTCTTCGGTGAATCCGGCAAGACAACCCATGCGTACGGTCACGAAGTCTTCGTTGGTCCTGGCGGCACTCTGTCAGAGAAGCCGATTTACTTCTTCGGCGCAGGTGATCGGCTTGTCGTCTCCAACGGAACCGTGAATGTATCGGGACTCAACATGGGGCAGAACGGCGCCCATGACAACAGTCTTCGCATCATGGGAGAGGATGCGAGAGTCAACACCGCTGCCGCAAGCCTTGTCAACGGCGTCACCTTCGAGTATGCCATTCCCGAAACTCCCTGGACAACGGCCCCGTTCCACGTGTCGGGCAGCTTTACGATTCCGGCGGACTTCTCGCTTAAGCTTGACGCGAATTCCGTCGAATCCTTCAGGAAACGACTCAGGGACCGTGGAGTGGGGAAAGCGACGGTTCCGCTGATGAACGCGAGCAACAATGTCGGTTACCCGAAAACCATCACCATCGAGGATGAGACCGCGCTTGATGCCAACATGCCGGAAGGATGCTCGCTGTCCTACGCGGACGGAGTGTTGTCGCTGACTGTGAAATGCGCCCCCAGGGCGACCATTTTCACCGTCCATTAGCCAGATGGGGTACGTGGTGAAAGGATTGGGCGCACTTGCCGCAATTGGAGTCGCCG
>JAFSTA010000225.1 GCA_017450695.1 Kiritimatiellia bacterium | reverse complement strand
TGTCTGTACGCTGGCGGGTGCGGAAGGATGGACCGTCCTCTGTGTCGCTTGTGTGGGCAATGCCCTGTTTCATCTCTCGGCGGGGAAGCAGGTGTTGGAATCGCATGGCGGGAGAAGCGGTCCGATCGGACTCTTCATTTCCACGGGGGCGTTGGGGTTGATGGCGGGACAATTCGTGGTGGAAAAATGCAATGTGTCCTGCTTGTTGGTTTTTGCTGTTGCCCTTGTCATAAGTACGGGTGCCGCAGTCTGGAAATGGTGTCGGGTGGACAGAGAACGAAAGAACTGTGTGATGTTGGCGAAGCATGTCGCCGGGGAAAGTTCTCCTGCGCTCCTCCCCATGTTTGTTTTGTTGGGTTTGTTCGCGTTGATCGCCTGGCGCAGTTGGGCTGGGCTGCTGGCGGGACGCTTGACCGCTGCGGGCGGTATGATCCTGGTGTTGTTCGGCGCGTTGGTTACGTGGTGCGGGAAGGTCGCCGGTGGATACCTTGCGGAGCAGATGGGACGATGGCTGGTGACAGCTGTAAGCGTGTGCGGAAGTTTGGCGTTGGCGTTTCTCTGCTCACCGGAAAATCCGGTTACCTGGTTAGTTCTGATCTTCGTCGCGCAGCTGGCGACCGGACCGGTTCTCTCGCTTGCCTTTGACCGGACGGACGGCAACGGCGGAACCGCCTTCGGCCTGAACTGCCTCGCCTTGTTTACGGGAAGCCTGTGGTAGGATGGTTGGGTAGTTAGGGTGGTTAGGTGGTTGAGTGGTTAGGGGGTTGAGTGGTTAGGTAGTTGGGTGGTTAGGTAGTTGGGTGGTTAGGTAGTTGGGTAGTTAGGTGGTTGGGTGGTTAGGTGGTTAGGTGGTTAGGTAGTTGGGTGGTTAGGTGGTTAGGTAGTTGGGTGGTTAGGTGGTTGTGTGGTTAGGTAGTTGGGTAAATGATTCAATGGTTCAATCGGCAGTCCGTGTGAGCAAGAATGGCCGCTGACCCAAAAGCTAGAAGCTAACTTATAGGCAAGCGTCCGCCCGCGCTCACGCGGGAACGTTCATCTTGATAAGTTCTCGCCATTCAAACAACCTCGCTAACCACCTTATCTGGAACGTATAGGCAAGAAAGGGAATGTATGTTGGTTGAGATTGTACAGGCATTGATGTGGGAATGGATCAATATCGCGTTGGAATACACCTCTGTCGCGTGGGTACGACTTCCGCGGTTTTGGTTTGCTGTGGTATGCGTGAATCTCTTGACGCATCCATTGCTAATGTGTATGCTGAACCGATTCGGACATGGAACGGGTTTCATTCTCGCATGTGAGGGCGGTGTTGTGCTGGTGGAGTGGCTGGTATTGGTTGCCGCCTACGGACGGCGGAGGCTCTGGTTTCTCGGAGGCGTGGCGTTGTGGATGAACGCAGTGAGCTACGCGACTGGCGTGTTGCTTGGATTGTGAGGAAGAACAATGGACAGGAAAATGGTTGGATGGTTTTCTGCCGCGCTTTGCCTCTTGCCGATGGCGGCATGTGCGGACATGGCGTATCCGAGAGGGAGTGCAGCCCAGCGGGAGCTTTTTCTCCTTCTTCTATGGTGTGTCGCGATGCCTTGGGCTTTCTTCTTTTTCCTTTTCAAACGACGCGGGATGAGCGGGATTCTATCGTTCATTTTTGGATTTTTGATGGTAGTGGTGTTGGCCATGCTTTTCGTGGGGATTCACAGTTACGTATTTGATTCCCGTTGGGGAGATCGAGATGTGATGCCCTTTCTCACCTGGTGTATCGCACTGTGGGCGATTTTGTATCCCTTCTTTTGGAAAACCACGCGGCCTCTTCGCGCACTCTTCCTTTCCTTGCTGGCAGACATCCTTTTCGTTCTTCTCTACTTCGGCGGAATGATTCTGATCGTGTGTACTTGGTAAGCGTGTTCGTCCGGTTGGCCCGCCACTCGCGCCACGCACGGGAATATACAGGATGGCTAGTTTGTATCCAGCAGGGGCGTGGAGAACGCAGAGGCGCAGAGAAGGGGAGGGTCGCGCCCCGTCGTGACCGCAATGCTGAACAGAGAGGACCTGCCGCTGAATCGGGGAAGCGACGCTCCTGTCGCTTTTGCATTCCGGGTTCCGATCGGGAGAGGCGCGTCCCTCCGTGGTTCCGCGTCTCCGTGTGAGATAAAATTGCGCATCTCGCTCAGAACTTCGACAGCGGCAGGCTTGCCACTTCCCCGAGACCCGATGCGGGGGGCGCCATCGCTACGCAATGGGACGCGACAGGGCGCGTCCCATTTTTTTGCGGACTTTGCGCGAAGCGCCAACTTTCTGATCACGCGGCAGGGGACACCGGCCGCGACCGTCATCGTTCGATGTCGATACGCGCATTATCGACGAAAGTGCAGTTCATTCCGACGATCACGTGGTCGCCGATGTGCGTGTTCTTTCCGAAGTCGCACCGGAAAGGCGTGTCGATCTCGACATCCTCCCCGACCGAGCCGAGCAGTTGTTCCAGCAAAGTGCGCTTCCGCACCTCGTTCTGAGTATCCATCTCGTTGTACAATCGGGTAAGCCTTCTGGCATCGCAGATTACACGCAGCATTTCGGATGTCATGGTTTGCGCAATGAGTCGAGGGGAGTTTCCCGCGTCCTCACTTCGTTTCTGTCGAAGGGTTTTCATCGCGGTCAATCCTTCTTCGCCGACAGAAGTTTGAACCCCGTACCGACGAACTGCGCGATTTCCCTTCCGGTATCATCGGAGACATCGACATTCACCACGCACGAGTTCCGGTCGTCCTTCCTGTAACGGGAAGTGGCGATGAGCCTTTCGCCTTTGGGGGTGGACAGGTAGTTGATGCTGACCTGCTGGGCGACCACCATCCGTTCACGATCATTCGTGAGCACGGCAAACGCGAAGTCCGCGAGGGTGAATATCGCCCCGCCCATGACGCCGCCGATGGCGCTCCTGTGTCGTGCCGACAGCGTCAGGCTCGTGACGGCGTGGTTGTCGTCCAGTTCTTCAAGCGTCAAGCCGTTCTCGGTGGCGAAACGGTCATCCGAGAAAAATGCTTTCGCCTCTTCAATCGTTTTGAATGTTCCCATGAGTTGTTTCCTTGTCGCTGTTTTCACGTGTCTGCCGTAAGGCGTGTGGTCGCTCGACTGCGGTGTCGTACGGTGATCCTGTGACATCCATTCCCAACCTATTCCAGCACGATTTCCTGTTGCGGGCTGACTCGCTTGATCACCATGTCTCCCACGAGGGTGATCTGTTCCTGCCGCATGAGGTTGGAGAGTGTCCACCGCACCGTGCCGCCTTTCGTGTCCTCCGGGTTCAATGCGGCCACGCCGCCGAATTCCTCGAAGTAGTCGGTGGGCTTCACGGATTCGCCTTGCTGGAGCGAGAAACCGACGAAATAATAAACTTCGTTCGTGTCCGTGGTATGCCATGTCATGCGGGGCGCGGCAGGAACACCCGCAAGCGAGACAGCCGTTTTCGTCGCATTCGTATTGAACACGAGGCACACAGTCCCGGCCGTGATTGCCTTGATCTGCGAAACCTCATGATAGTCACGATACCACATCTGCGTATGCCGCTACTGTGCATACAAAGGTGGCCGTGGCGCGAATCAAAAAATTCTTTCTCATAGTACTCACCCAAACTATGCCGATCCCCGTGCGATGGAATCAGCCTGACACACGGAACACGGAAGACAGTGACCTCTCCTTCTTTCGCACCATCCGCAAGTTCAACCACGAAATCGGTATCACCCCGCAGGACCATCTCAGCGCGATTGAAAGATTGCTTTTTTGATACCCAAATTCAGTCATTTTCTCAAGTTTGAATTTCATTCTCCGATACAGCTCTAGCTGGCAGCTTTTCGCTGTTAACCTGAATTCCTTTGTTGGATAAAACCACGGAATACACGGAACTCACGGAATATGTTTCTTTGTGGCTCAACAAACATCTCAACAGAGGCATTGAGAGTTAACCAACCCTCCTCGTGATCTGAATCGAGGAGGCATGCACGGTGTCGCAACCGCAATGTTCAATCGGCTTAACACGCTTATCATCTTGGACCGTGATCGACTACTGTCCGCTCCGTTGCCCACTCCCTCTCTTCGAGGTGGTCGGTCTTGCCGACATGCGGTAGCTGCGCATGGAGACGCCGAACCGTTTCTTGAACTGGTTTTTGAGGTAGTTCGCGTCGCGGTAGCCGCAGAGAAGGGCGATCTCGCCGATCGAACGTTTCGTTTCAGTGAGCAACTTTCGGACCGCGTCCAGCCGACGTTCTCGTATGGCGGTCTGGACCGAACCGCCGGTCACTTCGCGAAAACGGAGGTCGAGAAGCCTTCGCGACACGCGTATATGCCGTACGACATCGTCCGGGGTGATGCCCTTGACGGCGTTCGCGCAGATGAAGGCTACCGCCCGTTGGACGAGTACGCCTGACGGAGATTCCCTGAGCGTAGATGCACGCGCCATGATGCTGACGGGGCCTGCCGCGATCGTCCGTTCGCGCGGCTTGCGGCCGCGCAGCATCATTGCGTGCAGTTCTCTGGCTGCAATGTAACCCTGTTCTTGGAAATCGACGGCGATGCTGGAGAGATGCGGCTTCACGTTTTCGCAGATCTGCGCGTCGTTTCCTACGCCGAGCACCGAGACGTCGCCGGGAACGGATAGCTTCGCGTGGCGGCAGGCGGCGAGGACGTCCACCGCGCGATCGTCGAACGCGCAGAGGATTCCGGCGGGTTTCGGCAAAGACTTCAACCATGCCTCTAGATCATTTCCCCTGAATATATCTGCCGTCATGCCGTTCCGTCGGATTTCTTCGGAGAACGCGAGTTCCCGCTCGTCCGACCAGAACAGTTTCGTCCGGGTCGGGACAAACCCGTATGAGACCAGTCGCCCGATCGCATGGAAATGAACGAATGCGGCTCGGACGATCAACCGAGCGTCGTCATGGAAGAGGATCGAGTTTGGGATACGGCGTATGCGCGCGGCCTCGCCCACGTCGCCGATCAGAACGGAGGGCGTGTTGAGGTGCGCGTGAAGCGAAAGGATTTCCGGTGATTCAAACCAGCCCACGAAAATACCGTCATAGGTCGTGTCCGACACGTTCTCGAAGACCGCTGGTGTGAACGCGGATTCGCTCCTGACCAGTTCGATCTCCCAGTTGTAGCCCTCGTTCAGGAATCGGTTGATACCGTTCAGCCTCATTCGTCCGGCATTCGACGAAAGCGGTAGGATAACGAGTACGCGGAAGTAGGACTTGTTTGGATGCATATCGCAACTAGTATAGCAGATTATCTGCCGGCTACACAAGCGTTTGGTCAGCGGCTCGCCGGTAATGAATGAGGATAACTTTCTTGAACACGGAACCATCTGGCCTATCAGTTCCGAGCTCGAAGTTCTGGGCGAGACGTTCGGGGAAGCGGCACTCCTGCCGCTTCATTCGGCTCTGTTGCCACGCGAAGCGGCATATTTTTCCCCTGCGCTCTTTGGGTGAGACAATCTTAATCCCATTTGCATTTCTGCGCAAAAAGTAGGCAGTCCCCAAACCGCCGAAACACCGGACGAATTAGGCAAGGTGCTGATATTCGGTAAAACGCGAAAAATTTTTGCTTGCAAAGTACGAAATCTTTGCCATGTATGAACAGTATTCCATCAACTTTTGTGCTATACTACTTTTGTTTTTTGGCGGAAAATGCTGTTGTCCGAGACGGATGCGGAAGACAAGGAGAGATTCGAATGAAGGCAATGTGTATTGGCGATGACCGGAATTTCGTTTGGCGCGAAGTGCCTGACCCCGTTTGCCACGACGAGTTCGACGTGAAGATTCAGATCAAGGCTTGTGCGATCAACCGAGCAGACCTGATGCAGCGCGCTGGCATCTACGCGCCGCCGGAAGGCTGGCCGCTTTGGCCGGGACTGGAGTGCGCGGGCGAGGTGATCGAGGCGCCGGCTGGCGGACGCTTCAAGCCGGGTGACCAGGTGTGCGCGCTCCTGGGCGGCGGCGGGTACGCCGAACAGGTGGTTGTCCCGGAGGGGATGTGTCTGCCGATCCCGAAGGGTTTTGAGGCGTGGGAGGCCGCAGGTATTCCGGAAGTTTATGCCACGGCCTACCTGAACCTTCGTATCGTCGGCGAGATTCAGGAGGGAGAGACGTTCTTCATCAATGGCGGCGAGGGCGGTCTCGGTATCGCGTGCATCCAGCTCGCGAAACACGTGTTCGGCGCGAAGGTCGTTGCGCAGGTCGCCTCCAACGAAAACGGCGAGTTCTGCAAGACGGTCGGCGCGGACGTTGTCTCGAACCGCTTCCAGGACGACCTTGTGGAAACCCTGAAGGCGAATCCGCCGGATGTGGCGATCGACCCCGTGGGCGGGCCGCTCATGGGCAAGTGCTTCGCGACGATGAACATGCTCGGCCGTTGGATCTCGCTCGCGTCGATGGCGGGACCGGAGACGACGATCGACGTGAATCTCCTCTGGCGCAAAAACCTGCGCCTCATCGGCTCGACGCTCCGTCGCCGGAGTCCCGCCGAGAAGACGCAGATTCTCGCGGGGCTGGAACGCGACGTGTGGCCTGCCTTCGAGGCTCGCACGTTCGCGCCGTTCGTCCACAAGGTGCTGCCGATTGCCGAGGCGGCCGAGGGACACGCGATTTTGGAGCGTGGTGAGAACCGCGGCAAGGTGGTGTTGACGATCTGAGTCCCGAGTCCTGATCCCATCGCGATCGAATGACTTGCTTAGAACTTCATTGTTCACAAATGCCAACAATGTCACAAATCACAATGACATTTCAATTTGCAGGTGTGGCACTGATGACAATTGTGCCAATCGTGAACAAGCGGAGAAGTTATCCTCATTTCCATTCCCGCGTGAGCGCGGAGGGAGGACTAACTGACGGGGCATGTCCGTTCCCTCCCGTTGGCAACTCCGAACTGTGGGAAAGGCGAAGACACGGATAGAAAGGTTGACGAGGTGAAAAGGCCGCTGAGAGTGCTGTTCTACGGAACGACGCATGAACATGCGCCGGGGAAGTTCGAGTCGCTGAGGAAGATGACGGACGATTTCGAGATCGCCGCCGTGGTCGATGACTCGCCTCGCGGATCGCCGATGTACCGCGACCATCCGTGGGAACCGACGGGATGTCCTGTCGTCTCCGAGGCGGAGGCGTGGCGCGTGCCGGACATCGACGTGGTGTTCGTGGAGGTGACGAACTGCGACCTCATGGAAATCGCGTCCGAGTGCGTGGCGCGCGGGTTGCCGATGCATTGCGACAAGCCGTGCGGCGAGACGATGGACGCCTACCGCCGCGTAGTCGAGACGTGCCGCGCGAAGAACTTGCCCATGCAGATCGGTTACATGTACCGCGCGAATCCGGCGGTCCAGTTCTGCTGGAACGCCGTGCGGGACGGATGGCTCGGCGAGGTGCGTTTTGTGGAGGCGGACATGAACCACGCCTACAACCACGACAACTATGCGGAGTACATATCGACATTTCGGGGTGGCATCCTCTACAACCTCGGTTGCCACCTGGTCGATCTGGTGGAGCCGATAGTGGAGGGGATGCCACGGCGTGTACGCACCGTGATGCGTCCCGCACCGGACGATCCCGACTGGGCGAAGTCGTGTGGAGTCTCGCTTCTGGAGTTCCCGTCGGCGGACGTGCTGATCCGCACCTCCGCGCAGATGCCGGGCGGCATCCTCTGCCGCCGTCTGCGAATCGACGGGGCGAACGGCACGATCGACCTCTGCCCGATCGAACGGTTCGACGGCGAGAGGCTGACGCTGTCGATGACGCTCCAGAATCCTGCGGGCGGTTATGCGGCGGGGCGGCATGAGATCGACTTCGGTGTACAGACGGACCGCTACGCGGGGCAGCTCGCGGAACTGGCGGAAATCGTGCGCGGTGAGCGTCCGAACGATCCTTCGCAGTACGATCACGACCTGAAGGTACACGAGATGACGTTGCGGATGGTGGAGGGGTGCAAATGAGCGCGCAACCTTATATCGCGGTCGCTTTTGCCTCTTTTGTCCTTTCCTTTCCATCCCCTGCATCCGTGGCGCCCACGCCACGAGAGATGATTGACGCGATTTACAAGCCCGGACAAAACCCGCAAGGTACTAATCCCGCTCCGATCAAGATGGATGTTTCCGACGAACCGTGGGCGAAGATGTCTCCGGATGCTTTTCTCCCCTGCTTCGATACGTACGGCCAGTTCAAGTGGCGTGACTGGCCGGGCAAGACGAAGACGGATGGCGATTTGAAACGCGCCGCAGCCGAGGAGGCGGATGACCTGGCCGCACATCCGGGACCGGCGGATCGCGACCGTTTCGGCGGCTGGTCCGCAGGCCCTCGGCTCAAGGCGACGGGGCGCTTCCGCACGGAGAAGGTGAACGGCAAATGGTGGCTCGTCGATCCGGACGGTCGGCTCTTCTGGAGCTTCGGTCCCGTGCGCGTCTCGACGGGTTGCGGCGTCACGCCGCTTGATGTCGGTGCCCAGCCGTGGCGCAGGCGCATGTTCGATTCGCTTCCGTCGGGAGATGGTCCGCTGGGTCGATTTCGTATCGTCCGTGAGACGGCGACCGGGAAAATGGAGATGTTCAACTTCTCCGCCGCCAACCTCTTCCGCAAGTACGGCGAAGGGTGGTTCGACGCATTCGCCGACATTTCGCACCGGCGCCTCAGGAGCTGGGGGATGAACACCGTCGCCAACGCGTCGGATGATCGGATTTGCCGCATGGACCGGACGCCGTATGCCGTTCGCATCATGCTTCAGTCGCGCACCATCGAAGCGAGCTCCGGGCTTTGGAGCAAGTTTTGCGACCCGTTCGATCCGTCGTTTTCCGAATGGTTGCGTACGGCGCTTGCGAAATACGACTTCGCATTGCACGATCCGTGGTGCATCGGATTCTTTATCGACAACGAAATCCTGTGGGGGAAGAAATGCGAAGATCTTGCCCTGTGGGCGCTGGCAAGTCCGGACGGGCAGCCGGCCAAGGTCGAGTTCCTCAAACGCCTTGCGGCGAAAGGCGTGAAGTTCGACAAGGGCGACCCTTCTTCTGTGCCGCAAGGGGAACTCCGCGCCTTCACGGCCGCGATCATGGAAAAGTACTTCGCGAAGGTACGTCGCGAAATCAAGGCGGCCGATCCGAACCTCCTGTATCTGGGGTGCCGGTTCGCGGGCTTCTCGCGTCCGCCGTGGGCCGTGAAAGCGGCCGCGCAGTACTGCGACGTGTTGAGCTTCAATATCTACCGTGACGAGCTCGAAGGCTGGAGTCCGGGTGATGGGATCGACGCGCCCGTTCTCATCGGCGAATTCCATTTCGGGGCGCACGACCGCGGACTCTTCGGTTCGGGGCAGCGCAACGCGCTCACGCAAACGGGACGCGCCGCCGCCATCAAGCGGTATGTCGAAAGCGCACTCGCGCATCCGCTGGTCGTCGGTGTACACTGGCACCAGTATTCGGACCAGCCGACAGCGGGACGCTTCGACGGCGAACATTTTCAGGTGGGGTTGACCGACATCTGCGACCG
>JAFSTA010000224.1 GCA_017450695.1 Kiritimatiellia bacterium | reverse complement strand
CTCGGCGTCTCGGCGGCTCTGCGTGAGAATCTCTTGACCGGATCGCGTCACAGCGGACGCGATGGGGCGCGTCTCCCGATTCGGGCAACGAAGACGTTGCCCCTCCCGTTCTCCGCGTCTCGGCGGCTCTGCGTGAGAATCTCTTGACCGGCTCGCGTCACAGCGGACGCGATGGGGCGCGTCCCTCCCGATTCGGGCAACGAAGGCGTTGCCCCTCCCGTTCTCGGCGTCTCGGCGGCTCTGCGTGAGAATCTCTTGACCGGATCGCGTCACAGCGGACGCGATGGGGCGCGTCTCCCGATTCGGGCAACGAAGACGTTGCCCCTCCCGTTCTCCGCGTGAGGAAAAAGACACGCTTCGTCACGTCCGCAGTGACGCAAACGGGCTGGTAGCCCGTTCTACTCACAGACGGAACGCGTCGCGCCAGCCGAAAGAAGGCGGTGCCATTCGAACTCGGACCTTACGGCGCAGGCGGCTTGGGGGTCGTGGCGGCCTCGTAGGCGGCATCCAGGATTTCCTTGTGCAGCTTGCGGAGGAAATCGTAGTCGAGTTTTTCGATCGCGCGGTCGAAGGTGACGAATCCGCCGCCTTCCCAGAACTGGTCAATCGACTCCGTAAAGACGCTGCCCCCCAGTCCCCGGCGCGCCATGTCGATCAACGGACGCGCCAAGTGCTCGTAATTTTTCCGGTTGCGTTCGCGCCAGGTGCCGCCCTCCACTGGTTCCATCGTGTGCAGACGTCCCTTCGGGTCTTGGTAGTGTCCCTTCAGGCAAGCGCCCAAGCCGCCGAATTCTCCCGCCATCGTCATGCGTTTGGCGTTGGGTTCGAACATCTTCGCGTCCGGATAGTGGTGGCGGTCAACCACATCGCAGGAAGGGGTTGGATCGGTCGGCTGCTTCCATTTGGTGTATCCCTGCGCGAAGCCGCCCTCGTAGTCGTTCCAGCCGGAGGGACCGTTGACGAGGCGCGAAGGGTCGTACCGCTTCAACCAAAGGTTCGTGAACCGCGTCTTGTCGGCGGACGGCTGGCCCCATCCTTCGTTGAACGGGATCCACATCACGATGCACGGGTGGTTGCGGAGGTGATCGACGATCTCCTTCAGTTCCTGCCGGTAGAATCCGTATCGCCGGTTGGAGAACTGGATGTCGTGCTGCAGATGGTCGGGGCGGCAGGACGGGATGTCCTGAAGCACCATCACGCCGACCTTGTCGCAATAGGCGTAAAAGGCGCGCGGTTCGATCTTGATGTGCTTGCGGATGGAATTGAACCCCGCCTTCTTGTGGAAGTCCACATCGAAGCGCAGGGCGTCTTCGGATGGCGGCGTGAGGTAACCGTCCGGCCACCACCCCTGGTCGAGCGTCGCCAGGAAGTAGGTGAATTTACCGTTCACCGCCGCGCGACGGATTCCACGCACATCGAGTTTCGTCTCGACCTTGCGCATCCCGAAATAGCCCGTCACCTTATCGGTCTGCCCCTTGGCGGCAACCGTGATCGAGAGGTCGTAGAGGTTCGGCGTGTCGCAACTCCAGAGCCGTAAGGGACGCGGCAGCGAAAGCGTCACCGCCTCTGCACCCTCCGCGAGTTTCGCGCTCGCGCAGGAATTCCCGTTGAAGGACGCCGCAACCGTGACCTCCGCCGTGCGCACACTTCCTTTCAGGAATGGCGTTACCGTCACCGTTCCCTTGTCGATATCCGTTTCGACCTTATAATCCGCCAGATAGGTCTCCGGTACGGTCTCGTACCAGACGCTACCGCAGATTCCGCTCGTCGCCGGAAAGAAACACGTGGTGAGCTTCAGCACCTGTTTGCCCGTGCCGCCGAGATGGGTGTCGGTCGGATCCCAGACCAGCAGTTTCAGTTCGTTCTCGCCGTCCTTCACAAACGCTGTCGCATCTACGGAGAACGGCACATTGCCGCCCTCGTGCGGCACATCGGTTACCTCACGCCCGTTCACAAACACTTGCGCACGGAAATCGACGCGCTCGAAATGGAGGAGCGTGCGGAATCCCGGTTTCAGGTGAAGCGTGAACGCGCGGCGGTACCAGATCTGATCCTCCGGCGTCACCGTGCGCTTCACGCCGGAAAGCGGCGTCTCCACGCCGAACGGAACGAGGATCGTGCCGTCATACTTCGCGGGTTCGTCTGCCGCCGCCGAGGCGAGCGCGTACTCCCAGGTGCCGTTCAGCGACATCCAGTTGCCGCGAACCAGTTGCGGTCTCGGATACTCCCGCCAGACGTTTTCGGGTGTCACCGCCCGTCCCCACGAGGTCGTGAGGTCATTGGTGCAAAGGACGCGGTTCTCCTCCGCGCCGCCACAGACCGCGCAGAAAACCGCCCCCGCGACGAGAAACCACAGCCCCCGAAATCCACTCGAAATTGACAGCAACACTGACGATGACATTCTCTTCATTTTGAATCCCTCCTTGGTTCCAGGACCGAATTGTACCACTCCCTCCATTCCCGCGTCAATGCAGGGACGCCTGAAAGCCAACCCGTATCTCATGCGGAAACAAGGGGGACGAGAGACAAGCTTGTCGCGACCGATTGCGCAGGAACGCACGATGCGCGACAGGCGATCCCCGGATACGGAACCGCAGCGGACGGGCTGATGCTTGCCCCTCCTAAACGTCTCAGCTTTTCCGCGTCCAGTGCCAGCCGCCCGGTTACCGGATGGAGATTATCGTTCCTTGCTGCGCATTCAGGTAGAGTGTCCGGATTCCGTTCTCGGTTTTCGTTACGAGGCTTCTGCCTTCGACGTACGGATCGTAGAGCTGCCAGGTTATCCCGGCGGGGAAGGACGAGGCGGAAAGAACGGGGGTTCGCACCGCCTCGATCCCTTCCGACCTCGTGATCGCCGAGGCGTCAACCGTAATCGTCCCGCTCGCCGAGAACGTGGTCGAGACCGT
>JAFSTA010000223.1 GCA_017450695.1 Kiritimatiellia bacterium | reverse complement strand
CGTCAGGCGACGAAGGACGCCGGGCGCATCGCGGGCCTGGACGTGCTGCGTATCGTGAACGAGCCGACCGCCGCCTCGCTGGCCTACGGACTGGACAAGAAGAAGAACGAGAAGATCGCGGTGTACGACTTCGGCGGCGGCACCTTCGATATTTCGATTCTGGATATCGGCGACGGCGTCTTCGAGGTGAAGGCGACGAACGGCGACACGCACCTCGGCGGCGACGACCTCGACCAGATCATCATGAACTGGCTGATCGACGACTTCAAGCGCGAGAACAACGGTCTTGACCTCAGCAAGGACATCATGGCCCTGCAGCGTCTGAAGGAGGCCGCCGAAAAGGCGAAGTGCGAACTCAGCACCGCGCAGACGAGCGAGATCAACCTGCCGTTCATCACGGCGGACCAGACCGGCCCGAAGCACCTGACCAAGACGTTGACCCGCGCCATGCTGGAGCAGCTGACCGACGCGACCGTCGAGCGCACGGCGGATCCCTGCCGCAAGTGCCTTGCCGACGCGCAGCTTAGCACCGTGGACGAGGTGGTGCTCGTCGGCGGCCAGACGCGTATGCCGCGCATCCAGAAGCAGGCCGAGAAGCTGTTCAGCAAGGAACCGCACAAGGGCGTCAACCCGGACGAGGTGGTCTCCATCGGCGCGGCGATCCAGGGCGGCATCCTGAAGGGAGAGGTCAAGGACGTGCTGTTGCTCGACGTGACCCCGCTGACGCTCGGCATCGAGACGCTGGGCGGCGTGATGACCCCGCTCATCGAACGCAACACGACGATCCCGACCAAGAAGAGCGAGATCTTCTCGACGGCCGCCGACAACCAGCCCTCCGTGGATATCAAGGTGCTGCAGGGCGAGCGCAAGTTCGCCAACGACAACAAGATGATCGGCAACTTCCAGCTGGACGGCATCCCGCCCGCCCCGCGCGGACGCCCGCAGATCGAGGTCACGTTCGATATCGACGCCAACGGCATCCTCAACGTGAGCGCGAAGGACCTGGGTACCGGCAAGGCGCAGAAGATCACGATCACGGCCTCCAGCGGTCTCTCCAAGGAGGAGATCGAGCGGATGCGCAAGGACGCGGAGCTCCACGCGCAGGAGGACAAGAAGCGCGGCGAGGAGGTTGAGACCCGCAACAACGCGGACGCCCTCTGCTTCCGTTGCGAGACGCTGATCAAGGAGAACGGCGACAAGATCCCGGCGGACGTGAAGTCCTCGGTGGAGAAGGCCGTCTCCGACCTGAAGGACGCGCTGAAGGCGAACGCCCCGATCGACGAGATCAAGGCGAAGCAGGAGGCGCTCACCTCGATCCTCGATAACGTCACGAAGGGCATGTACAGCCAGCAGGCCGGACAACAGGCCGGTGCCGCCGGGCAGCAGCCCCCGCCTCCCCCGCATGAGGAACCGAAGTCCGACGCGGGCAAGAAGGATGACGTGATCGACGCAGATTTCACGATGGAGAAGTAACGGTTTCGATCCGCGGGATTCCGGTGAAGGTGATCCGGAATCCTGCGGACCCCACTTCACAAGGCGGTAGCCAGTCCGCCGCAACACGACAAGGTAAGGAGAAAACAAAATGGCGAAAGAGACAAAGATTCGTCCGCTCGGAGCGCGCGTGCTGGTCGAGCCGAAAGAGGTCAAAGAGGAGATCAAGGGAGGGATTTACATCCCTGACACCGCCAAGGAGAAGCCCATGGAGGGCAAAGTGATCGCGATCGGCAAGAAGCGCGATGACGATGGCAAAGAGATCGCCTTCGACGTCAAGGTCGGCGACGCGGTTCTGCTGCCGAAGTACGGCGGCACGGAAGTCAAGATCGGGGACAAGACCTACCAGCTCGTCCGCGAAGAGGATTTGCTCGGCGTGATCGAGTAAGGGTTTCACAAGGTAACGTTTTCAGAAAAGGAGTTGTTGAGTTATGGCAGCGAAACAGATGATGTACGAAGCGGATGCCCGCCAGAAGATCTTGGCCGGCGTTTCCAAACTGTCGAGAGCCGTCTCGTCCACGTTGGGACCGGGCGGACGCAATGTGATCCTGGACAAGAAATTCGGTTCCCCGCAGATCACCAAGGACGGCGTGACCGTCGCGAAGGAAATCGACCTTCCTGATCCGTTCGAGAACATGGGCGCCCAGATGGTGCGCGAAGTCGCTTCGAAGACGAACGACATCGCCGGTGACGGCACGACCACCGCGACCCTGCTCGCCGAGGCGATCTACCGCGAAGGTCTGAAGAACATCACCGCCGGCGCCAACCCGATGGCAATCCGCCGCGGCATCGACAAGGCCACCGCCGCCGTCGTCGAGGCGATCGCGAAGCAGGCCAAGAAGGTCAAGGACGCTTCCGAGATCGAGAAGGTCGCGGCCATCTCCGCGAACGGCGACGCCAGCATCGGCAAGCTGATCGCCGACGCGATGGACAAGGTCGGCAAGGACGGCACCATCACGGTCGAAGAGGCGAAGACGCTGGAGACGACCTTGGACGTCGTCGAAGGTATGCAGTTTGACAAGGGTTACCTCTCCCCGTACTTCGTGACGAATCCCGAAGACATGGAGTGCGTGCTCGAGAATCCGTACCTCCTCATCAACGAGAAGAAGATCTCCAACCTGAACGATATGCTGCCTCTGCTGCAGAATGTCGCGAAGTCTGGCAAGCCGCTGTTGATCATCGCCGAGGATGTCGAGGGCGAAGCTCTGGCGACGCTCGTCGTGAACAAGCTGCGCGGCACGCTGCAGATCGCAGCTGTCAAGGCTCCGGGATTCGGCGATCGCCGGAAGGCGATGTTGCAGGATATCGCGATTCTGACCGGCGGCAAGGTCATTACCGAAGACCTCGGCACGAAGCTGGAGAACGTGACGCTCGATATGCTCGGCACCTGCAAGAAGGTGACGATCACCAAGGATAACACCACGATCGTGGAAGGCGGCGGCAAGTCCTCCGAAATCCAGGGCCGTGTCGCGACGATCAAGAAGGAGATCGAGACCACGACCTCCGACTATGACCGCGAGAAGCTGCAGGAACGTCTGGCGAAGCTCGCCGGTGGCGTGGCCGTGCTGAAGGTCGGTGCCGCGACGGAAGCCGAGATGAAGGAGAAGAAGGATCGCGTGGACGACGCGCTGCATGCGACGCGCGCCGCCGTGGAAGAGGGCATCGTCGCCGGTGGCGGCGTGGCGCTCATCCGCTGCCAGAAGGCCGTCGAGACCGCGAAGGAAGCGGCTGTCGGCGACGAGAAGATCGGTTTCGATATCATCTCCCGCTGCCTGGAAGCCCCGCTCCGTACGCTGGTCTCCAACGCCGGTCTTGAGGCCGCTCTGATCGTCGAGAACGTGAAGAACGCCAAGGGTTCCAACGGCTACAACGTCGCCACGGGCACCTACGAGGATCTGGTCAAGGCCGGTGTCCTCGATCCCGCCAAGGTCACGCGCAGCGCGCTGCAGAACGCCGCTTCGATCGCCGGACTGCTCCTCACGACCGAGTGCATGGTCACGGAGATCCCGGAAGAGAAGAAGGCCGCCCCCGCTCCGAATCCGGAAATGGGAATGTAAGCGCTACCGTTGCCGCGAACAGGCGGTAAACAAAAACGCGGACGCAAGAAATTGCGTCCGCGTTTTTTTAGCGATTTTCCGCGCTGAGGGAAGCGCGTGGCAAAACCCTACCGGTCCGGCCACTCAGCCAAATCAACTTAGCGGCACCAGCCCCACTTAAGCCGCAAGGCCACTTAGGGGCGCCAGCCCCACTTAGGCCGCAAGGCCACTTAGGGGCGCCAGCCCCGCTTAGGCACCAGCCCCACTTAGGCGGCGCAGCCGCCACTTATACACTCCCGCCTCTCAGCCTTTCAGCTTCCCCGCTTCTCAGCCTCTCAGCTTCCCCGCTTCTCAGCCTTTCAGCTTCCCCGCTGGCGGCGACAGCCGCCCCGCCTACTTGGAAAGCGAGAAGAGGGATTCTTCGCTCAGGACTTCGCGTCCGGCCTTTTGCAGGGCCGCGATCGCCGCATCCGCATCCTGGAAGCGGAAGACGAGAATCGCCTCTTCCTTGCTGCGGTTGGCGAATGCGTACATGTACTCGATGTTCACGCCCGCCGTACCGATCGCCTTCAGGATTTCCACCATGCCGCCCGGCTTGTCGGGAACCGTGGCCGCGACCACCTCGCGGATGTTGACCGCGTATCCGGCGCCGGAGAGAACCTCTTTCGCCTTCTGCCAGTCCTCCACGATCAGCCGGACGATGCCGAACTGCTGCGTATCCGCCAGCGAAAGCGTCACGATGTTGATCTGCGCGTCTGCCAACGCCTGGCAGATTGCCTGAAGATGACCAGGCTTGTTCTCCAAAAAGATCGAAAGCTGATGAATTTTCATACGACGAAACCTTTCTGTTGGAAGGTGTCCCGCAAACGCGCGAAGACTTCCGCCCTCCCTCATTCTGTTAAGGTCTATTTTTGCCTTTTCCGTTCCCTTTGGCAAGCTGAATTTTTGAAAACATCAGGATTCCTTTTCCGCTGGCGATGGAGCCGCGTCGGAGAAGCACTCGAACAGAATGAAGCGGCAGGAGTGCCGCTTTCCCGAATGGCACCGCTTCGCAGTTGGCGGCGCGCGGCGCCGCCCCTACAGGCCCTTGAAGACTTTCATCATGCGCAGGATGCCGGACTGGGTCATGTGGATCGCGCCGCGCGGACAGATTTCGTGACAGCAGGCGCATCCGATGCAGTTGTGTCGGTCGAGGCGCGGAATCTTCTGTCCAACGGGAATCGTCAGCGCTTTCATCGGACAGGCTTTTACACATTGACCGCACGCGATGCAGCGCGAGGGATCGAACGCCGGATTCACCCAAAGAATCCTGCCCGCCAGATGGACGAACCATTCCGGCAGGAGGTTGAGCAAGTGTGCGCCGGACGGAATCTCAAATGAATCGACCTGGATCTGATCCCCTTCTACAACGGGCGTGTGGGTTTCATCCAAGTCACGCAGATAAGGTACGCGGGAACGGTTGATGTGCAAGGTCTCGCAGAGCCAGTTGTCGAGCGCATAGGCGTCGGCGGACGCCGCAAGGAATCCGAGCGGCACGGGTTTCCCGTTCGCGGGTCCCTGCCCTTCCATGCCGACCACGCCGTCGGCGATCGAAAGAACGGGGGGCAGGACCTCCCAGATCGTCTGCAGGAGTTTCCCGAAGAGGTTCGGCTTGGGATAACAACGGTGAAGGTGCGTTTTGGTGTACCCCGGCACGGCGCCGTAGAGGTTTTTGACAGCCGCCGTCAACAGGGTCAGGGAGTGGCTTTTCACCTTGGGGAGATTGACGATCCACTCGGCGTCCAGCACGGCTTGGGAAAGGGTGAAGGAAAACCCGTTGCGTTCCAGTTGAACCGGCGGCGTCTGCTCAAACCGAACGATCTCGACATCCTCTTCGCGGCAAACCTCACCGATCCCCGACAGATCCAGCACGGCTTGCAGGTTGGCGGTGCTGGCGGGACTGTCCCCCACGCAGATACGGCCGACGCCCGCCTCTTTCAGGAATCGGATGGTCTGGCGCAACACGGCAGGGTGCGTGGTTACCGCCTGTTCCGGCTTCCGGTCCGTCAGCAGGTTCGGCTTGATCAGAACGCGTTTCCCGCGCAACGACATCGAATCCAGCCAGCCGGTCGCGTCCATCAGCTTGCGGAAAGCGTCGGGGAAGCTCTCCTGATAATTGTCGCAGCGGGTCACGAAAACGGTCGGGTTACTACTCATTGACGTACCTCCTCCTTTCGGGAACGAATCCAGTCCAGCGTCGAAATCAGTGCGATACAGGCGGTGTCCGTCCGTAACGTGCGGGAACCAAGCGAGAAAAACCGAAATCCCTTTTCTTGGAACAGGCGGAGCTCGTATTCCGTCCATCCGCCTTCCGGTCCGATGGCGAGGGTAACGGGGGAATCGGGCGGAATTTCAATCGCTTGACTCGGATGAGGCGCGGGATGCGCAAGCAACCGGACATCGGCGGGGAACAGGGTGTCCAGTTCATCCTCGAAGAACGGCTTGAACAAGGGACGGACAAAGACTTCCGGCATTTCGGTCGTGCCCGCCTGCTGCAGTCCTTCGAGAAGCAACGGGCGATACGACTCGGGCGAGAGCCATTGGCTGCTGAAATAAAACTTCTCCACCTTGCCCGCGTGGATGACCGCGATTCTTCGAACGCCCAACGCGGCGAGTTGCGCCCAAAGCCGTTTCATCACCTTGGGACGGGGACACGCGAGAATCAAATCCAGCCACGGCGCGGCGGCGCGTGTTTCGTGGCACGGAAGGAGACGCACCGACTGCTCGGTCGTCTCGACAATGGTCGAATGTCCCGCCAGCCCGTTGACTGTCCCGGTTTGAATCGTCTGCCCCGGCGTACCGTGAAGGACATTCCGGATGTGGTCGGCGCGTTTGTCCGTAAGGAGGACACTCCCGTCCGGCAAGATCTCTTTCTCTTCCCAAAGGATTCTGTTCATGCGCACAAGATACCAAGTAATCGACCGCTTGACAAGCCCGCCGCCCGCTCTTCGCGCGGGTAGGTGGTGTTTTGGCTGGTAGCGGGTAGGTGGCAGCCGTTAGCTAGTAGTCTAGAGGTTCTAGGCTTCTAGCCATTCTAGACGCTGCGCAGAGGCTCACCACTAGCTCACAACTTACTGGCTTGATACTACTACCCCCGCTTCTCAGCCTCTCAGCTGGCGCAAAGCGCCCCGCCCTCTCAGAGCACTTTCATCTTGGGGAGGTCTTGGATATCGATACAGCCGACAAGCGTATTGTCGGCATCGACAATCGGCAGATCGTCGATTTTGCGTTTCTCGAAAATGCGCAGGATTTCCATCGCAAACAGCGTGTCCTGCGCATGAATCGGATTGCGGGTCATCACCTGGGAGACCGGCGTCTGGAGGTCGGTCAACCCCGTGGAGATGTGGCGGCGGAAATCGCCGTCGGTGAAGATGCCGGCGAGTTTCCCGTCGGCATCGACGATGACGGCGGATCCGGATTGGCTCTTCGTCATGGCGAGAATCGCGTCCATGACGGTAGCGTCCTCGCGCAACCGCGCCAGGTGGACGCCGGTACGCATGATGTCGCGCGCCCGCAGAATGAGCGCGCGCCCGATCGCGCCCGCCGGATGCAGACGCGCGTAATTCTCCTTGCGGAAATTATGGAGGTCGATGAGAACCATCGCGACCGCGTCGGCAACGGCAAGCGTGGCGGTGGTGCTGGTTGTCGGGGCCATCCCGAAGGGACACGCCTCCTGTCCGATCACGACGGGAAGCACGACATCGCTGAGTTTTGCGAGCGTACTCTCCGTATTGCCGACCATGCCGATCACCTTCAGCCCCAGCCGCCGCACGGCGGGAATGAGTTTGATAATCTCATCCGATTCGCCGGAGAAGCTGAGGGCCACCAACACGTCATTCTCCGCAACCATGCCGAGATCGCCATGCATCGCCTGAATCGGATTCATCACCACGCTGATCGAACCGGTGCTGGCAAGCGTCGCGGAGAACTTTTCGGCGATGTGGAGATTCTTCCCCACGCCGGAGACGATAATCTTGCCGCCCGCCGCGATGGCATCATACAACAGGCGGACAGTCTGGACGAACCCTTCGCCCATGGCATCGCGCGAAAGCCGAAGTCCCTCGATTTCCGTGTCCATCACCTGACGGGCGCGTTCGATCATCTGCCGGTCATCCATTGTATATCCTCTCCGTGAATTGAGGGTTGGGTGGTTAGGTGGTTAGGTGGTTGGGTGGTTGTGCAATCGATTGCAGTCGATAGCTATCGATTATTCCCTACTGCCTTCTTTCTCGCCTCCCCGCTTAACTTTCTAGGCAAGGAGGGCGTACCGGACTCGCGTCCGGTACGCCCTGCCGTCTAGACACGTTACTGCTTCTTCGCATCCAGGTCGTGCATCGCCTCGCGGCGGGAGAGCTTGACCTGGCCGCGGTCGTTGATGCCGATGCACTTGACGGTGATCTTCTCACCCATCTTGCAGACATCCTCGACACGCGCGATACGGCGGTCGGCGAGTTCGCTGATGTGGCACAACCCCTCGATGCCGGGAAGGATTTCGACAAACGCGCCGAACTCCTTGACGCCCGTGACCGTACCCTCGTAGATCTTGCCTTCCTCCGCCTGCGCGGTGACCTCGGCGACCTTCTCCTGCGCGATGCGCATCGATTCGCCGTTGTTCGCGTAGATGTGGACCACGCCGACATCGCCCTCTTCGACGATATCGATCTGCGCACCGGAAAGCTCGCAGATGCCGCGGATGTTCGCGCCGCCCGGACCGATGAGAGCACCGATCTTGTCCTTCGGGATTTCCATCGTCGTGATGCGCGGGGCATACGGCGAGAGTTCCGCACGGGACTCAGGCAGAATCGTCTGCATGTAGTCCAGAATCTGGCCGCGGGCGACCTTCGCCTTGTGCAGCGCCTCTTCGACCATCTCCCACGTCAAGCCGCGGATCTTGAGATCGACCTGGAACCCGGTGATACCCTTGCGCGTTCCGGCGATCTTGAAGTCCATGTCGCCGCAGTGGTCTTCCGCACCGAGAATGTCGGTGACGAGGATCCGCTTGCTCTCGTCCGGCGTGGTGAACATACCGATGGAGATGCCGGCCACAGGCGCCTTGATCGGGACACCGGCAGCCTGAAGCGCCAACGTACCGACACAGCAGGTCGCCATCGAGGAGGAGCCGTTCGACCCCATAACTTCCGAAACCACGCGAATCGTGTACGGGAAGTTGTCGGGCAACACCTGCGCCAGCGAACGTTCCGCCAACGCGCCGTGACCGATCTCGCGGCGTCCGGTCGAACCGAGCTTGCCGACTTCGCCCGTGCAGTACGGCGGGAAGTTGTAGTGGAGCAGGAAGCTCTGCGAGGAAGCGCCCCCGACGATATTGTCGAGATCCTGCGCGTCCTTGCGCGTGCCGAGCGTGACAACGCCCATCGCGGAGGTTTCGCCGCGCTCGAAGAGAGCGGAACCGTGCGCGCGCGGCAGCAGGTCGATCTGCGCATAGAGCTTGCGCACTTCATCGAAACCGCGCCCGTCGATCCGCTTTCCTTCTTCCAGGACGTTCTTGCGGACGATCGCGATCTCCATCGCGTCGAAGAAATGGACGAACTTCACGTCGTCGATCTCCTCCGGCCACTTCTCCTTCATCTTCGCGCAGAGTTCCTCGCGGATCGCCTTGACCTGTCCCTCGCGGTCCAGCTTGTCCGCGACCAGCAGGGCCGCCTTCAGCTTCTCCCCGCCCTCGGCGTAGAGAAACGCCAGCTTCTCTTCGTCCAGCTTGCCGTCCTCGATGTGCTTGTCCGGCTTGCCGAGATCGCGGCGGAGCTGGAGCTGCGCCTCGACGATCTTGACGACTTCGACGTGCGCGCGCTTCATCGCGGCGAGGAAGTCCTCTTCCGTGATTTCCTTCGCGCTGCCTTCCATCATCAGGAAGCGGTCGTGTGTGCCGGCGTAGAGCAGGTCGAGGTCGCTATCGAGACGCTGCTTCTGCGTGGGGTTGATGACGAACTCGCCGTTGATGCGCCCGATGCGCACGGCGCCGATCGGTCCCATGAAGGGAATCTCGGAGATCGTCAGCGCGGCGGACGCCGCGTTCACCGCCAGCGTGTCGGTCTCGTTCTCGCCGTCGGCGGAGATGACCATGCTGTTGATCTGCACGTCATTGTAATAGCCTTCCGGGAAGAGCGGACGGATCGGGCGGTCGGTGATCCGGCTACAGAGGATCTCGCGCGTGGTGGGACGGGACTCGCGTTTGAAATGCCCGCCGGGGAATTTTCCGGAAGCGTAAAACTTCTCGCGGTATTCGCACTGCAGGGGGAAGAAGTCGATTCCCTCGCGGGGCTTGTCGGTGTTCGTCACGGCCGAGAAAACCATCGAATCGCCGAAACGGACGGTCGTCGCGCCGGCGGCCTGACGGGCCAGAAGCCCCGTCTCGATCGTCATGGTTCTCCCGCCTACGTCAAATGAGACGGATTTCGTGTCTTTCATAAAAACCCTTACTCCTACTGTTCAATCGGTTAACGGCGGAGTCCAAGGGCTTTGATGACCTGCTGGTAACGAGCTTCGTCTTCGCGTTTCAGGTATTCCAGAAGGCTGCGACGGTTGTTGACCATACGGATCAACCCGTAACGGGAACTCTGGTCCTTCTTGTTGGCCTTGAGGTGTTGCGTGAGATGCTCGATGCGCTTGGTCAATGTGGCGATCTGAACCTCGCTGGAACCGGTGTCCCGGTCATGACGCTGAAACTCTTTGCGAATGGCTGCTTTATCAATCTGGCTCATAGTCTGTCTCGCGGTCCTTTTCCGCAGTTGTGTCCGTTCCCGCGACGGTCGGCAAAGCCGAACGTCCCCGCCGCAGTTCCGTCCGGACCTTCCGAACAGACCCATGCCCCAGCGATTCTTTCGCCGGAAAACCCGCGACGGGGAATGTCTCCTTAGACACGTCGCAGAAATGAGCGGCTACGATACCAAACCTGCCCCGCCTCCGTCAAGCCCAATTTTCGAAGGAAATGGGGGGTGGTGGCGGGTGGCTTGTAGCGGGTAGCTTTTAGCCGGTAGCGGGTAGGTGGTTCGGTGGCCGATCGCAATCGATAGCCTTCGATAGCTATCGATGATTTCCTACCGCATTCTTCTCAGCTTAACACGCTTAACCGGCTTAAACAGCTGGCGCGAAGCGCCCCCGCTCCGCCGCGCTAGTCGTTCCACGGGCGTTTGCCCGTGATCAGGTTGACCGCCGTCATCTCCTTCGGCTGCGGGATTCCGAGCAGGTAGAGGATCGTCGGGGCGATGTCCGCCAGCTTGCCGAATTCGAGCATCGGCGTCCCGGGCGCGTCCTTCGCGACGTAGAACAGCTCCACGTCAAAGGTCGTGTGGCTGGTCTTCACCATCTTCGTGTCGTAGTCGAACATCTCTTCCGCGTTCCCGTGATCGGCCGTGATCAGCACGTGCGCGTCGAGTTCCATCAAGCGTGGAAGGAGCTTGCCGATGCACTCATCGACGATCTCCACCGCGCGCTTCGCGGCGTCGTAATCGCCGGTATGACCGACCATGTCGCAGTTGGCGTAGTTCACCACGATCAATCCGTAGGGATTGTTCTCCAGCTTCTTCAGCAGGGCGTCCGTGACGTTGTACGCCTCCATTTCAGGATGGCTCGCGAAGGTCGCGGGGTCAAAGCGGCTTTTGATATCGACCTGTTCCTCGCCCTCGCTCGGCTTGGTGGATTTGCCGTTGAAGAAACTCGTGACATGACGGAACTTCTGCGTCTCGGCGATTCGCAGTTGCTTGATCCCGGCGCGCGAGACAACCTCGCCCAGCAGATTGTCCATGCCGCCGTCACCGCCCATCGCGCCCAACAGGTAGTCTTCGAACTCGTCCCAGTAGCGCGTGAAGCCCAGGTAGGCGATCTTCGGACGCGCCAGACGCTTGCCCGCGTAATCGTCGCAGACGAACGCCTGCGTCAACTGGATGGCGCGGTCCTGGCGATAGTTGAAGTGCATCACGCTGTCGCCGTCCTGGATACCCGCGAAATCCCCGACGATGTACGGGGGGATGTACTCGTCGGTCATCTCCGTCCCGTCCGGCGTCTTGTCATTCGCGTACGACTCCTGGACGGCGGCGAGCACGTCGTTCGTGCGGCGGTCCGCCTTGGCCATCGTCAGCACGTGGAACGCCTGGTCGGTGATGTCCCAGTTCTTGGAACGGTCCATGCCGTAGTAGCGCCCCATCATCGTGCCGATCACGCAGTTGCCGACCGCCTCCATCTCCTTCTGCAACCGGACCAGGTAGGAGGCGGTGCTGCGCGGCGGCGTGTCGCGCCCGTCCAGGAACGGATGGATCACGATCTTGCCTTCCGGATTCTCCTGGCGCGCGCGGCGCATCAGCTTGAAGAGATGCTCCTGATGCGCGTGTACGCCCTCGTCCTGCAACAGTCCCATGAAATGAAGCGTGCTCTTGTTCTTCTTCCAGTTCTTGATCAGGTTCGCCCACTTGGGGGAGGTGAACAGAGTGCCGTTGCTCAACCCGTCGTCGATCCGCTTCAGCTCCTGCTCGACAATGCGGCCCGCACCCATGTTCAGGTGCCCCACCTCGCTGGAGCCCATATAACCGGCGGGCAGCCCGACCGCCTCCCCGCTGGTCTGCACGCGCGTGTACGGATACCGGGCGCGGATGCGGTCGATGGTCGGCGTCTGGGCGGCAAACACGGCATTGCCCTTTTCACGGGGGTTGATTCCCCATCCGTCACGGATAATCAAAACGACTGGTCTCATAATCAATTCTCCTTGTGCTGTAAAGCGGGGACTATGATACTCCTTTCCTCCCCGGAACAAAAGGAGAAAAAGCGGGAGACTGACGAGTTGTACATTTGGCTTCCCCACGCGTTTGATTTTCGGTATCATACGCGACATGAAAACGACTGCCAAAAGCGGAATCCCTTCGGAAAACACATTGATCGACCTCTCCGAACTCTTCAAGGTATTCGGAGACTCGACGCGCATCCGGATTTTGTTCGCCCTGTTCGAGCGGGAGATTTGCGTCAACGAACTCACCTCGTCGCTGGGCATCACGCAATCCGCCGTCTCCCATCAGCTCAAAATCCTGAAACAGGCGAAGCTGGTCAAATCCCGCCGCGACGGGAAACAGGTGATCTATTCCCTTGCCGACTCCCACGTCCACACGATCATCGACCAGGGACTCAACCACATCGCGGAATAAATTTGCACCGTTCCGTGGCGCGGCATACCATGCCGCGCACGAGGCACCTAGACGTAGCGGCGCACGACCCGGTTTCCGAACGAGCAGAGGATGTCGTACCCGTGGGTCATCTTCAGCGACGCCCAGTCCTCCACCCGAATCGCGTTCGGCCCTTCGCCACCGATACAGACGACTTCATCGCCGACCTTCGCCTGCGGAACACCCTCCAGTGACACGACCGTGTAGTCCATCGAAATCCGTCCGAGGATTGGACAGGGAATTCCGTGGACCAGAAAGTAACCGCGGTTCGACAACGCCAGCGGGAATCCGTCGGCGTATCCGGCGGTGACCGTCGCCACGCGCGTGGCGCGCGGGAGGCGGCAGGTCAGCCCGTACCCGACCGTCGCGTTCGCGGGAAGGCGACGGATCTGCGCGATTCTCGCCTTCAACGTCAGTATCGGCTGCATCCCCAGGGCATGCCCTTCCGGCTCGAACGAACCGTGCAGATCGATGCCCGCCCGCACGTAATTGAACGGCGGCTTGTGCGCGCGGGGGAAACTGTTGATCCCGCTGCTGGCCGCGATGTGGCATTTGCGGAATTGGATCCCGTCCCCCGCGACCTCGCGGAGGATTTCGCAGAAGAGATCCATCTGCCGGTTCGTCACTCCAGAACCGTTCTCGTAGGCTTGCGGGAAATGGGAGAACATCCCTTCGCAATCCAGGTTCGGCAACTTCACGACGCGACGGATCACCTCCGGCGCATCCTTCGCCAGGATTCCCAACCGTCCCATTCCCGTGTCGATCTTGAACTGCACCGTCGCGGTCTTCCGAAGACGGACCGCCGCACGGCTGATCTGGCGGGCGGTTTCCCAGTCCATCACCGGCAATGTCACGCCCGCCTCGACCATCGGCCCGATTTCCTCCGGCAGAACGCTGCTGAGGATTTGCACCGGCTTCCCAAGCGGAAGCAGCTGCATCGCCTCGCGCGGTTCCGCCACGCCGAACCCCGCGCTCCCCGCCTCAGCCAGCGCGTTCGCGACAGGCATCACGCCCAGACCGTATGCGTTCGCCTTCACCACGGTCAGCACCTTCGCGGGCTTCACCGCACGCCGGATTTTCTGAAAGTTGTCCTTGAGTTTGGAAAGGCTGATCTCCAGACAGACTCTGTGAGGGATCTGTTCCATGTCTCTACTCCTTGTTGTTAGCGGGTGGCTGGTGGCCGTTAGCTGGTGGCTCGATTCCATTCGCCTACTTCCCCGCTTCTCTGCCAAGCCAACAACTTAGGGGCGCCAGCCCCACTTAAGCCGCAAGGCCACTTAGACGGCGCAGCCGCCACTTATCCGCCAGCCCGCTTCTCAGCTTCTCAGCCTCTCAGCCTCTCAGCTTCTCAGCCTCTCAGCTGGCGCGAAGCGCCCCGCCAGTCGGATTGCCGCCACGAGGCTGGATTCCGACGCGGTTCCCTTCCATGCCTTGTCAAAGGCCGTGCCGTGATCCGGCGAGGTCCGCACGATCGGAAGCCCCAGCGTCACGTTCACGCCGCAATCGAACGCGACCATCTTGAAGGGAATCAACCCCTGGTCATGGTACATCGCGACATAACCGTCGTAAGGCGACTTTCCGCCCGGCACGATCCAAGAGAACGCCGTGTCCGGAACCAGCGGATCGGAGAGGTCAAGCCCCTCACCCCGCAACCGCTCGATCACGGGACGCAAGACCCGCTCTTCCTCGTCCCCGAAAAGCCCCTGCTCCCCCGCGTGCGGATTGAGCGCCAACACGCCAATCCTCGGATTCCCGCCGATCCGCTTGCGGCAAGCGTCCGCAGTCAGCCGCACCGTCCGTTCCAGGCGCTCCTGCGTGATCAGCCCCGCCACATCGGAAATCGCCTCGTGAATCGTAACCAGGCTGACAAACAGATTCGGGGAATCGAACGCCATCACGGGATCGGCGACGCCGGTCAAGTGCGCCAGCATCTCCGTATGTCCGGGGAACGGAACGCCAGCCAGCCGCAACGCCTTCTTGTGAATCGGCGCGGTGACCAACGCATCCGCCACGCCCGCCCGCACGTCCTGCACTGCCTGACGGATAAACCGTTCCGCCATCCGCCCGCACGCCTCTTGCACCTCGCCGGGACGGATGTCCTCCTCTTCCGGGAACGGGAAATCGATCAGCGCGGGCGACGCCCCGCAATTCCGGTCCGACGGGTCCGCGCCGCGCAGAAAAAGCAAATCTTCCGGCAGGGGAATGCCGGAAGATTTGGCGATTTTTTCAAGAACGTAGGCGTTCCCGTAGAGCAACAGTTGGCAGCTTTCCGTCACGTCTTTTCGTGCCAGAGCCTTCAGGACGATTTCGGGACCGATTCCCGAAAGGTCGCCCAACGTAACCGCTAGCCGCCTCTTTTGCATCGCGCGGCTACTCGGTCACCAGCTTGACGCTGTTGAACGTCCCGAGGTCGTTCGGCACCACGTCCTTGTTCAGAGGGTCCGCGCACCAGGTTCCGTTCACGACGAACTTGTACTGGTACTCGCCCGGACGCAGGGAAAGCGTGACGGAGAAATTCCCGTCGCCTTTCTTGTCAACCATCGGCTTCGCCTCGGGATCCCAGCCGTTGAAGTCGCCAGCGAGGAACACCTTGCTGCCGACATCCGCGTGTACCGAAAACGTCACGCGCTGCGCCTTCGCCGCCTTTTTCGCCACGGCGGGCTTCTCGACGGCTTTCGCCGCCGCTTTCTTGGTCACCTTCTTCTCACTACGTATTTTTGCCATATCTCAACTCCTTTCGTTCCTTGCAATGGAGGCGTAAGTAAAGACTTTCCTTTGCGGGAAGTCAAGCCTTTTCGGCAAAAAATTTGAGGGAGCAGGCAGTAGGGAGGAAGGATGCCGAAAGCAATCGACTGCTAGCGAAAACCCAACCAACGCGGACGCACAACGCCCTCACTTCGCCTTCTGGCACCACTTGTAGTAGTCTTTGAGCTCCAGCTCGGAGGCGGCGGCCTCGTCGAGGAAGACCAGCGTGTTCGGGTGCATCTGCAAGGCGGATGCGGGGCAGAACTGCGAGATGCCGCCCTCGATCATTCCCTTGACCGCCTTCGCCTTGTTCACGCCAAAGGCGAGAAGGATGCACTGCTTGGCCTCCATCACCGTCCCGATGCCCATCGAGATCGCGAAACGCGGCACGTCCGACTCCTTCTTGAAGAAGCGCGTGTTGTCCTTGATCGTCGAGGGCGCGAGCGTCACCTTGCGCGTGCGGGAAACGAGCGAGGAACCCGGCTCGTTGAATCCGATGTGCCCGTCGCTCCCGATTCCCAAGACCTGGATATCCACCCCGCCGACAGCCTTCATGTCCGCCTCGTACTGGCGGCAGAACGCATCCACATCCTTCGCCATGCCGTCCGGCACGCGCGTGTTCTTGAGGTCGATGTTGATGTGCTTGAAGAGGTTGTCGTTCATGAACTTGCGGTAGGACTGCGGATGGGTTCCGGTGATCCCGTAATACTCGTCCAGATTGAACGAACGGACATGGCTGAAATCCAACCCCTTCTGATGCGCCTTGATCATCTCGGCGTACAGCCCCAGCGGTGTGCTGCCGGTCGCCAAACCCAACACGATGAACGGATTTTTGCGAACCGCTTCATTCACCACTTTCCCGGCAAGCGCACTCGCGGCCTGCTCTGTCTTTGCAATCGTAATCTGCATAATCAAACCCTTCCATGAAAAACGTCTCTAGCCTACCACTTCTCCCCTCCCCTGTCAATTTCCTGTTTTCGGGCAAAGACGGCAGTCGGGTTTTGCCACGCGCAGCCCTCAGCGCGGAAAGCCGAGCGGGAGGGGCAACGTCCTCGTTGCCCGAATTGGGAGGGGCGCGCTAGCCTGTCCTCCGTAGCCTCGCGCAGGATGGATCGCGACCGCTTTGCTGAACACGCTAACCTGTCAACCGATTCTCACGCAGAGCCGCTGAGACGCAGAGCACGGGAGGGTCGCGCCCCGTCGCGACCGCTTTGGACAAGCGGATCTTGCTTTCGCTCCGGGGAGTCTCGGAGTTTTGGAGATAAGGGGCGGCTGTTCTCCAAGCCTCCCAAACTCCCAATCACGAAAGGAACGTTGATTTGTCGCCTTGCGGGACAACGGAACGGAATGAAGCGGCGGGAGTGCCGCTTCCCCGAATGCCGCCGCTTCTCCGCTGGCGGCGCGTAGCGTCGCCTCTACAGTCCCTTTCTCCCCATTTACCCGATTCGCTTCCCAAGATAGATCGCTATCCTCACGGGGACAAAACCGTCCGGCGCGGTCATAGGATCGCACTCGTTGTTGGCGGCATCCTGAAACACGACCTTCTCCACCTCCCAGCGCATCTGCGCGGGCGGCTGGCCGGGGTGCCCGTAGCCGCGATTGAACCGGATCGTTGTGATGCCGATTGTGCGCTTGAGGTTGTACTTCGTGAAATCACGGTACTCGACGGTCTTCGTGCCGGCCTCGATCTCATCGTAGAACTGTCCCGCAAGCACAAGATAGCCGTCGGTGCTATTGGACTTGACCTGCCCCGCCTTGACGCCGGCGATTAGCTCATCCGCGCTGACCGTCGGCCGGATCGGCGCGATTGTCATCTGGAAGTCGCGGCACTTGCGCATCCGCTGTGACGTCTTCTTCAGCGAATATCGTTGAAACCATTCAAAGATGTCCAACCCGCGTCCAAGGTTGATCGCCCACTTGTCGTCAACCAGAATCGCCCTGTCATGCGTGGCGTCGTAGGTGAAATCGAACTCCACACCCTCACGCGCCAAATCCTCCTTGAGCGATTCAAACGCCTCGTTCTGCCCCGCAGGATCGGCCTCGTTCACGCTCGTGTGCAACTCTACACGCAGATCCTCTGAGTCTGCGTTCAAGTCCAGGATCAGCTGCAACAGGTCGGTGAGATTGTCTATCTGGTACGGTTTGTGGATGTAGGGATCGACGATGACGATCTCCTGAGCGCCCCTCAGATAGTCTCCGAACAGCGACTTGTACGAGACACCGCGCTGGTTGGTCTGGATATAAACATGCTTCGGGCCAAAATTCGTGGCCGTCGGGTAGTGGTCAGTGGCTAGTTCGTGATTGCCGTCACGATCCACCGGGCACGCACCGCTAGCCACCGGGCACTCGTCACCCGCCACTACGTTCTCGATCTCTTCCAGCGTCTTGATCTGCCGCTTCTCTCCGCTTGACAGGATCGTGTACTCGAACACCGCCGGCTCCGCCCTGAAGGTCTCGTCGATCTTGTACAGCTGCTCCTTCACCCGCTTGCGTCCTTCCGCCGCGAAGTCGATGATCTCAAACGCCTCGTCCGTCGTATAAGCGCCATCGGGAAACAGCAGCTTCATCATGCCGGAGAAAGTCTTGCGAACGGCAAGGTGGTCGCGTTCGCTTAACGTGCTGCTGAACTTCGCAAACTTCGCCATCTCCCCCGAGCGGTCCTCGTTGCGCATGGCATGGAGAATCGCCGCGAAATAGTCCGTGATCATGCCATAACCCACCGAGAAACTGCTTTTCTTAAGCGGCGAAATCTCCCATCCGGGATTATACAGATGGATGCGGTCGAGGAAAGCGCCGCCGTTGACAAAGAAGTCCGAGGGGATTGATTCAAAAAGATGCGTCCGGCGCATCATGTAATCGACGGTATGTTTCGTGTTGCCCACGAAGGACATGGAAGCCGATGCCACATGCGTCGCACCACCCCTGTTGAACGCCTTGTTGGCAAGATAGTTCTGCATTGTCGCAACAATGGACGGGTCTTTGATGCGCGTTCCTTTCCGTTGTTCATATTCATCCCAGGTGACATTGTCCCAAAATGCCACAAGCCCCAGCGACTCCTGCTTGCCCTCTTTCACAAACAGCCTGGCGCTTGTCATGTCGCCTCCGCTCACCAGTACGCCATAAGGGGAGAAGTCCTGGAACACATGGCTCTTTCCCGTCCCTTTCGGCCCCAGTTCCATAAAGTTGAAGTTGTTCTCCACGTATGGCAAGAACCTCGCGATGACAAGCAGCTTCTCGCGCCGGTTGAGGACGCACGGGTTCAGCCCGGACGAATGGATCAGGAAGTCGATCCATTCATCTGTCGTGAACTCCTTGCGGTGTGCCTTGTATTCCCCCACATCCACGTTGGCGATCTGGATCGGCTTGTACTCTTCGATGACCCACCGATCAACCGCATCGTCGCCCGGATCGAATTTCATCTTGATGAGCGACCACACCCCCGTGCCTGAAAGCAGCTTCTCGTTCGCCCGGACGACCTGATCCGGGATATTGAGTCCGCCAAGCCCGAGATTTTCCAACTTGCACCGATAGCAGTTCGCCCCTGCATCAAGATACGCGCTCACCTTGTCGATGATCAGATACGAACCCTTCTCCCGAATGCGTCCTTTGATGATTTCGTTGTCCGCCCGGTTGAAATAGCGTTCGCGAACGATCTCCTTCACCTCCTCCATGCCCTTGGCAATCTCCTGTTCGTCACTTGACTGACAGAATTGCGCGAGCAGATACTCGATCACATACGTGGGCACGGGCAGATTCCCCTTCACCTGAAAGGCAAGGTCTTTGCGCACCACGGACTTCGCGAATCTCTCCAGTACCTTCACATTGAGTTTCTTGTCCGCTTCCAGCACTTCGTTGTCTATCTCCGTCATCTTTCTTCTCCTGTCTTACCAGTTGTCCATAGGGATAAGGGTTTCGTTGGTTACGGTCTTTTCGTCAAGCGCGTTTAACGAATCGCCATCCGCGAAGACCTTGAGCGTGAGGATGCCCGCCGTCTCCCCGTTCAGCACAAGCTCGACGACCTTCTTCCGATCATCCAGCGACGCACTCGTGGAGTCGAGCTTGATCCTCACTTCGTTGCTGACCATCTCGGAATCCGCATACAGGGCGCAAAGCACCGTCCGTTCCTGCATCTCCGCGGAAACGGCCTCGTTCTGCAACAACTCGAACTTGATCCGACTCGACTGTACGCGCAGGTTGGTACCGAGTATCGTCACGCCCACCTTCGCACGGCTCCTCGTCGCGTCCGTGCCGAGCAGCCGCGAATGCATGACCGGGATGACCATCTCCTGTAGCGACGCGCCGCCATGCACGAACGTATAGCTTCCGTTGGCCTTGAAGCGACGCGTCCCCGCCGGCACCGCCACGAATCCGCCATCCGGAAGCGCCACCTTCAAGATGGCATGGATGGGATCCGCCCGCTCCGTGAAGTAGTAGCGCGTCGTCTTCTCCTTGGCGTCTTCATTCTCCTCCACCGGAATCTTTTCGCCGTCCGGGATGTCGCGGTCGCAGAGCAGAAAGCCATGGTCTGCCACCAGCCACACATGGTTGACATTGCATGTGTTCTGGATGTTCTGTATCAGCTTGACCAACTCGTCCACAGCCTCGCGACACGCCCCGGCCATCTCTTGTCCGGTTGCCGCACCGTGTCCGGTATGGTCGATGGAGTCGTGGAAAACATAGACGACCCTGTTCTTGAAAATGGCTCTTTTCTCAGTCTGTGCCTTGCCCTTCAGATCTTTCGCCGTCACGCACACCCCCTCCGTGCAGTGCGCCTGAAGAATGCCCTGCTTGTCGGCCGTCGTCACCGTCGGTTTGCCGCCGTCGAGCCGCAGCGCCTGGCCCCTCTGGAATTCGATTGAAGTGTGCGGCAGCAATGTCGCTTTCGTGTACTGGGTCTCGGTCGGCAGATGCGCGATTCCCGCCTCCATCGTGACGGCCCCCCGGTTCGCGTTCAGCCGGTCCATCACCTCCAGCGCCACCTCGTACCGCAGGGCGTCGCTCACCACCACGGCCATCTTCACCGACGGGTCTTTCTTCTTCTCGTAGAAGTCCTCTTGCGCCAACACCCCCTCTATGCCTACGGCACCACCCGCCGCATTGAGCGTGTTTGTCCAGGCAAGGTTCATTTCGTTGAATGTCCCTTGGGCATCCGTCTCAAACTTCTCCTTTGCCCTCTCCACCACAGCACGGCACTCGTCATTCGCGATTGAGGCAAGGTGCTCCAGCGCCAGCCTGTACTCCCTGTCGAGGCGCCACCATCCGCCCGTGTATGCGGAAAGCATCTCCTCCCGCGTATTCCGCGCGAACGTGGCGATCTTCGCCCGCTCCACATAGAACCGGGCCATCGCCGCCTCCGTGCGCGCGAGCGCCACCGTATCGCCATCGGCCACCGCCGAGCTCGCCACGCGCTCCGCCGCCTTTGCCTTCGTCGCCGAATCAGCCCCGAATCCGTCCGCTGCCAATGTGCGCAGAATCTCCTTCGAAACCCGCTGGAAATAGAACCCGTACCTTGCCGTCGCGCCGTATGCCGCAACAATGCCCTTGCCCTTGACTTGCGCCGACAATGCCTCGACCGCGCCGAAGAACTTTCGCCGCTTCTGCTCCGGCAGGCTCTCTGAAGCCCAGCGCAGGAATCCTTCCATCCGATCCAGTCTCCCTGCATCCGTCTCTTTCCGCGTCGTATAGGGATCGCCCGCAGCGACCGGCAGGGGACGCGTCACCGCATTGTACACGAGCCGCTCCACCGCCGTAGAGAAAAAGCCCCTCTTTCCGATTTCTCCGCCTTTCGGCGTCTGCCCCTCCGCGCCAAAATACCATCGGCATTTCCCCTGGACTTCTTTCAACACGTCGCCGAATCCTGATTTGAACAGGAACGCCGCCTTCGATCCGTTTTTCGGATTCTTTACCTCTTCGGCATCGCAGAGGAACAGGTTCGCAAATATCTCCCGCCACTCCCACATCTCCTTCGCGCCGAGATGAATGCTCACCAGTCCCTGCGCCGCCTTCTCCGCCGTGAACCCGGTCCCGAACTGCCCGCCGAACACCGCATCGCCTTTTCCCGTCGTCATCTCTGCAAGATGGCGCGACACGATTCCCGCAAGTGCGGCATCGCCCGTGTTCATTCCGTTCGCCGCCATGAACGAGACCGGCGTCTGCGCCTTGCACTCTCCGTTCGCCATAAGTTCGCCGAGAAGCGGAAACGACCCCGTGTCTTCTCCCGTTGCGAGCGGCGACGGTCCCGATACCAGTACCACAAGGCGCTTCTCTTTCGGTAACGTGCGTATCTTGTGCTTGAGCACGAACGCATCGCCTTTGTATTCCACGATTTCTGTATCGGCTCCCAGGTCGAACCGCATGATCTCGTCACGCACGAAGATATCTTCCGCGAATAGAAACGCGACGTTTCTTCCGCTTGTTTCGAAATGCTTTTTGATTTCTTCCGCTTTCATCACGGACTCCTTGTGGCGTCGAGCGCCATGCGGTCGATATTGACCGGTGTGTGCCCCTTGTAGTCAATCGTGGCGGCCCCCTCCCCCGCCAACCATTGGCAGAGGCGATTCATGGCGAGGGCATCGTCACGGGTCATCCGCTTTTCACCGACCATGTGCGGCCAAGCCGCAGGGGCAATCATGAGAAGCCGCCCGGCGGCACAGGCGTCGAAATACCGGCCGCTTGGCTTTTGCAGTTTCGAGAAACCCTTGTTCTGCATGGTGACGAGCGGCAGTCCCTCCTTCAACGCCTCGCGGGCGATCTGCCGCTCCCCGTCGGAGATGCAGGGTGAAATGAGTGCCGCGCCGTGACGGCCTGCCGCCAGCAGTTCGTCGCGCCGGTTCTCGTATTCGCTCGTGGCGAATTCAACGATGGGCTCGCCTTGTGCATCCCGCGCGATCTTCAACCCGCCGCCGGGCTTGGGAACGCGCCTGTAGTTGAGGTGTCGCCGTGAGCATTGCACCTGTACCAACGGTCGGTCCAGCAGCCCCAGGTTGCCGATGGCGGAGAAATGCAGGTCGGCGGGTTCTGCCGTCGGCGACAGGATCACCGGGATCCGGACATCTCGTACCATCGTGAACAACTCCGGCATCGCGCGCTTGACGGCAAGGCGTAACGGGTTCGCCTGGATGTAGGTGATCATCTTTTCGAGTTGCCCTCTGCTGAAAAGGATGGTGTCCTGAAAGCCCTCCGCGAATAGCCCCTTGCCGAGCCCTGTTATCGGCGATGCCATCGCCGATGATAGAGCCCGCGCCGCCTTGTTGCAACCCAGCTTGAAGCCTTTGACCACCTGTCCCAAATGGCAGTCCAGCGGCTCTTTCACCCACAGGATTCCGTGGAAATGGTCCGGCATCACCTGTTTGCCGAGAATCTGCACCTGCGGATAGAAGCGCGGGATTGCCTCCCAGCATCCTTCCACCGCCCGCCCCAGGTCGGTCGGTTCGCAATGGGCGGCGGCGGGAAGCCCGCGATCGCCGATCCTATCGGCGAGAACGGTACCCAGCGCCTTGCCGCGCCGGTCAGCCAGCACGACGGTGATCATGTAGATGCAGGGCTTCGTGTAGTCCCAGCCGACACACCGCCGAAGCATGGAATGGATTGTTTCTTTCAGAGGATAATCAGTCATCGTTCTCTCCCATTTGTTAAACTATAGTTTACCATGTCTTCTAGATTTTCGCCAAGACAGATTTGTATTTCTCCCGGTTCACGGCCACGCCGTCATCGAGGTCGATGGCGATGGACTTTTCCGCAAGGTCATGGAGGGCAAGGTCGTACTTCTTGCAGTCCGCAATCGCTTTTTCAATTTCTTTCACGCGCTTGCGTTCCGCATTCGTCATGGCCGCGCCCTTCGCTGCCTCGGAGACATGGCACTTCTCCAAATGCGCGATGTACGGCAGCAAGTACTTGTTGCGGATCAGTCCCGCCGTCGCCCCCGTCATGCGGTGCATATAGGCGAATGCGCAAAAATAGCCTTTCGGTGATTCGAAGAGCCAGTAGATCGGCCGCTTGCGGTACATCTTCGCATGGTCATCGAAGAACTTGTCCGTCAGGTATTTGTCGATCTTGCAGTCCAGCGCCGCCTCGATGAAGTTGAGGTTGACATTGATCCTGTCGCTGCCGAATGCCGCCGACAGGAACTCGCGCATACGGTACAGGAGATTGTCTTGGAAAAAGTCTCCGTCCAGCGCGATGGCGGGGATGACGCCGTCTTCATCCGGACTGATTCTCCCCGCCCCGTGTATCCGTTCCCTGTAGTCTTGTATGGTTTCGCCCTGCGAGGCAAGGATCGGCCCTTCCTTCTCCAGCGAATACCGCCCCATCAGAACGCCCATTCCGTAGGATAGCAACTCGCGCACCGCATCCGCCCGCGCCCGCGCCTCCAATTCGGGCGGCATCTGCGGCATGGCCGGCCCTATGTCCTGTTCGGCGCAGTCCTGTTCGGCGCAATAATATTGCGCCGAACGGAACCCCTCCCCGTCGATCTTATACCGATAATACGGATTCCCCGTGATCGACACATCCTTCCACGCCACCGTCGGCGACAGCTCGCCCTCCAGCCCGTACGCTTCGATGAAGAGTCGGTTGTTTTCCTCTTCCAGCTCTTTCATGCGTGCCGCCCATTCCATGCGCCGGGCAAAGACCGACCGCCACGCATCTTCAAGCGACATTCCGCCCGCGCCCTTCCGTAACCCCTCCTGCACAAGCGGATTCACCTTAAAATCCCAAGATGTCTCATATTCGTCCCAATCGGAGCGGGAGAGGGAAATCAATTCATCAATATGTGATTCCACTTGTCTTTGAATCCTTGGTACAAAAAGCGTCGGGAGATTGCCAACTGGTCCCTCATGGAAATCTAATGTAGGAGCAAGTAGTTCCAAGAACTTATCTGCCACAACGGTATTGCAAAGTGCCAGCGAAAACTTTAGTGAGAAATCCCCTACTGGTACACATGTCGCACCCTTACTTTCAAAGAGAAAACCAGCTGGCGCGTACCGCATTGAGAAAGTATGCCCAATTGATGTCCATGTTATTCCCTCAAGAAAATGATAATTGGGATTTCTTATTACGGATCCAGAAAACTCCTTCAGTCTCTTTCCATCATTTTCCCAATCAAGGACAATCTCATAGTTCCCATACCACCTCCGATAACTTCCTCCCTTTCTGCAAGGATACCACTTCTTTGTTGTATGTTCACCTTGCCGTCCGTCAAAACCAAGCCTTGAAAGACTTACTTCATACCACAACCTCAAAAACCGATTATTATCGCCAGTTGCTATCCCTTGCCGCGGCAAAGCATATTCTGACAGTGGCTTCCCCTCCTCAAACGCCTTGAGCATCTTCTCGCTCACCCAATAGGCGAAGGGAGTGCCTGGAATCTTTTTGAAATTGTCAGCTGAGACATGGAATGGTTCTATTTTGGAAAACAACTCCTTCTTTTCCTTTTCACTTTTTCCATCCACAAGGCGGTAGTATGTTCCCGCAAAACCAGGGTAAAACTCATTGGCCAGTACAAAGGCAGTGGTCTGTGTCACTTCGCCACCGAGAGAATCGAAAGCGTGCGCCCCCAGATGAGCCATCGAGAGGATGGTGCATTTTTCCAAGAGACATTTTCGCATCGCTTCAAAAGAAGAGAGAAACATCCAGCTCTGCATCGTGATCATGCCCACGCGCCCACCGGTCTTGCACATTTCGATGAGCCGCAGAATGAATGCCGAGAAGAGGTCGCCCTTACCGTCCTTGTAGTGTTTTTCCAGATATTCCTTCAGGGTGGCGTTGAGGTTCCCTGCGCCGAGATACGGCGGATTGGTGACGAGCGCATCGTATTCGCCCGTAAGCACAAGCAACCGATCCAGCGCACGTCGCAGCACCTTGTCCTCCACATCCGGGAGCCGTGTTTTGATGAGCGCCCGCGTCTCGGGCGCGAGGTCGAGCTTGAGTAGCGATCCGATGTTCTCTCCCCTGTCGCGGAGAAGCGAAAGGGCGGCACGGATTTCCCCTATCTCCTTCTCTTTCGATGTGCCGAGCGTCTTGGCGATGTAGTTTTCGAGAGTCCCGTTATCGGCGATAGAATCGCCGATAACAGCCCCCGCCGTATCAAACACACGCGGGAGCGCGTGCGCATCGGCAAACGAATCGTCCTCCTTTGCCGCCGCGAGCAACAGCGCGAATGTGGAGAGCTGCCGCGCGCGCGGGTCGATGTCGATCCCCGTCAGGTTATTGGCGAAAATTCTCTCGACGGCGACACGCTTCGAATAGCCCAGCTCATCGTATGCCGCAAGGAGATGGCGGAATCCCTCCAGCAGAATGTGCCCCGATCCGCAGCAGGGATCGAGAAAGGATGTTGAGGTGGGATCGGCGGAATCCAACGTATTCTCCACGAGATACTTCACAATCCAGTCCGGGGTGAATATCTGCGTGGCGGCAGGGATCTCGGCGACACCAGCCTTCTTTTTCTTTTTGAACCCGTCGTACACCTCGGCCTTGCGCTCGGCGATGTAGTACTGGTAGAGCCAGCCGATCAGCTCGTCCTGTCGGTAGTCCTCATCGGAAAGGAGCGTGGCGTCGTTGAGGCAATCGACAAGCCCGCCCTCCGCGAGCAGATTGGTCGGGACAAGGAGCATCGTCCAGTCATCGATCTCGCCAAACGACGCCTGGAGGATGGGCGTTTCGCGGCAGAACGCGCCCGCGAGGATTGCGAACTGCTCGCGCGTTTGGGTCGGATCGTGGCGGATACGCGCCAAGGCGGCATCCTCGCCGGGCGTCAGGTTGGGTTTCCAGCCGCCCGTGCGCATCCGATGGACAATCACGGGGATATGCGCCGCCTGGTCCGCCCATTCGAGCTGAGGCTGCACAAGACCGCACTTGGCGAGAATCCGAATCGCGACAAGCCGATTGAACCAGGTGTACGCCGCGCGTTCCACGGCGGCCTTGCGCCCGTCCTCTTCGTGTGCGATGAAATCCTTGAGCCGCTGCCACCGCGCGCCAAACTCCACATCATCAACCACCTTGCCACGATAGGTCCAACCGCCCTGCACGGCCATAGGCGCTTCCGGCATTTGATCCGTAAACCCCAGCAGGGTGAGGGCGGCATCCACACCCTCCATCAGACTACGTCGGATGTTTTTCGCAAAGTTCTCGATTTTCGTCAGGTTCATCCGAATCCCCCTTGGCCATTCACCACGACTTACTGAATGACAATCGCGAAACCGCCGTCGATCTCAGCCATCAGCTTCCGTTTCAGCGCACGCAGATAGGCGTCCACTTCAGCCTCGTTCTTCAGGGGCGTCGCATGAGAAACCGCGAGCTTCACACTCTTGACGTGTTTTGCAGAGGGGGCAGAAGGTTGGGCGGCGATAATCTCCCGCATTTTCCTATCCTTGAAGGCTTGGGCGGAATTGATCGCGTTCTCAAGCGCCATGAGCGAGTCGCTCTTCTGTTTCTCGGCAATCGTCTCCGCGCCAAAGGCTACGGGAGATTCCGCCACGCCGAGACTTTCCGCAATCTCCGCCAGTTCGTTGAACACGAACGTGTAAACCTCCTCGATGGCGGCGCGTTTTTCCTGACGGCATTCCTCGAAAGCCGCTTCGAGCTGTTTCTTGATCTGGATCCAGCTCGGAAGGCTATTCCACGGTTGCGTATCGTCCTTTGCGGCGACAAGATACCCGAACTTTTCCTTGTCGGCTCCGGAGAGAAATAGGGCGTTCTCCGTATTTTGCGATACAAAGCGGAGGATGTCGAGATACTTGTCCCATTGGGTTCCTTCGACGAATCCCATCGCCTGTTTGGTGGTGTCCCAGTCAGCCGTGAGCGAGGGTGCCTCATCGGTGACCTGGGCGAAGAAGGCGGGAACATCCACGATTTGTTCCCAGGCGCTGAACTTCGTGCAGACGGCATCCGGTGTCGCGATGAACGGGCGCGGCCCGGTCTTGCCCTTCACCGTGTGAATTCTTTCCGTCTTCCCGGACAAAAATTCCTTGGCTTGCGCAACGAGTTCGCTTGTCTGCTGACTCGCATTGTGGAGCGTCGTATGCCCGAAAAGTTTTCGCATTGCGCCCAGGAACGCGTCGATTGTCTCTTTGGGAATCGCCGCCTTTGTGACAATGGAAAAGTTCGCGGTATTCTTCGCGAGGTTGGCGGCCACCGTCTCGCGGGACGGATTGGGCGAACCATTGTAGATGAATTGGCGATGTTCGGAAACCACGAGACGGTTCAGGACGGCAAGCGTCGCATATTCGTCCCAGCCGTAGGGGCGTTTCTGAAAGTAATCCACCACACTGGCAATGGGGTACGGCGAGGAAAGTCCGCTCAAATAGCCCTCGACGATCCGCTCCGCACCGGCAAGCGAAGTGCCGGGAAGCGGCGCATGCCATCCCGTAATGTCGGCGGAAAGAGTCACGGCTGTATGCGGAAGGTTTTCAGCCGCCTGCGCCTTGGGATAGAGGATTTCAAGATGTTTCTGAAGCGCCTCCTCGAACCGCTTGGCGGGATTTGATGTCGGCGAGGTTGAAATGTCATTTTGTCCGCTGATGATCGGCGCTTCCAGCAGGAACTTCTCCATGCCCGGAATCAGGCGGTCTGAACGGAGTCTCTTCGCACGGTCACGAAACACCTCGAACGCCGCTTTTTCCTCGGGGCTGTTGGGCGCATTGTGCTTGCTGAACAGATCGAACCTGCAGTAGGAATCGAGCGCGTCACGGAATTTCGTGTCGGCGTTGCACAGATCGTTCACGAAGAAAGCAAGTGTCGTGTCGTGATTGCCGAGCCTGAACTGTCCCAGCGACATGCCTCCCGAATTGATGCGCAGATCGATGTTCACGTCCGCATTGCCGCTCAAGAGATGCCGCCCCAGGATGTCCATGCCCACGGACACCTTGGTCGCGTGGAAAGTCACCTTCGGCTTGAGCGCGCTTCCGAGTCGTTCGGATATCAGGTTCTCCCATATCGAGGCGAGATCGCCAAGTCCGGGCGTAATGCCCTTGATCTGGCAATCAATCTCCGATTCAGTCTTGGAGTAGAACTTGAAGTGATCTGTTCCGGCCTTGGTGGTCTCGCGCATCAGAACGCTTTTCTCGCATAGCCAACTCACCTCCGCCTCGATCTGTTCCCGTAGTGTCTTTCGTGAAGTCGAGAGATCGGTCATCAGCAGCGAAGTTAAGTTGTCGATTGTCGCAGGGAACGTCTGCGCGTCCTGATAGTCAAGGTGACAGATCATGAAGAGCACATTCAAAACACGCTCGGCGAATGCCGGGTTCTCACGTTGTTTGATCAACTCCCGGGCGTTCTGAATCACGGAATTGGCGCGAGCCGTGAGTCCCGTCTTGAGATTCCAGCTGAAAAACTCGTCGAACGCGATGAACTTTCCGATCTGGCAGTTCCTGGTTACCTTTGCGACATCAAGGGTAAGAGTCAGAACGCTTCGCGCATTGTCCTTAACATTCTGGACAACGAAGTTCCGGTCGCGAAATGCGCGCAGCACCTGTCCCATGAGCCGGAAATGGCAGCCTAGGAACGGATAGGTGGCGATGAAGTCATCACGGTCGGCATAGACGGGATAAGCGGCCGGAAACACATACTGGGAATGATTGATTTTGTCTTTCTGTTCGTCGTAGAAATGCCCCAGTTCGATCGCGGCGGATGCCGTTTTCGCCAACACGCGCTTGCGCGTGATGAATTCGGTAGATGACGCCGAGAGCTGTACCATGATCGGGAAACGTCCCATAATCTTGCCGTACCCTGCGCTCGCCGCGCCGATCCCACTCGCGGAGGTGATTTCTGACAAGTCCTGCTGGGCCGTGCAGACGAGCCAGACCTTCTCGCCACACTTGTTGTGGAACGCGGTCACGATTTCCTGAAGTTGCAGCAACAGCTGTACGCGGTTGTTGATGTATTGGCTAATCTCGTCCACACAGAAGACAAGACGGCAATCCGGATCCTGCGCGAGGATCCATTCGTTCACATCCTCCATAAAATTCGAGACGGAAAGCACCACACGATTGTGGATGATGTTTTCCCGGACGGCATCGACCGTCAGTTCCGGCATGGTGTCCTTCGCTACCATCAGGACGGTATCCAGACTCATCCCCGCCAGATCGCTGCGATCATTCTCCCAGTTATATCCCTTCTCCGCGATCTTCGCCTTGAAGTCATCGAACTTGCCGACCTTATCGAGCGGACGCTCCAAGAAATAGGCAAGCGGCAGATTGACTCCGCTGTACCCGCGCATTTCGTTGAACTTCCTCCAGAACACGGTCAGGAACTCTTCGCCCTCCTTTGCGTTGAAATCGCCTGATTCTCCCATGTTGAACAGGATCGTCTTGACGGATGCCGCATGTTGCACCAGCCAATCCGCCACACCCGCCCACTCCAATGGCACGACACCCAAATTGTCACCCGCAAGGGATTCCTTTACGGCATCCGTCATACGGGAGATCGCATTGCCCATGTTGCGGAGACAGTAGCTGACATATTTGAGGAAATGGGACTTGCCCGATCCGAAATAGCCGCTCACCCATACACCGTTGTGGCTCGTGGAACCGTTCTTTATCGCTTCCAGTGTCCTGTACAGGCCGTTTACGATATCGTCGGTAAACACGTACTCGTTGATTTCTGTCTGGACTGTCTGGTCGGTTGTATCACCCGTGGAGACGACGGCATTGAGAGATGCCTCCACGTTTCGGGAATAGAGTTCACCCAGTTTTTCCATGATGGTTCGTTCCTTTCGATTCGGATTCGATTTCCAGTATCTGCGCACGGTAGGCGTGCTGGTCGTTCAGGACTCCAAACAACGAGAACTGCCCGTCGCGCACCGTTCCGGGATAGAACAGGATCACTTTGTAGAGGTTGGCGTCATTCACGGCCTCGTAAGCGATCAAAAACTCGTTGGCTCGCAGATAGGGGAACATCGCGCCAAAACCCCACAAGAACACGTAGGGGCGTTTGTGTACGGGATCTGTCTGAGAAAAATGCGCCACGATCTTGGCATGCACGTAATCACGGAACTGCTCGCTGTGTGCTTTCTCAAAGAGCGACTTGGTCACATTCGTGTGGAGATACGCGGATTCCGCACGGGCGTCCGAATCCAGCAGAAACGCCAATCTGCTTTGATTGCCGAACTTGTCTGCGTCGAGGTATTCCAGAAACACGGAGAAAAGGTCGAGCGAGAGGACGTCGATAAAATCCGTGGGTCTCCTGAGATCCTCGACGATATGATCGATGTCGGCCAGCGTCTCCGCTTCCTTTCGTACCTCGTAGGGAACGATATAGAAGTTATAGGCGATTCCGCCAGGGGCGAGGAATTCGTTGTTGTTCAGCTTGCTGTAGAGTTCTTGGATCATGGTTTTGACACCTCGCTCTGGTAGAGTCTGCTGACCTCGTAAAGCGGCATTCCAAGTGCCTCCATGTACCAGGCTTCGCCACGCGAAATGAAGCGGGTGGCTACCGCATCGGGAACGGGGACAGGATGGAGAGCGCCTGTGGCCGCTTCGAGCATCCCCACGGCACGAAGGAAGGAAAGGCAAGTTCCGGCGATTTTCGCCTTCGTCGCGTCCGACCAGCTTTCGACGAATGCGTCCGAGGCGGCGATCTTGAGGATGTGGCGATCCACGTCGGACTTGGCGACGACGGGGTTTGCCGATTTCAGGCGCGGGAGGAAGAGATTGAGGTGTACCTCTTTCAGCATGAGGTAGGTGCGCATAAGGCAGTAGTAGAGCGCCACGGTCTGCCCCGCGCGATCAAGCGAGAGAAACCAGTTCCAGAACGAGGGCGGCAATGCGTGATAGCGGCGCCTGAACTCCGCGACCATGCGGGAACGCGTCTTGGCCTTGCCGAGCTGGAGTAGATTGTTGCCCTCGACCTCCGCCTTGAGAAGCGCATCCGCGTCGGGCGATTGCAGAATGGGCAGAAGCGCCACGGTTTCATCCAGCATGAAGCCGCATCCCGTAAACGCCGCACTGTAGGGGCTATTTTGCTTGTTCGCTCTCATCGTGAAATTTCGACCCGATATTGAAGCGGCACGTTCACAGCGCGAAAGGGAATGAGGAACTTTCCATGCCACGGATCCCGATGAACGTATATTCCGGCCGGATTGGATTGTGCTTGTCCCAACACGTTTCGCGAGCGGGATTCATGTGTAAACGCCGAACGAGCGATTCGGTCCGGCTTTTCTTTCCTGCCGATGGCGGATTTGGCACGGAACCAGCCATTGTCATGCTTTCGTTCTCCTTGGCACCCTCGGTTACCGTCGGAGAAGTTCCGTGCATGAAAAGAGGGCGCTCCTGTTGCTCCCCATGCACTCTTACGAAGCCCCGCTACGGGCAGACACAATGCACAGGGCAGAATACGCCCCATGAAGGGCATAATTACCCTATGCCGTTATGTGCCTTTTGAAATGTAGCGGTATTTCGTAAGAAACGGCATACCCACTCCGAACCTCGGCGGGATTTCTCCCCCGCATCCGTCCGAAGCTTGGCCATCCCCGGTCTTCCAACCGAAGTTGACGCGCCGATTTTACCAAACACTTCCCCCAGAAGAAAGAAGAAGTTTGAAAAAACTGGGGGCGGCGTAGTTTGCGCGAAGTGCCGTCCCGCTTTGGGCGCATCTCTGCAAGTCGCCGCCGATTCTTCCGATGACTCGGAAATCACGACAGGAAACAACCAGCCTGTGGTGCGCGGGCTACCCCGTCCGCGTTCGGGTATGAGGGTATCCAAGACCGGTTGCCTTTTTTTCCCACGCCAAGTTCGCCAAGTCCGCGAAGTTTCCGATTATTCCCCTTTGCGGACTTTGCGTGTTTCTGAAAGAGACCATGCGCATGGGTGAAAAACGGAGATGCGCGCATCTGCGTAATTCAACAAGTGCCAGTCTTGCTCAAGCACGGAAATTTTCGTGTCATGGTCTCACGCAAAGTCCGCGAAGTCCGCGAAGTGGCCGACATCCTTCCCTTTGCGAACTTTGCGGACTTTGCGTGAGGTTGAATCTCCGCGTTCGGTATCGCAGGCATCTACCTGGATCACGGTGAAAAACGCAGATGCGCCCATGAATTGATCAAAGATTCCTCTGTTGCCTTT